>CAZRPT010000101.1:0-23469 GCA_964601985.1 uncultured Verrucomicrobiota bacterium
CCACCGCCGGCGGCGATCTCGAGTACTACGTGCGGATGACCGATTTCCGGGGCGAGAAACTCCGCTGGCCCGCCACCGCCCCCCGGATCAATCACACCCTCGTCTGCATGCCGCGTCCCGGCCGGTAGGGCCCGCCCCGCCTCCTCCAGGCGCCCCCCTCCGCCACCGCCGGGGTGACGGGCGTCCGGTTTCCTTCCCGCGTGTTTTTCACCGCGGAGGACGCGATGATTCCCTTGGGGAGCCTCCGCGTCTGGCGGATCAGGTGCGGCGGAACGCCGAGGTCTGCCGGCGCGTTTTGTTCGGGGCTGTTTCAGCGGCCTTGCCGGCGGCGGGCCTTTCGGCTTGCCTGAGACGGTGGGAAGCGGTCAGGGTGAAGGCCGCATGGCGACCCCCGAAAGCAGGACAAACGCGACGCCTTTTCTGCGGGCGCGGGGTCTGGGCAAGTCCTACGCGGCGCCCGTGTTGCGCGAGGCGGCCCTGGACCTCCGGTCCGGGGAAATCCATGCGTTGGTGGGGGAAAACGGCGCGGGCAAGAGCACGTTGTGCCGGATTCTGGCGGGGTTGACGCCCGCCGACACCGGCGAAATCCGGCTGGACGGCGCGCCGTTCGCGCCGCGTTCGCGCAAGGCCGCCGAGGCCCGCGGCATCCACATGGTGCTCCAGGAGCTCAATCTCATCCCCACGCTCACGGTGGCGGAAAACATCTTTTTCGACGAGCTGCCACGCCGCTGGGGCTGGATTGATTATCCGCGCCTGAACGCCGCCGCCGCCGAAGCGCTGGGGCGGCTGGGCTTGGACGAGCTGGACCCGACCTGCCCGGTGGCGCGACTGGGCATCGGACAGCAGCAGATGGTCGAGATCGCCGCCGGGCTGCGCCGGGAGTGTCGCCTGCTGATTCTGGACGAGCCCACCGCCGCGCTGACCGGGCGGGAGATCGAGCGGCTGTTCGCGCAGGTGCGCGCCTTTCGGGCGCGGGGCGGCGCGGTGCTCTACATCTCGCACCGGCTCGAGGAAATCCAGCAACTCGCCGACCGGGTGACCGTGTTGCGCGACGGCGAGGTGGTGGCCACCCGCCCCGCGGCGGAGGTGTCGGCGGACGAGCTGGTCCGGCTGATGGTGGGGCGCGAGCTGCCGGAGTTTCTCGGTTCGCGGGAGCGGCAACCGGGACCGGTCCGGCTGGCGGTGCGGGATTTGTGGGCGGGCGAGCGGGTGCGCGGGGTGAGTTTCGAGGCGCGGGCGGGCGAGATTCTGGGCTTCGCCGGCCTGATGGGCGCGGGGCGGACCGAGACGTTGCGGGCGGTGTTCGGCGCGGACCGTCCGGAGCGGGGCCGGATTTTTCTGCGGGGCGGGGCCGCGCCGGCGCGGATTCGCTCCCCGCGCGACGCCGTCCGGGCGGGGATCGCCTTCGTGACGGAGGACCGCAAGGCGGAGGGGCTGCTGCTGCCGCAACCGGTCCGCGCCAACCTCACCCTGCCCAGCCTGCGGCGCTGGGCCGGCGCGCTGGGGACGCTGGCGCCGCGTCGGGAGGCGCGCGAGGCGGCCCGCTGGATCGAGCAGCTTCGCATCCGCTGCCACTCGGGCGAACAGCCGGTGGTGGAACTCAGCGGCGGCAACCAGCAGAAGGTGGTGATGGGCAAATGGCTGTTGCGGGACGCCGACGTGTTCCTCTTCGACGAACCGACCCGGGGCATTGACGTGGGGGCGAAGTTCGAGATTTACCGGCTGCTGGACGAGCTGGCCCTCCGGGGCAAGGCGGTGATCGTGGTCTCGTCCGATTTGAAGGAGCTGACCGCCATCAGCGACCGGATCGTGGTGATGTCGGCGGGCCGGGTGGCGGCGACGTTCCGGCGCGGGGAATGGACGGAGGACCGGATCATGAGCGCGGCGTTCAGCGGGCATTTGAGCGGTCCGGGAGGAAACACGGCATGAGTGAAACGACACAGGCGCCGGGGGCGGCGGGCCGTCGTTGGCGCGCCCTGGCGGCGGAATATCTGGGACTGACGGTGGCGTTGGCGGGGCTGATTTTGTTTTTCAGCCTGGCCACCCGGCATTTCTTCAGCGCGACCAATTTCGCCACCATCGCCAACCAGATTCCGGCCGCCATGCTGGTGGCCACCGGGATGACGCTGGTGCTGATCATCGCGGAGATTGATCTCTCGGTCGGGTCGGTGCAGGGGCTGTGCGGCGTGGTGCTGGGGGTGTTGCTGGCGCGGGCGGGCTGGCCGCTCTGGGCGGCGGTGCCGGTGGCGTTGCTGACCGGGCTGGCCTGCGGCGCCTTCAACGGGCTGGTCACGTTGCGCTGGCGGCTGCCCTCCTTCATCGTGACGCTGGGCATGCTCGAAATGGCCCGGGGCGGCGCGCATTTCCTCACCGGCTCGCGCACCGAATACCTCGGGGCCAGGGTCGCGCCGCTGACGCAGTGGTCGTTGTTCGGCCTGTCGCTGCCGTTTCTGCTGGCGCTGGGCATCGTGGTGGGGACCCAGTTCGTGCTGACCCGGACGGTGTTCGGGCGGCACCTGGTGGCCATCGGCACCAATCCCGAGGCGGTGCGGCTCTCGGGCATTGATCCCCGGCCGCGCAAGCTGGCGGTGTTCATGCTGACCGGGCTGCTGGTGGCGCTGGCGGCGGTGATTGACGTGGCGCGGTTTCAGTCGGCCAACCCGAACGACGGCATCGGCTTCGAATTGCAGGCCATCGCGGCGGTGGTCATCGGCGGCACCAGCCTGATGGGCGGGCGGGGCTCGGTCATCAGCTCCTTCTTCGGCGTGCTGATCATCGCCATCCTCAACTCCGGTCTCGCGGCCATGGGCGCGCGGGACGAAACCAAGCGCCTCATCACCGGCGCGGTCATCATCGCCGCCGTGATCGTGGACTACTACCGCCGCCGCTGGGGCCGGAAGGTGGGGTGAGGGAAAGGGCCGAAGGCCGGGGGGGCCGAAAGAAGGGAAGGGGGCGTTTGCCCCATCAACGAGAACGGTTGAGGGGGAACGCGGAGTCGCTCAACGCCGGGAGCGGCCGCGGAGCGGGCCCGGCGCTTTTCATCCCTTCGCGGCGGGTCGTCTCCGGTGAGGAGATCAGGGGTGGTCCAGCTTGTCGGTTTGTTTGCGCAGGCGCTTTTGGTCCTCTTTCATCAACTGATCCATCTGGCTGATGCCGGGCATGGTTTCGCGCTCGTGCTGGGCGAAGGCGGCGGCGTCGCTCGGCTTGCTCAGCACGGTGGGCCGGATGAACACCACCATTTCCGTGCGGGCGGATTTGTGGGACTTGGTGCGGAAGAGCGCGCCCAAGAAGGGGATGTCCTTGAGGAAGGGGATGCCGGAGTTGTTCCGGTTGCGGGCGGCGCGCACGTAGCCGCCCAGGATGATGGTGTCGCCGTCGCGCACGGAGATGGTGGCCTGAAGGTCGCGGTTGATGGTCTGGGGCAGTTCGCCCACGCCTTCGAATTTCTTGAAGCCGCTGATCTCCTCGATGTGCTGCGCGATGTCCATCACCACCAGGTTGTCGGGGGTGATGTAGGGGATGACGTCCAGCCGGTTTTGGACGTTGAGCTGGCTGAAGCTGGAGCTGGGGCCGGTGAAGCTGCCGTAGTAGGTGGAGGTGACGTAGGGCACGCTCTCGCCCACGCTGAAGCTGGCCTGCATGGCGTGGCTGGTCTGGATGCGGGGGGTGGCCACGATCTGTCCCTTGCCGGTGGCGGCGATGGCCTGCACGACCACGGTCATTTCGTCGTTGTAATTGCCCAGCCACGTGAGGCCGCTGGGATTGCCGGAGGCCAGGTTGGTGACGCCGCTGAAGACGGTGTTCGGGTTCATGAGGAACTTGTTGTTCCACTTGCCGGACTGGTTTTTGAGGTAGGCCGAGACGCCGAAGGTGAAATCGTCGCTCAGGCTGACGTTCATGATGACCGCCTCGATGAGGACCTGGGCCTGGAGGGTGTCCACCTTGGCCAGGATGTTGGTGATCATGGCCATGTCGGTTTTGTTGGCGAACACGATGAGGGAGTTGGAGCGTTCGTCCGGGACGATGCGGGCGTCTTGGAGGATTTCGACCTCCTTGTCCCCGGAGGCTTTGTTCACGATATTCCGCAACCGCTGGCTGAAGGAGGTGCTGGAGGTGCGGCCGCGGCTGGTGGCCGGGCCGGTGCGCACCTGGAAGGGGCGGTACTCCGGACCGTCCGGCGGCATCCCGGCCTCCACGGGGCCCATGTCCTTCTGGTAGGGCCGGTAGCCGCCGTAGCGGGAGCCATAGCTGCCGCCGTAACGCGACCCGTAACTGCCGCCGTAGCCGCCGCCGTAGCGGGAACCGAAACCGGAGTTGTAGCTCGAACCGAAGCCGCCGCCGAAGCCGGAGTTCAACCGGCTGGACAATCCGCCGGAGCGGGAGCGGCTGAGGCTGCCGCCCCCGGCGCTGCCGCTGATCAGGCTGCTCATGGTGTCGTAGATGTCGTCCACCTTGCCGTATTTGATGGGGATGACGGCGAGGGTGTAGTCGAGCTTTTCCTCCTGATCCACGCGTTGCAAGACCTCCAGCATCCGTTTGATGTTGGCGGCGTAGTCCCGAAGAATGAGGGTTTTACTCTCGTCCAGTGCCACGATGCCGTTGGGCACCTTGCTGAAGTCCTGCAGGATTTGGGCCGCGTCGGAGGGGGCGATGTATTTCAGGGTGACCAGCTTGGTGACGTATTGCGAGGCCTCCGGCAATGCCTCGGCGTCGCCTTCCATGAATTTCGGCGCTTCCTGCAGGACCTGCTTGGTGGGCACGGCGGTGACGAATTTCCCGCCGGTGTTCACCATGGAGATTCCGTTCAGCGCCAGCACGCTGTCCAGCGCCTCGATGGCCTCCTTGCGGGTGAGGTCGGTCTGGGTCTTCAATGTGATGGCCACGTCCGGCAGGGCCGCCGGGCGGAGGATGGTGCGCCCGGTCAGTTCGGCGTAGTAGGTGAGCGCCTGCTCCAGGGGCAGGGCCTGAAATTGCAGGCTCCCGGCGGGGATGACGTCGTCCGGATGGCGCGCGCCGCCCGCGCCGGTGGGAGGCGGGATGGGCGCCTGGGAATCCCCCGAGCCGTCCGGCGCCGGAGCGGAAGCGGGCGAGGCGGAGGGGGGGGGCGTCGGGTTCGCCCGCCGGGCGGCGCCGGGAAAGACCCGCGGCGGGGCGGGAAGCGCGGGCACGGAAGGCGCGGCCGCGGAGGTCCGCCGCGGCGGCACGGTGACGCGGTTGGTCGAGGGATGCCAGCGGGAGGAGCGGGGCACCGGACGGCGCGTGATGGTGGGCGGCGCCGGCGCGGGGGGGGCGGTCTTCCGGGGGGCGGAAGGGGCGGTTTTCGGGGCGGCCGGCGCGGGGGGGGCGGAAGGGGCGGCCGGCCTGGCGCCTGGTTTGGCGGGCGCGGGCGCGGGCACGGGCGGCGCGGGCGCGGGATCGCTAGCGTTCACGCGCAGCCCGGCGGCGCCAGCCACGGCGCCGGCTCCGATCAGGATGGAAAGAAGCGTTTTCACGGTTTGCTGGAGGATGCGACGCGAGGTTTTCGCGAGCCGCGCGCGCCGCGGGTTTTCTGTTTTTGGTAGCTGGCCACCAGCGTGAGTTTGCCCACCAGTTTGTAGTGGGGGGTGTCCGGCGTGAGGTTCATGTCGCGCACGCGAATCATGGAGGGGCCGGTGCCGATGGCGTAGAGAAAATCAATCAGTTCTTCCGTGCCGGTGGTGATGACGATGTTGATGGCCTGCTCGCTGAAGAAGGAGTTGGTGCGGGAGGCGGCGGAGACCGGGGTGGCGGCGCGGGTCTGGGTGATGATGACACGGGCCTCCCGGGCCTTGGCCTGGATGGTGCGCAGCAGGTCCAGCGCCTGGGCCTCGGGCAGGACGGCGGAGCCCTGGCCTTCCAGCTCGCGGATTTGGCGCTGGTAGGTCCGGATGCGGTCAATCTCCGCCTGGTATTCGGCGCGCTTCTGGCGGGCCTTTTCGAGCCCCGCCCGGACTTCCTCCCAATCGCCGAACCGCGGCCAGACGAGGGCCACGTTGATCACCACGAACACCACGGCCAGCACCACGAAGAGGAGGCGGCGTTCGTGCGGGCGCAGGTTGGCGGTGAAGCTGCTCATCAGGGCTGGGGGCGTTCGAGTTCGCAGGCGATGGACCAGTTCGCCGGGCGGTTGGGCCGGGCCTGGATGGACTTGGTGCTGACCTTGCTGAAGAGCCGTCGTCCGTGCAGCTCGGCCCGGCTCAACGCCTCGGTGAATTCGGCCACCTTGGCCTGATCACTGGTGGGCACGGTGCCGACCAGCGTCAGCCGCTGGCCGTGCTGGAACGAGAAGGATGACAGCGTCAACTCGGGGGGCAGGTTGTCGGCGGTGGCTTTCAGGCAGTCCAGCGCGGCGAACTTGAGTTCGATCTGGTTGCGCAACACCGCCACCTTGGCCTTGAGGGCCAGGGCGTTGGTGTAGCTTTGGTGCATCAGGGCGATCTCGTATTCGATGTTGTCCTTGCGGTAGTTCTGGATGTTGAGGAAGGCGAAATAGGCCAGCACGCCAAACACGTACACCAGCGCCACCGTGCTCAACGCCCGCATCCAGAGGCGGTCAATGAACTGCTGGCGATGGCGGGCGCGGGCCTCCTCGGGCAGGAAGTTCGCCCGGGTGTCGGAGGCGGCGCAGCGGCCCGCCAAATCCGCGAGCGCCAGCGGAGGGCGGATTTCGAGTTCCGGCGCCACCGCCCGCAGGGACTCCCCGAACCGCGCGGCCAGTCCTTCATCGGCCACCAGATGCCAGCGGGTGCGCGGGCCGTGCCAGCCTTCCAGCTCGCCCGCCCAGGCCGTGTCGCGCGCCAGCCGCGCCAGCCGCTCGGGCGCGTCCGCGTCCGTGTCCGCGAACTGTTCCAGCGCCACGTGCCGCGGCCGTCCGTCGGCCCACCAGGCCAGCAGGCAGGTGATTTGGTCGCCCTCCCGCCGCAGCAGCAGCCACGCGCCGTCGGTTTCCGGCCGGCATTCGAGCAGCTCGCGCACCAGCGGCAGCTCGATGCGATCCGGCACGCAGCCGGTTTGCTCGCACCGCCGCACGCAGGCCTCGACCGCCTCCCGGGCGGCCATGATGACGATCACCGTCAACGGCCGGCCGGGGTCGCCGGGGAGGACTTCGCAGGTCCAGTAGATGTCCGCCACCGGCAGGGGGGAGAGCCGTTCCAGCTCGAAGCCGACCATCATCGGCGCCTCCGCGGGGTCGCCCGCCGGCAGTTCGATCACCCGCAGGAAAACGGTTTCCGGCGGCAGCCAGGCCACGTTGATCAACGGCTGCCACAGATGGCGGAGGGAGCGGGTGGCCAGGTTGCCCGGGATGCCCTGTTCCGCTTCGCCCTGCTCCTCGCGCTCCAGCGTGACGCCGCCTTTCGCCCGCTGAAACCGCCACAACCGCCAGCCGTCCGGCCCGGCGGAAAAGACGTTGCAGGTTTGCCAGGGACGCTTTTTCACGACGTGACCAGGGGCGGCGGAGCATCGGGCGCGGGAGCGGAGGCGCCCGCCGCGGACAGCATCACGGTGCGTTCATCCTCCATCAACGCGGCGAGGTGTTCCTCGGTCTGGGTGACGCGCAGGACCTCTTCCATGGTGGTGGGCCGGCCCCGCAATTCCGGCGGCACGGGCGGTCCGTCGGGGCGGGGTTCGCGGAACTGGGTGCGATGCCAGCCGGCCTGCCGGAGGGTCTTCATGTTGTTGGCCAGCGCCGCCTCGCGAATCTCGGTCGAAGGGGCGCGGTTCATGATCAGGGGCCGGATGTTGTCCTGCACCTCGAGCAGCTCGTAGATGCCGGTGCGGCCCAGGTACCCCTGTTCGCGGCATTCCTCGCAGCCGGCGCCCGTGTAAAAGGTGGGGTTGGGGAAGACGTCGAACGGGAACAGCTTGTTCCGCAGCACCTGCTGTTTTTGCGGCCCGCTCATGTCCACTTCCGTCATGCAATGCGGGCAGATCAACCGCACCAGCCGCCGGGCCAGCACCGCCTCGACCGAGGACGCCACCAGAAACGGTTCGATGCCCATGTCAATCAACCGGGTGAAGGCGCTGGCGGCGTCGTTCGTGTGCAGGGTGCTGAAGACCAGGTGACCCGTGAGCGCCGCGCGGATGGCGATCTCCGCCGTCTCGAGGTCGCGAATCTCGCCCACCATCACCACGTTCGGATCCTGCCGCAGGATGTGGCGCAGTCCGGTGGCGAAGGTCAGCCCGATCTCGGGCCGGATGGCGATCTGGTTGATGCCCTCGATCTCGTACTCGACCGGGTCCTCGACCGTCAGGATGCGTTTGGTGGGCACGTTGATGGTCTGGAGACAGGCGTACAGGGTGGTGGATTTGCCCGAGCCGGTCGGCCCGGTCACCAGAAAGATGCCGTGCGGCTTGACGATGATGTTCTCGATGACGCGGCGTTCGCGGGGCGGATACCCGAGCGAGGTCAGGGTGACCTTCTGCCGGTCGCGCAACAGCAGCCGCAACGAAATGCTCTCGCCGTACACCGTCGGCACCGTCGAGACGCGGATGTCAATCTCCTGCCCGCCGATCCGCACGTTGATGCGACCGTCCTGCGGCAGGCGGCGCTCGGCGATGTTCATCTTCGCCATCACCTTGATGCGCGAGAGGATGGCCGACTGGTAGTCCTTCAAGTTGTCCGGCACCTTGGCCCGTTCGAGCATGCCGTCCACCCGGTACCGGATGCGCAGCTCCCGCTCCTGCGGCTCGAAATGGATGTCCGTGGCGCGCCGGCGCTGGGCTTCGAGGATGACCTGGTTGACGAACTTGATGACGCTCGCCTCCTTGTCGTCCAAATCCACGTCCTTCGCCGTGTCCTCCTCGGTTTCCTTTTCGTCGCGGGCCACCCCCATCAACGCCTCGCTGCCCACGCCGTACACCCCGTCCAGCGCGTTGCTGATGTCCTCCGGCGTGGCCAGGGCGAACTCCGGCTCGATTTTGGCGGAAAAGCGCACCGCCGCCTGCATCGCGGCGTCAAACGGATCGCTGGTCACGAACCAGAACCGGTCCGGCGCCTCCGGGTCGTCCTCGGCGTCGCGGGGGCGTTTCACCGGCAGCACCGAGAACTGGCGGGCCACCTTGGGGGAGAGCAGCTCCTGCAATTCCAGCCGCTCCTGCACCTCGTCCTCCTTCGGCACCGGCGGCCGGGGCAGGAACTCCCAGCCCACCGCCGCGGCCAGCTTCGCGTAAAAGGCCTCGTCGTCGAGGCCGCGCCGGTCCTGCAAGAACGCCAGGAAACTCCGGGGCCCGGGCGGTTCCGGCTCCTGGGGCGCGGCCCGGCGATCCGCCTCGGCGGCGCGGGCCTCCCATTCCGCGAGCAGCCGCCGGCGTTCGGCGCACTCTTCGCGCCACCGCTCCAGCTCCCCGGGCTGCATCAGCCCGTGGCTCGTCAAAATCTCGGTGATGGAAAGTCCGGCCATATCGGCGTTCCGGGTCTGCCCGCGGGGTTATACAACCTGAACCGCGAAAAGTTGCCGCCGCCCCGCCACTTATGTTGTCCCCTTCCGCCCGGGGCAAGCCTTCATTCCCGCCTTTCCGCCGGCCGCGGCGTTTGACGCCCGGTTTTCGTCCGGCGGGCGGGTTTCCCCGGCCGCGGGCGGTCACGGAAGACGCAGGCGGTAAAAACGCGGCGCGTCGTCCACCGGCGCGGTGACGGTCACCACGCGATTGGTCGGCGCGGCGGACACTTCGGCCAGCGGACGCCAGGCGGAGTCCGCCAGGGATGCCTTCACCTCCACCGTGTAGGCGTGGCGGGCGACGGCCGTAAACTGAAGCCGCAGCGTCTCGTCGAAGGAGATCCGCTCGATCCGCAACGCGCTGTCCGGATCCCGCGGGTGGGTGCCGGCCCGGTACTCGTCGGCGTTGGAGAGTCCGTCGCCGTCCGCGTCCTCCGCGCCGTCTCCGGCGTGGGCGGGGTCGAACCCGAACCGCTTTTCCCAGACGTCCGCCATGTGGTCGTGGTCGCGGTCGGCCAGCACCGTCAGGCGCGCCTGGCGACTGAGGAGCCCCGGCGCCGGCCGGGCGGCGTTGGTCACCACCACACGATAGAGGCCGGCGTCCTCCAGGCGCACGTTGGGGAGCGTCAGCGCGGTGCGCGGCGTGTCGCGCACCTGGGGGGGCAACACCGTGTCATTGTGTTCCCAGCGGAAGCCGAACGGCGGCGGGCTCCCGCTGACCGCGGCGTGGAAGGTGGCCGTTTCCCCCTCCAGCACCACGGTGTCCCGGGGCTGTTCGAGATATTTCAGCGGGACCAGCAGCGCGAGCCGGGCCGCCCGGCTCAACACCGCGCCGTCCGCGTTGCGGATCCGCACCTGGTAATTGCCTTGATCGGCCAACGTCACGGCGGGCAGGCGCAGCCGGGAGCCGGTGGCGCCGGCCAGGGGCGCGCCGTCATGGAGCCACTGATAGGTCACGGTTTCCGGATGCGCGACGCGCACGGAAAAAACCGCTTCCCCGCCGGGCCGCACCAGCGCGTCGGCCGGTTGTTCGACAATGACGGGCGGTTGGACCGAAACCGCCCGCCAGTGGGCCGGGTCGTTGCCGAAGGCATCCAGCGGGACGCGGCGCAGCACAAGCCCCGTGCCGTCGGCCTCCACGGGCCACGGAGGTTCGTCATGATACGCCACCTCGTCCACCCAGCCATAAACCGCTTTGTTTTTGCCCGCCATCACGGGGCGCTCCAGCCGGAGCCGGTCGCCCGCGTTGTTCAGCTTGCCGCGATACGGACCGAGCACCGGCGTGTCATCATTGAACCCGAATCGTTCGCGCAGGCGTTGCCATTCCCGCGGCTGCCGGAGGGGATCCAGGTGAACCAGGATGACGCGCCCCCCCGGCGGCAGCGTCACGTCCTCGGGAAAGTCAAAATCCACGCCGCCGCGCACGCGCCAGGTGTGGCGCGGGTTTTCCGGGTCGAACAGGGGCACCGCTTGATCCGTGAGATTGCGCAGCTCGACATATTCGTCACGGGTGTTGTCGTAGGGCGCGAAACAGCCGAGATCGGGCGGGCGATACATGATTCGGGAAATCACCACCGGCCCCACGCGCGGGGGACGGTTGGGCGCGTCCAGGGTGGGTTCCTGCTGCGGCACGAAAAACACCTTGCCCACGCTGTTGACGTGGCGCCCGAAGGAGACCCCGGCTTCCGCCGCGCCGAATTCATATCCGTGTACATAGCCGGTCAGGACGCCTGCCGGCGTGGCGGCGAATAAATATACCGCGTCCCCCTTCGCGCTGAACGCGAATCTCCGTTCCTCGTCCGGCGCGGATTGAAAATCCCGCTCGTCGAACACCCGGTAGCCGCCCGCCGGAATCCGGGTGCCATCCGGGATGCGGAACTTGCGCGGGGCGAGAAAATCGTCCGTCAAAAACCAGCCGCCGACGTTCACGGGCTGATCGCCCGGATTGTACAATTCCACGGCGTCTTGGGCCTCCGCGTCCGCGGGCCGCGTGAGGACTTCGTTGATCCACACCGGCGTCGCCGGCGTCGGCGCGGGATCTTCATCGCCCGGCGATCCGCCCGGCGCGGCGCTGGCCCGCCAGCCGCCGGCCGTGTCCCAGACCGCGAACGACGCCGTTTCCTCGGCGATGACCAGGGAAAAGCCCGGCCCGTCGGTGACCGGGTACCAGTCGTCGCGGTAGTGGAAATCGAGGATTTCCTCGTTTTCCGCGTCGAGCAGGCGCACCCGCTCGCCGCCGTTGTCCAGACTGCCGGTATAAACACCGGCGACGGGGCGGTCCGCGCCGTAACGCGCGGTGAAGGCCGCCTCGTTGCGCACCAGCAGCGCCGTCGCGCCGGGCGGCAGCTCCGTCACGCGGCTGGCGGTAAAATCGAACCGGACGCCGCCGACGAACCGGACGCCGGTCAAATCCACCGGGTCCGGGCCGATGTTTTTCAGCTCGATATATTCAAAGTCCTCCGCCGTATAAGGACTGTCCTCCGCCGGGGGCGCGGGGTGGTACATGAGTTCCGTGATGCGGAGGAAGCGCTGCGCCGGCGAGGGGGCGCCGGGATAGCTCAGGGCATGAACTTTCCGCCCGCGCGTGTCGGTGAGGAGCAGCGTTTCCCCGCGCGCGGAAAGACGTCCTTGATAAGGGCCGACCACGAACCGCGCCTCGTTGCGGGTGGGACTGGTCGTTCGTTTGCGAAAGGCCGCCACGTTGGGCGACACGTATAAAGTGCCCCGGGCCGGGATGACGGTGCCGCCCGCGAAGGTGAACCGGACGCCCCCGGAAATCCGCCAGCCGGAAATATCCACGGCGTAGCGGTTCGGATTCAGCAGCGTGAGGTATTCCTCGTCCTGATGGCGGGAGGCCGGCGCGTATTCCACCGCCTTGAACAACACCCGGGCGTTGACGGACTGGGCGGCGGGCAGTTCCCGGCTGCCCGACACGCGGCCGCTGAACAGGTACTGTCGCCGCTTGACGAGATATTCGTTTTTCAAGATGGCGACGGCCTCCGGCAATGTTTGGATGCAGCACGTCGAGATGGCCCGGCCCCGGCCCCAGGTGGGCCATTTCGCGAAATCCAGCGCCGCGTCCGGCCCGATGATCGCCGCCAGCTCGTCAATGCGTTGTTCATATTTGAGCCGCTCCGGCGGTGTGCCGGGCGGCTGGAGCAGCTCGTCCATCAGGGTGCGCACCCGACGCAAATACATTTCCCGGATTTCCGGCGTGGTAAAGAGGGCATGGAACAGGCCGTTGTTGTCGCCCACGAACAGGCCGTTTTCCGGGTGCATGGTGTCGTCCCAGTAGGTTCGCGCGCTGTTCCAGTTGCGCCCGAAACTGAGATCCACGTCCCACGGCATGCCCCACCATTCGCCGGTGTTGTCGCTGTCGCGGTAGAGATAGTAATTTTTGTGGCAGCAGTCCCGGTCGCCGGTGATGGCGCGGGCGGCCAGGTAGTTGACCATCTCGGGGAGGTTGAGGTGGTCATAGAGATAGCGCCGCCGGGCCTCGCCGCTTTGTTGCACCACGCCGCGGAAGAGGGCCCGCAGGTCGGCGTTGCCCTCGTTTTTGCGGGTCTTCTTTTCCGCGTTCCGTCCATTGACGCCGATGGTGGTGTCTTTGAGTTCGCGAAAGCTGTTGTACATCTTGTAGAGCGCGCCCCGGGGATCGAGCCCGATGCGCTTGAGCCAGTTGTCGTCGCCGTTTTCCACCAGGTGGGCGTCGCCCCAGAACGCGCCGTTCATCTGCACCCGGACGGGATGGACAAAATGGTACGGCGCCCCGGCGTTCCGGTAGGTTTCATACGCCAGAATGTTGCGCATGTGCGCCTTGTCGGGATAGGTGGTCAGCAGGTTGATGTCATCCACCCGGGCGGCGCCGGGCGCGTAGCGGAAATGGTGGTCGGGGTTGAAATCAATGTCGTAGCTCTTCTTGGGGAAACCGCGACTGGACTGGCCGTGGCGGTTGATGGAGACGTTGTCGTAAAATTCGCCCAAATAAAAAATCGAGCAGCGGGTGCCGGCGTCCGTGTTCGCCGGGCCGACCGAGCGCAGGAACAGGTGCAGCGTTTCCAGCCGGTTGGTCCGGGGGGTGTACACCATCGTTCCCAGATATTGCGCCGAGTTGCGGCGATCCGGATAAAGCGGCCAGCGCGCGACGCGGCCTTCCGTGTCGGTGGCGGTGAGGTACCAGCGGATCATCTCCCCCGCCGCGGCGACGTCGGCGGGAATCCGCGCGCCATGGAGCCCGTCCCCGGCCGCGCCGTCGCCGTGCGCGCCGTCGTCCACGAGCGGGATTTCGATTTCCCGCCCAAACATCACCCGGTAGTGCAGCGTGGCGCGCGCGAGGGGGGCGAAGCCTTCGCGGAGGCGGGCGGTGACGGTGACCGCCTCGCCCGGGGCGGGCACGCGCGGATGATGCGTCACCTCCGAAATGATGGGGCCCAGATCGGCGGCGCCGGCGCCGTTGGGCGCGCCGGGGGTGGGCTGCACGAAGTAGCGCTCCCGTTCCCGTTGAATGGGCGAGGCCCGCTCGCTCAGCAGTTCGGCGCGGAACAGAAAGGTGTCATCGTCAGCGGCGGCGTTCAGGGCGTGCACGGCCAGCACGTTGGTTCCCCGCAGCAGCCGGGACCGGCTGCCCCGCAGATCAATTTCTTCGGTCCGCAGCGTTTCCGGGATCGTCCGGGCGGTGGTGGCCGTGGAATCCCAGGTCAACGGCGGCGACGCCTCCTGTTCGATGGTGATGGTCCAGATGACCCGGTTGCACAAATCGTTTTTCTGCGCGGTGGTGCCGACCGGCGCGAGCGCGAAGTCGAGGTTGTCGCCCCGCGCCACCTCGGGCAGGAACACCTCCCCGTCCACCCCGGCGAGGTCATGGGGACGCAGTGTCCACGCATAGACCGGGCGGCTGTTGTGGTACACGCGCGCCGTGACGCTGGAGCCGCAAACGTCCCCCGCCAGGGCCAGGTGGAACCGCGCCGTGAGCGCGCCCGCCACCCCGCTGCGCCAGCGCCGCACCACCCACTGCTCGGGGCCGGGGTTCAGGCTGTTGGGCTGGCAGTCGGTGGCGGAGATGCGCGTCCACGGCGGATTGCCGGAGGGCCAGTCCCACGCGTCGCCGGTCCAGAAATTGTCCCGCCCCCACGGTCCGGTGGCGCGCGGAAAGGGGCGGAAATCCTCCGGCCCATACCGGTGGTCGCCGTCCGCGCCCCGGTCGTAGTAGCCGTAAAACCAGCCGTTCCCCCCCTGTGTTCCGGAGAAATCCGCCACCGAATCCGCCACCACGCCGCCGGCCGCGAAGCGCGGCGCGTGGCGCCGCAACAGCTCGACGCCGTTGAGGTAGAGGGCAAACCCGTCGTTGTACTGGACGCGCAGCAGCAGATCCTGAAGGAGGGTGAGGTCGTCCACGACGAACGGCGCGCGCAGGTAGAGGCTTCCGTTCTTGTCGGCCAGGGCGGCCTCCACGTCGGTCACGAACCGCGGTTTCAACGCCGCTTCGTCCGTCCGGTCGAACCCCACCGCCACCGCGCCGACCGCCCACTCCTGATCGTCGAAGTCCGGTTCCACCCAGTCCCGTCCCGTCCGGTCGTCCGGCGGCACCCGCCAGCGGGCCGGGGCGTCGGCGCGGAGCAGCTCGACCGGTTCGCTGGATTGCCCCAGTCCGCAGGAGACATCCCGCAACAGGGGCGGGTATTTCGGGGCGTAAGCGTGGGCCACCGTGGCGCCGTCCGGGCGCACCAGCGCGAGATATTCGCCGTCCTCGGCCAGCTTGAAATTCGTGTGCAGCGGCTGTCCCGGCACGCGGCGATCCCGTCCCGAGGCGAACACCACCAGGTAGCCGCCCGCCACCAGGTTCGTGGCCGGAAACCGCCATTGCGTGAGCCGTCCGGGGGAATCGGTCAGATACCAGCCCGCGAGGTTGACCGGGGCCGCCCCGGGGTTGTGAATCTCGATCCAGTCGGGATGCGCGCCGGTCTCGTCGGCCAGCGTGTGTGCGTTCGCGGCCATGAGTTCGCTGATGACCGGCGATTCCGCGGCGGCCCCGGCGGACACCATGCCCGCCCATCCCAGCGCGCCGACGACGAACCACCACTTCCCGAGCGGGCAAATCCTCATAATCTATTTTAATAATTTCCGGCGGAAGCGCCAAAAGTTTTCGGAAACGCGGCCTTTTCGGACGGTCCGCCGCCCCCGGCGGGCGCGGGAGTCCGGCCGGTGCCCGGGGTGGGCTCTGCGCCTTTTCCGCGGGCCGCGGGCCTCCCGCGGGGGAAGGGGCCGTTTTTCAGGCAGGCTCCAAGGCAGGGAGTGCGTCCGATCCACCGCCGGTTTCTCCCGGCGGAGGACGCGGCCGCCGGGGAGGGTGACCTCGACGGCGTCCACCGCGGTTTCGGCGCCCAGGCCGAAGTGAGCGACGGGCGGGGCCTCGGCGCGGTGGGAATCGCCGGTGAGAATCCAGCGCCGGTCCACCCGTCCGCCGTGGAACAGCGTCACGCAGGCGCCGGGAACGGGCACGCGAAAGGCGATCCAGTGGCCGGCGTCCGGGATTTCGTTGCGAAAGACCCGCACCGTCTGGCGCTCGGCGGGCCAGGTCTCGAAGGTCGTCACCACCAAATCCTGCCGCCCGTCGCCGTCCACGTCGGCGGCGATGACGTTGCGGGAATCCTGCTCCACCGCCACGCCCAGCAGCCAGGCGGCTTCCGTGAACCGCCGCCCGCTCAGGTTCAGCCAGAGCCGGTTCGCGTGGTAGCCGCCGTAGGACATCCCCTGCCCCCGGGTGCGGCTGAATTTGCTGGCGAAATACGCCGCCAACAGCGGGTTCTCCCGCGAGTCGGCCACGTAGATGTCGTGCAGCCAGAACTCGGGATCGTAGTCCCCGGCCGACTGCCGGGTTTCGTGGCCGTTGCCGATGGCGACCTCGAGGAAGCCGTCGTTTTCCAGATCGAAGGCCGCCGGACCCCACGCCCAGCCCGCGTTGGCCACGCCGGCGACCAGCGGGCTTTGGCGGAACCGCCCCGCCGCGTCGCCGGCGTAGAGCCGGCAACCCGCCGTCATGCGCGGGGCCATGCGCGCGTATTCGGGAAAGCCGGGCCGGCTCAGTCCCAGGTGAGCCAGCCGCAACGCCGTGGGACAGCGCATCCCGGTGACCAGCAAATCCAGCCGCCCGTCCCGGTCGAAATCCGCCGCCGCGTGCGCCATGCCGAAACCCTTCGGCTCGTCGAACCGCTCCGCCGTTACGTCCCGGAAAAAGCCGCGTCCGTCGTTCGCGTAGAGCGCCACGCCGGAAAAATCGCTGACCACCAGCAGGTCCAGGTCCCCGTCCGCGTCGGCGTCCACGAACGAGCCGCCATACGTCCGCCGAAAGCGGTGCGCCGCCAGCCCGCGCGCCTCGGTGACGTCGGTGAACCGCCCGTGGCCGTCGTTCAGCAGCAGCCAGTCGGGGTGGCCGTCGTTGGCGTCGTAGTAGGGGGTGGGCATCTGGCCCCCGTCGTAGGGGTTTTTGTACTGGCCCAGCCAGACGTCCAGATCGCCGTCGCCGTCCAGGTCGCCGCAGGTCAACACCTGCCCGTAACGCAGCCGCGGCGCGGCGGTCCACACCTGGCGCGCCGGGCCGACGAAGCGGCCGTCGCGCAGCTCGGAAAACAGAAACAACCCGCCAAACCGCGCCACCAGCAGATCGTCCCGGCCGTCGCCGTCGAAATCGCTCATCACCGCCGTGAAGATCAGGCCCGGCCCCTCGTCGCAGAGCGGGCGGGTGACCCATTTCCCGGCGCGGCGAAAAAACACCTGGTTGGCGGCGGTCAGGATGATTTCCGGCGCGCCGTCGCCATCGAGGTCGCGGACGATGAGGGGATCGGTGAAAAACGACTTCGGCGGCGGCGCGACCTCCGCGAACAAGGTGCGCCGGAACGGCGGCGGGCCGGCCCGGCGCAGAAGGGTGAGGTCCGAGGCGTCCAGCCGCCGCACGGCGGGCGCTTCGCCCTCCGCCCATTCCACGTTCAACCGCCCCGTGAGCAGGACGCGCAGTTCCGGGGCGGCCGTCGGGGAGCCGGAACCCGCCGCCGCGCGGGCCGGCCGGAACAGGTGGGCGCGAAAGGCGAACACGCTCCGGGCGGGCGCGCCGTCGGGGCGGAGGTCGAACTGGTGGTGCCGGAACTCGACGTGCTCCAACCGCCACCCCTCCGCGGCGCGCGCCCGCGCCCAGGCGCGCCATTCGGCGGCGGAAAGCGCGCGCCCCTCGCCCGCGGGGCGGTGGCGCCGGATGCCGTGGGGCAGCGTTTCCGGCGCGCCGAAGCGTGGCAGCCGGATCGTTTCCAGCGGGAAGGCCGCCAGCGTGGTTGCGTCGTCGTCGCCGTGATTGAGCGCGTCCCAAAGCCGGACGAACAGCCGTCCGTGGCGTTCCGCCCGCCGTTCCGGCGCCCAGACGGTTTCGTCCATCTGCCGTTCGCGGGCCTCCAGCGCCCGGAGCTCGGCCAGCAGTTGGCGGTCGTCCCGCGCGGCGGGCGGGCGGGCGCGGGAGGGGGAAGGAGGCGAAGCCGGGGCGCGATGGCGGAACCAGAACGCCGCCCCCGCCACCAACAGCAGGAGCCCGAACAAACCGGCCAGCCGGGCCGGGCGGTTCCGAGGCGCGCGCGGCATGGGCCGCTTTTAGCACGCGCCGCGCCCGAACGCGAGCCGCCCGCCGACGCCGGTCCGTCCGCGCGGCGGGCGGCGTGGCCGGCGCAGCATGGCGGGGTTTCCGGAAGCGGGCGGCGGGGGCCCGGGCCGGCGCGCGCCGCCGCGGCCGTTATTCGCCCAGCGGCCGGCCCACGAGGCGTTCGTAGGCTTCGAGGTATTTGGCGCTGGTGCGGGCGACGATTTCCGGCGGGAGTTCCGGGCCGGGCGGTTGCTTGTTCCAGTCGAGGGTTTCGAGGTAGTCGCGCACGAACTGCTTGTCGAAGCTCGGCTGGCCGCGACCGGGGGCGTACTGGTCCGCCGGCCAGAAGCGCGAGGAATCCGGCGTGAGCACCTCGTCAATCAGGATCAGTTCCCCGTCCCGCAGGCCGAACTCGAACTTGGTGTCGGCGATGATGATGCCCCGTTCGCGGGCGTAGGCGCGCCCTTCCGAATAAAGCCGGATGCTCAGGTCACGCACCCGCGCCGCGAGGTCCGCCCCCACGAGGCGCTCCGCCTCGGCGAAGGGGATGTTTTCGTCGTGGCCCTCCTCGGCCTTGGTGGCGGGGGTGAAGATCGGCTCCGGCAGCTCGGCGGATTCGGTGAGCCCCTCCGGAAGCGGAATCCCGCACACCGTGCCGGACTGGCGGTATTCCTTCCAGCCCGAGCCGGCGAGGTAACCGCGCACCACGCACTCGATGGGGAGCGGTTCCGCCTTGTCCACCACCATGCAGCGGCCGCGGAGTTGCCCGGCCCGGTCCGCGAGCGCGGGCGGGAGGGGATCATCCGGGCCCTGGCGGAGGTGGTTCGGGGTCAGTGACGCGAACCGGTCGAACCAGAAGAAGGAAATCTGGGTCAGCACCTCGCCCTTGCGGGGGATGCCGTTGGGCATGATCACGTCAAAGGCGGAGATCCGGTCGGTGGCCACCATGAGCAGCGCCTCGCCGAGGTCGAACATCTCGCGCACCTTGCCGCTCCGGATTTTCGGAATCCCCGGCAGCTCCACCTGCAACAACGGTTCGTTCGTCATGGCCGCAGTGTAAAAACGCCGGCCCGCCTGCAAAGGCAAATCGCCCGGCCCGGAGAAAAATTCCCCCGGGGCGCTCCCGCGCCCGCGTCGTTTTGTCCGCCCCTCCGCGAAGACGCCGCCTTGTCCCGCGCCGCCTCGGACGCGGCGCGCGGGCGGCCCGGAAGAAGCCGGAGGGAGGGGCGGGGAAAATGGCGAATTTCGCTTGAGTCCGTTCCGCAAAAGAGGACCTTTGAACCAAGCACGAAACAACAACGGACCGGTGTCGGGGTCGTGGAGGCCGCGAAATCCGGTCCGAACGGAATCATTCGCCATGAAAATCATTCCCCGCATCTTGATGTTGCTGGCCCTGGGACTGTGGGCCCAAGGCCCCCTCCTCGGCCAGGGCCGTCCCCTGCCCCCGGAAGTTCGCGAGCTTCGGGAGCAGGTCCGTGAACTCGACGCTCAACGGGAGGAATTGCGCGCCGCCGGCAACCACGAAGCCGCCCGCGAGGTGAGGGAGCAACAGGAGCGCCTCCAGGAAAGAATGCATGACGCCATGCGTGCCGCCGGCGTCCATCCGCCTCACGAATGCCGTTCCGCGGGCCCCGCGGGTCCCGCCTGCCGGGGGAGGGAGGCCGCTCCGCCGCCGCCCCGCCGAATGCAGCCCCGCCGCTTGGAGCAGGCGCCGCCGCCGCCCCGGGGCCGCCAGCCGCAACGCCTGCGCCGGGCGCCGCCCGCGCCGAAAGGGGAGGCCCGGAGCGCTCCGCCGCGTCGGGAAATCGTCGCCCGCCTCGCGGCGTGGCGCGCCCTGCCGCCCGAAGAGCTCGAACGCCGGCTGCACCATGTGGAGGTGGCCATCAAAAACCTGCACGCGGCCCGCCTGCCCGACGTGGCCCGGCGCCTCGAAATGGTGGCCCGGCGAATCCGCGACCTCCGGGATCGCGCCGAACGGGCGGACGGACCGTCCCGCCGTCCGCAACCGCCGGCGCGCGCCGCCAGACAGGTGATCGCTCTGCCGCCCACATCGTTTGCGCCGCCGCCCCCGGGACGCCCGGAGGCGAAAGCGCCCCACGGCCGCCAGTGCCATCACCGGGGTGAAGCCCGAAAATGCCACATCGCCCGGGCGGTTCCGCCCCGCGAACGCAAGGAGCAATGCCGCCACGAAGAAAAAGAGTGTTGCCCGCACGGCGTCCAACGCC
Organism: uncultured Verrucomicrobiota bacterium; assembly: GCA_964601985.1. Lineage (GTDB taxonomy): Bacteria > Verrucomicrobiota > Verrucomicrobiia > Limisphaerales > J093 > J093. Next base: position 20,301 of record CAZRPT010000101.1, read on the forward strand.
ATCGGGAGCGGTCGGAAGCCGGCCCACACCGGAGACAAGCAGCGGGGGAAAGGGCGGAACACGGCCCTCGGAGGAATCCGAAGCAGGGATGCCGCGAATGCCTCACCCGACCGGCGTGCGAGCGGCACAAGCCGCGCGAACAGATGCAGCGGCCCCGGCGAATGCTTGCCCGGCATCGCGGGGAGCTGGAGCGTCGCCATCGCGAATTACAGAACCCCCGGGAGCAGTTTGAGCGGGCCCGGCGCGAGCTGCGGGAGCGGGGCGGGCAACTGAAACCACAGCTTCGGGAACAGCGGACGCGGGAAGCTCTTGCCCTGCGGAAACTCCAGGAGCGAACAGACCGGCGATCAGACGCCGTGCGCGGTCCCCGGGAAGCGCCGGAACCGCCGCCGCCCGAAGAAATCGAGCGCCGGCTCCACCACGTGGAGGCGGCCATCGAGAATCTGCACGCGGCGGAGATGCACGGCGCCGCTGAACGGTTGGAACCGCTGGCCCGACGGTTGCGCGGCGTTTTGGAACGCGTCGCGCCCCCTCCGCCGCCCCCGGAAATCGAGGGCCTGCACCGGCGCGTGAACGAGCTGGAAGGGATCCTTCACCGCCTGGCCGGGCGGGTGGAGCGCTTGTCCGACGCCGTGGAGGAACTCGCCGCGCGGCGCTGAGCCTTCCCCGGGCGGGTCGTCGCCGGGCGGCGATCCGCCGTCTTTCGGGCTTGAATGGCGGCGGCGGTTTCGCGCAAAGCTTTCTTCGTCAGCGCGGCGCGCTCCTGCCGCTGCCGGTGGCGGATGACGAGAAAGTCCAGCATCGCGATCGCCATGGCGCACAACAACAGCCCCAGACAAACCAGCCAGTAAATCACGAATCCCCAACCCCGCAGATGCTTCTCCAGCAAGGTCAACCCCCAGGTGGTCATGCCGGCCGCCAGAATCAGAAACAACAACCCGAACCAGCGGCGGCGGGCGTCGGATGTCCGGAACATGCGGCTACTCTCGCCCCGGCCCGCTCCCGGGCCAAGCGCAACTTTGCTTTTTGAACTTCCGCTCCGCCGCCCCGCCCCGCGGAAAGGCGTCGCTCCAACCTCCTCCTGCTCATGAAAAACCCACCTCCCTGTCACGCGGCCACCCTCGCCACCCAGTTGGCGGTGTTCGTGGAAAACCGTCCCGGCACGCTCGCCCGCGTTTGCGAAGCGCTGGCCGAAGCCGGCATCAACATCCAGGCCATGACCATCAGCGACACCGTGGATCACACGGTCCTGCGGATGGTCGTCAGCGATCCGCGCCGGGCGCTGTTCCTCTTCGAGGAACGCAACGTTCTGGTGGTGGAAACCGAGGTGCTGATGGTCGAGGCCGACAACCACCCCGGCTCCGTGGCGCAACTGGCCCGGCTCCTGGCGGAGGGCGGGGTCAACATCGAATACCTCTACTGCGCCACGCCGCCCCGCACCCGGCACGGCGTCATCATCCTGCGCGTCTCCGATCCCCAACGCGCGCTCGAACTGCTGCAACCCCCCGCGAAATCCTGATGAAACCCCTCCTTTCCCTCTGCGCGTGGGCGGTCTGCGTCGGAACCGCCGCCGCCGCTTCCTCCTCCCCCGCCTCCTGGCGGGTCGGCACGCCCATCGTCACCTACTGGGCCGGACCGCCCCTGACCGACGCCACGGCCCGGCAGATGGCCGAGGGTGGCTGGAACCTGGTGTGGTGCCGCGAATCGGAACTCGACGTCGCCCGGCGCCACGGCCTCCGCGCCCAGCTCCACGACGCGCTCCTCCGGCCCGCGACGCTGGACAATCCGGCCTTGCGCGCGAAACTCGACGCCTTGATCGCGCGCGTGAAGCGCCATCCCGCGCTCTACTCCTACTTCCTCCGGGACGAGCCCAACGCCACCAACTTCCCCGCCCTCGGCCGCATGGTGGCGTATTTGCGCCAGCGCGATCCGGCCCATCTGGCCTACATCAACCTGTTCCCCACCTACGCCAGCAACCGGCAGCTCGGCAACGCCGGCGACAAGGTCACGGCCTACCGGGCGCATTTGCGGCAGTATCTGGAAATCGTCCATCCCGACCTCATCAGCTACGACCATTACCAGTTCGCGAAGCGCGGCGACACGCCCGATTACTTTCTCAACCTCGCCCTGATCCGCGAAGCGGCCCTGGGCGCCGGGCTGCCGTTTTTGAACATCGTCCAGGCCTGCACCTGGTCGCCGTCCATGCGGGTGCCCACCCCGGACGAGATGCGTTACCTCGTGTACACCAGCGTGGCTTATGGCGCGCAGGGCATCTCCTACTACGTCTATTCCCATCGCGGCCACACCGGCGGCATCGCGCGGGCGGACGGCACGCCCACGCCGCTTTATCACGCCCTGAAAAAATTCAACCGCGAGTTCGCGGCCATCGCCGCCCAACTGCAACCCCTGCGCTCGCTGGGGGTGTATCACGCCGGCATGCTGCCGCCCGGCACGAAACCGCTGCCGAAAGACCACCCCTTCCAGCTCGACCCGCCGCCCCCGACGACGGAATACCAGCCGCTGAAACCGGTGCGCGGCGTGTTGCTGGGCTGTTTCGGGCCGGCCGCGAATGCCGCGCCCACCCACGTCGTGGTGGTCAACCTCGACGCCCACGCGCCGTTGACCCAAGGGGTGCGCGGGCCCGGACCGCTGGAACTGTTCGATGCCGCCCCCGGCCAATGGTCGGCGGCCAAGGGCGCGCGGGTCGAGCTGCGCCTGCCGCCGGGCGGCGGCCGCCTGCTCCGCGTGCGCCGCTGAAGGCGTCCCCTGCCGGACGGTGGGCGGCGGCAGGTGGGCTCATACCATCGCCAAAAACCATTCGGCACAGAACGCAGAGCCTCCAAACGCCGGGTTGGGGAACCCGGCCTACAGAAGCAGCAGCCACCCTTTGTAGGCCGGGTCGCCTGACCCGGCGAGGCTCCCTCCGCTTCGTGCCCTTCGTGGTGAAACCGAGCGGGGGAGAAATCGGACGCCTCGCAGCGTGCCACGCTGCGAAACAGCAGGCTGCCAGCCTGCGCTACCGAAGCGTGCCCCTTTTTCTTTCGGATTTCGGGATTCGGATTTCCTTCGGGCCTTCGGGCCTTCGGATCTCGGATTTTCCCCGCCCCGCCTTCCAGAGCGCGGACGGGCGTTGGCGGGCGCCCTCCGGGGAATCCGAAAACGACATCCC
>CAZRPT010000102.1:0-2832 GCA_964601985.1 uncultured Verrucomicrobiota bacterium
CCTGATGACGGTTCGCATGGGCGGCTTCATACCATTTCCCCGAAAAATTTGCACGAGGGGAGCATCCGGCTCTGGTGAGCCGGGCCGGGCGGGTTCTTCCGCACGTCGCTGCTTTCCCGAAGACGTGGAAAGGAAAAACCACGAAGGGCACGAGCAAGCCCGTGTTTTTCCGCCGCTTTGTGTTTTTCGGCGTGGATCGCGCTTTCGGCCTTCGGGCATCGGTTTTCCCCCGGGGCTTCGGTCCCTCGGATTTCGGCATTTTCCGCGCCGGGCGGGTTCAGTGTTTGCCGCGGCGGTCGAGCCAGACCGCGCCGACGATGATCGCGCCTTTGACGATCTGCTGGTAGTAGGAGGAGACGTCGAGCAGGTCCAGGCCGTTGTTGATCACGCCCATGAGCAGCGCGCCCAGGAGGGTGCCGCTCACGCCCCCCACGCCGCCCGACAGACTGGTTCCGCCGATCACCACCGCCGCGATGGCGTCCAGCTCGTAGCCCACGCCGGCGTTGGGCTGGCCGGTGGTGATGCGGGCGGCCAGCACCACGCCCGCCAGACCGGCCATCGCGCCGCAAACGGTGTAGGCCAGCAGCTTGATGCCGCCCACGTGAATGCCCGACGCCCGCGCGGCTTCTTCGTTGCCGCCCACGGCGTAGAGATGGCGGCCCCAGCGGAAATGGCGCAGGAACACCCCCGAGGCCGCCGCCACCGCGATCAACGCCCACACCGGCAGCGGGATTCCCAGCCAACTGCCGCTGCCCAGGCGGGCGAATTCGGGCGAGAGGTTCGACACCGGGCGGCCGCCGCTCCACAGCAGGGCCAGCCCCCGCGCGGCGGTCATCATGCCCAGCGTCACGATGAACGGCGCCACCCGGCCCCGGGTGACCACCAGCCCGTTCACCGCGCCCGCGGCCATGCCGGTCAGCACCCCCATCAGCACCGGCACGAACAGGGGCCACTCGCCCGGGTGGGCGAAGCTGGCCGCCACCACCCCGCTCAACGCCACCAGCGAGCCCAGCGACAAATCCACCCCGCCGGTCAGCAGCACGAAGGTCACCCCCACCGCCAGGATGCCGTTGATCGAAATCTGCCGCACCACGATCACCAGGTTGTTCGGGGTCAGGAAGCCGGGGGCCGCCAGCGCCAACGCGCCGCCGATGACCAGCAACGCCAGCACCAGCCCGAACTGGGCCGGCAGCCGGCGCGCGCCGGTTCGGGCCGGGGGTTCCTTTCTGTGCCAGGGCCGTTTCATGGGGCGAATGTCGGGCGGTTCGATGTCGCGCCGGCCCCTTCGCGCAGACAACGCCGCCGCGCGCCGAAGTGGAAGCGGGTTTCGCTGCTCCACGGCGCGCCGGGGCGCAAGACGGTGGAGGGGAATTGCGGGTGATGGGGCGAGTCGGGGAAGTGCTGGGTTTCAAGGCAGACGCCGCGATGCCGGAGGTGGTTGCCGGTGTAAAGCTGCACGCCGGGCTGGGTGGTCCACACTTCCATGAACCGTCCGCTGACGGGATCGCTCAGCCGGGCGACGCGTCGGGGGGCGGCGGTTTCCGGACCGAGCACGAAGTTGTGATCGTATCCCTTCAAGCCGGGGCGCAACTCCGCGATGCGCTCCCCGATGCGCGCCGGTCGGCGGAAATCCAGCGGGGTGCCCGCCACTGAACGAATTTCGCCGGTCGGGATCAGTTGGGCGTCGGTGGGAGTGTATTGCTCCGCCGCCAGCCAGAGCACGTGATTCAGGATGTCGCCGCCGCCCGCGAGATTGAAGTAGGCGTGGTTGGTGAGGTTGATGATCGTGGGCCGGTCGGTGGTGGCGCGGTAACGGAGGCACAGCGTGTTGTCCGCCGTGAGGACGTAAGTCACCGTGACCACCAGGTTGCCGGGGTAACCCTCCTCGCCGTCGGGACTGTGGAGGGTGAATCGCGCGGCGGCTTGGCGCTCGGAAGGGGGCGGCAGTTCGACGTCCCACACCCGTTTCGCGAAGTTGCGCCGTCCGCCGTGGATGTGGTGCGGACCGTTGTTGGCGGCCAGCCGGTATTCGCGTCCGTCCAGGAGGAAACGGGCGTGGGCGATGCGATTGGCGAACCGCCCGATCACCGCGCCCGCCGGCGCCCGCCCGGTCAAATAGGGGGCCAGCGTGTCGGCGCCCAGGACGACGTTGGTCCAGTGGCCGTTTCGGTCCGGCACGCGAATCGCGGTGATCGCCGCGCCGTAGTTGATGAGCCGGACTTCCATGCCGGCGGGATTGCGCAGGGTGACGCGTTGCACGACGCGCCCGTTGCCCGCGCGTCCGAAAAATTCCGCCTCGGCGAAAAAGCCGTCGTTCTCCGCGGCGTGGGTCGTGATCCAGCAGCCCGCGAGCGCGCCCGCCCAACCGGTCCAAAGAAAAAGCGTTCTCATGGCGTTGCAAGACCAGCTTACACCACTGCCGAGAAGCATTCAGCGTCCGGAACAAAACATTTTGGGATGGAAGCATTCCAGAGTGCCGGCGTGGAAATCCGAAGTCCGGGGAACCGAGGGGCGGGGGCGCCCCTCGGCGCCCGCGAGGCGCGCGCGCTCCCCGCCCCGTAGCGCAGGCTTCCAGCCTGCCGTAGCGCCGACTTCCAGTCGGCCAAGCGTTTCTTTTTACGCGGCGGCCGCTTTTTTCGCCCGCCGGGCCGGCTGGAAGCCGGCGACACAGCAGACTGGAAGTCTGCGCCACCGAGACGCGCTTTTCTTCCGGATTTCGGACTTCGGATTTCCTTCGCTCCTCGGCGCCCTCGCCCCCCCTACCGGCTGAGGGCAGCCGGCCCGCAGGGAGGCGAGACGCGCCCGCTTGGCAGACCGGGTCCCCCGGCCCGG
>CAZRPT010000103.1:0-38154 GCA_964601985.1 uncultured Verrucomicrobiota bacterium
ACCTTGGCGGCGGCGGCGATGGTTTTTTCGATGTCCGCCTCGGTGTGGGCGGTCGAGAGGAAGCCCGCCTCGAACTGCGACGGCGCGAGGTAAATCCCCTCCCGCAACATCCCGTGGAAATACTTGGCGAACCGGTCGCGATCCGCCCGCATGGCGTCGTCGAGGTTCTCCACCGGCCGGTCGGTGAAGAAGCCGCAGAACATCGAGCCGCGCCGGTTGAAGGTGACCGCCACCCCGGCGGCGCGGGCGGCGTCCCGCAAGCCCTCCTCCAGCGCCGCGCCGAGGGCTTCGAGCCGCGGATAGGCCTCGCGGCGTTGCAGTTCCTCGATGGCCGCGATGCCCGCCGCCATGGCGAGCGGGTTGCCGCTGAGGGTGCCGGCCTGATACACCGGCCCCACCGGCGCGAGGTAGTCCATGATGTCGGCGCGCCCGCCCAACGCGCCCACCGGCAGCCCGCCGCCGATGATCTTGCCCAGCGTGGTGAGGTCCGGGCGGATGCCGGTCAGCTCCTGCACGCCGCCGAGGGCCAGCCGGAAACCGGTCATCACCTCGTCGAAGATGAGCAACGCGCCGTGTTCGGCGGTGATTTCGCGGAGCGCCTCGAGGTAGCCGGGCCGGGGCGGAATGAGCCCGGCGTTGCCCACCACCGGCTCGAGGATGACGCAGGCGATTTCCTTCGCGTGCGCCTGAAAGGCCGCCCGCACGGCGTCGGCGTCGTTGTAGGGCAGGACGATCGTGTGTTTCGCGAAATCGGCGGGCACGCCCGCGCTGTCGGGATGCCCCAGGGTGAGGGCGCCCGAGCCGGCCTTCACCAGCAGCGCGTCCGCGTGCCCGTGGTAGCAGCCGGCGAACTTGATCAGTTTGTCCCGCCCGGTGAAGCCGCGGGCCAGCCGGATGGCGCTCATGCAGGCCTCGGTGCCGGAATTGCAGAAGCGCACCTTCTCGATCGTGGGAAAGGCCGCGCAGACCCGCTTGGCCAGCCGGACCTCGAACGGGTTGGGCACGCCGAAGCTGGTGCCCTGCTCGGCGGCCGCCCGCACGGCCTGGATGGTGGCCGGGTGGGCGTGGCCCAGAATGGCCGGTCCCCACGTGCCGACGTAATCCACCAGCTCGTCGCCGTCCACCGTGTACAAGTGGGCGCCCGCCGCGCGTTCGGCGAAGAACGGCTTGCCGCCCACCGCGCGAAAGGCGCGCACGGGCGAGTTCACCCCGCCGGGGAGGTAATTCAGCGCCTCGGCGAAGAGGGCTTCCGACTGCTCGCGTGTCATCACAAACCCAGATTACACACCAGACCCCGCCCGGCGAGTCAATCACGCGCCGGGCGGAGAAACGCGCGGAAAGCGGGCGTGATTCTCAGAGGCTGTCTGAAAAGGGGGGGACGTCCCGCCGCGGGGGCGCGGCCTGCCGGCAGGGCGCAAAATGTCCTCCGGCTGGAGGCCGGATTTCCCCCCACCCGGCGTTTTCCGACCGGCTCTCAGTCCGGATTTTGTTCCGCGACGCGCCGTCCGCGGGCCTCGTTCACCGGGAGCGAGACCAGCCACGCCAGCAGAAACAGGACGGCGCAAAGAAGAATGGCGGAGCGGAGGCCCACATGGTACTGGAGCAGCCCGAACATCGCCAGGCCGAAGATGGCCGCCAGCTTGCCGGCCAATCCCCAAAAACCGAAGAACTCGCCGGCCTTGGCCTCGGGCGCCAGCACGCCCACCATCGCCCGGCTGGCGGACTGGGTGGCGCCCATGCCCAGTCCCGCCAGCCCGCCCAGGACGAGAAACACCGTGGCGGTGGAGCACGTCGTGCCCAGGAGGGCGTTCACGGCCCGGGTGAGCGGCGCCACCCCCGAGATGGCCAGCACGCACCCCACCCACAGCCAGAGCGTGAGCTGAAACGTCCGCTTGGCCCCGATCCGATCCTGCAAAAAGCCGAACAACACCGCGCCGCCCGCGGCGGTGAACTGGGTCAGCACGAACATCGCCACCTTGGCCCGCGGGCTCCAGCGCAGGACCTGGTCGCCGTAGAGGAAGGCGAAGCTGATGACGATGGCCATGCCGCCCATCGCGAAGAACATCGAGCCGAGAAACACCGCCAGGTCCCGGAATTTTCCCAGCGCGCGGAAGGTCGCCGCCAGCCGTCCGAATCCCACCGACAAATAGCCGCGTCCCGGCGGCAGGGGCTGGGGGCGGCCGCGTTCCCGGAGCCAGAGAAAGGTGGGCAGGGCGGCCAGCAGAAAGAAGCCGCCCGTGATCGGCCCCACCCAGCGGGCGCGGTGAAAATCGGCGGGATCGTCCGCGCCCAGACTGATCACCAGCAGCGTGGCCGCCAGCCCGCCGAAGTAGCCCAGCCCCCACGCGAACCCGGAGATCTTGCCCAAGTCCTCGCGCGGGCCGAGGTCCGGCAGAAAGCTCGACGCGAACGATTCCCCCGCCGCGAAACCGAAGTTCGAGATCAGCACCAGCAGCATGGCCCAGACATAATGCCCCGGACCGGCCAGCCCGAGCGCCGCGGTGCCGGTCACGGTGATGAGGTAGCTGGCAAAGAGGAACTTTTTCTTCGCCGCCGCGAAATCCATCACCGCCCCCAGCACCGGCGTGGTCAGCGCCACCAGTCCGTAGCTGGCCGCCAGCGTGACGCTCCACAGCAGGTTGCCCAGGCCGTATTCCCCGCGGGCGTCCGGTCCCACGATGAGCCGGGTGAACAGGACCGAATAGACCACCGTGATGATGACGGTGGTGTAGGAGGAGTTGGCGAAGTCGAACATCGCCCAGCCGACGATTTCCCGCGTCGGGGCGCGTTTTCGGGGCGCGGGCGGCGGCGCGGCGTTTCGGGCTTCCTTCATCATTTTCCCGCTTTCCTCACGTGGCGGCCCGCCGGGAAAAAAAGCGGTCCGCGCGCCGCGTCTGGAAGCGGCGCAACCCCCCGCCGGGCGGCGGACCGACGGCGGAAAAATGTGCCCGGGCGGCACGCGAAACGGAGGTCGGCGAACATCACGGCGCGGCGGCGCGGCGCTCATGACGGACTTCCCCGCACCAGCCCTTGATCTCGGTGTCGTGAAAAATCTTGCCGATGGTGCGCCGCAGCAGGCCCTTGAGACTGGCGTTTTCCAGTCCGCGCAACGAGCGGATGGCTTCCTCCTTGTAGGTTTCGAGCAGCGTGCGCGCGCGGGTTTCCGCGCCCAGCCCGCGGAGGCGGGCCTCCAGGTCCGGCAGGGTCTGGCCGGGCGGCAGCTCCCGGCGCCAGAGCCGGGCGAGCAGGGCCCGGTCCTCGTCCCGGGCCTTTTCGTGGGCCACGGCCAGCAGCAGACTGGGCCGCAGGCCGGCCAGGTCGTCCGTCTCGCCGCCCGCCCCGAAATCGCTCAGGTCGTCCCGAATCTGATAGGCGATGCCCAGCGCCTCGCTGTAGCGTCCCAGCACCTCGCCCACCTCCTCGTGGGCGGTCAGGCCGGCGTAGATCGTGCCGAGCCGCAGCGCCACCTCAAAGGCGGGCGCGGTCTTGCGCCGGAAAATGTCGAGCACTTCGAGGGGCTTCAACGGCCGCGGCGCGCGCGCCCACCCCAGCTCGGCGCCCTGTCCGCGGCAAAGCTGCCGCTGCCCTTCGGCGGCCGCGCGGAGCATGGCGGCCTTTTGTTCCGGGGCGGCCTGACAGGTCGCCAGGAGACGGTAGCCCTCGCCGATGAGCAGGTCGCCCACGTTCAACGCCACCGCCACGCCGTGCCGCTGGTGCAGGGTCGGCTCGCCGTAGCGTTCGGCGTCCTCGTCCTCGATGTCATCGTGGATGAGCGAGGCCTTGTGGAAGCACTCGACCGCCACGGCGACCCGGCGCAAATCCTCCGGCAGGGGCCGGCCCACGTCGCTCCGCAGGGCCGCGAAGGCCGCCACGGTCAGAAACGGCCGCCAGCGCTTGCCGCCCCGCATGAGCCAGTCGCGCGCGATTTTCTCCGTCTCGCCCTCGCCCGCCCCCAGCATCCGCTCCAACGAAGCGGGCGTGAACCAGAAATCCACCTCGTCGCGCAACGCCCCCAAATCCAGCCGCCGGGTGGTGTCCGCGTGGGTCAGGTGGATGTAATCCCACACCCAGTCGAGGTCCACCGTGGTGTCCCGGCAGTCATCCTGCAACAGCGGAATGGCGATGCCGGGAATGGCCGCCGCCTCCATGTAGGGAAAGGCCCGCTCCAGCACGTTGAGGCAGCTGACCCCCACGATGGCGTCAATCCGCCCGGCCTGGATGAGGGACATGACGACCTGGGAACCCTCCGCCACGAGGACGGCGTAGCCCAGTTGTTCGGCCTCGTTTTGCAAGTCCTGGATCGAGCACAGGCCGCACTGTTTGCACAGCAGGCCGAACTCGTCGAACGCCGCCGGACACTTCGCCTCGACCCGGAGACACTTGGGCAGGAGGAGCAGGCGGCGCTCGAACGGCACCTGGGCCAGCGTCTCGCGCCACATCTCGTTGTTGATGAGCACGGCGAGATAGCCGCGCAGCGCCGGATCCAGCCGCAGCATCGCGATCAGGCGGTCGGCGTGCTGGCTGATCTCCTCGAGCGGCATCGGCGGCACGGGATTCCATTCCGTCACGTAATGCCGCACCTCGTTCAGGACGCGGGCGCGTTCCGCGGGCGTGGACGGCACGTTCGGTTTCGGAGGGCGAAACCGCTGCTGGACCCAGTGACGGGGAAGGGTGAGGGATGGACGGCCCACGCTCATGCCGGGAGGGGTCAGATGCCACGCGCTTCCCCGCCGGCCGGGCGCGCGCGCCGGAACCCGCCCCGTCGGCGCGGATGGATTCGGATTTTCCGAGGGCTGCTTCGCATGATCTGACGCCCAGCATAAGCCAACCCCCTTTCCCGCACAACCGCCCGCCGCAAGGTTTCCGAAGCCGGGGAAACGCCGGCCCGGGCCGATTGCGGCTTGGTTCGGCGGACGGGGAGTGATAGTCCGAAAGGCATGCAGGCACGACCGGAAAAATCGGCGGCAAGCCGGGGAATCGGGCTGCTCCTCGCGCTGATGGGGCTGCTGGCGGGGTGCGCGCCGGAATCGCCCGCGAAGCCGCGCCCGGTCGAGGAGGTGTTTTTTCCCAAAAAACTCCGGGAGCTGGACGCCGCCATCGAGACGGCGATTCAGAATCAGAAATGCCCCGGCGGGGTGTTGTGGCTGGAGCGGGAGGGAACGGTGTACGCCCGCGCCTACGGCCACCGGGCGCTGGTCCCGAAACCGGAGCCGATGACGGTGGACACGATTTTCGATCTGGCCTCGCTGACCAAGGTGGTGGCCACCACGCCGGCGGTGATGCTGCTGGTGGAGGCGGGCAGGCTGGACCTGAACGCGCCGGTGGCCCGCTACCTGCCCGAGTTCGCGGCGCACGGCAAGGCGGCCATCACGCTCCGGCAACTGCTCACCCACACCTCGGGATTGCGGCCCGACATCAGCCTGAAGCCGGACTGGCGGGGCGCCGAGGCGGCCATCCGCCTGGCCTGCGCGGAAGTGCCCCGGTGCGCGCCGGACGAACGCTTCATCTACAGCGACACCGGCCCGATTTTGCTGGCCGAGATCGTCCGCCGGGTGAGCGGGGAACGGTTCGACGTCTTCGCGGCCCGGCGCATCTTTCATCCGCTGAAGATGTGGGAAACCGGCTTCAACCCGCCGGCCCGGTTGCGCGACCGCATCGCGCCCACCACCGTCGAAAACGGCAAAGTGACGCGCGGCGTGGTGCATGATCCCCGGGCGCGTCGGATGGGCGGCGTGGCCGGGCACGCGGGGCTGTTTTCCACCGCGCACGACCTGGCCCGGTTCGCCCGCATGATGCTCAACGGCGGCGCGCTGGACGGCGTGCGCCTCTTCCGCCCGGAGACGGTCCGGCTGATGACGTCGGTCCAAACCCCGCCCCCCGTCAAGGCGCGTCGCGGCCTGGGCTGGGACATTGACTCGCCCTATGCCGGCGAGCGCGGGAGCGTCTTTCCGTTGGGCGGCTACGGCCACACCGGCTGGACCGGCGGCTCGATCTGGATTGACCCCTTCTCGCGCACCTTCGTCATCTTCCTCTCGAACCGGAACCACCCGACCGAAAAAGGCAGCGTCATCGCGCTCCGCCGCCAAATCGGCACCCTCGCCGCCGAGGCGGTGCGGGACTTCGACTTTCAACACGTGCCCGGCGCGCTGTCGCCGTTCACGGAAAAGACCCCGGCCGCCAGCAAGCCGGCAGCCCCGCCGGCCGATCCGGCCCAGCCCTCCCCCAAACCGGCTCCGCCTGCGGAAGAAACCGGCGTGGTGCTCAACGGCATTGACGTGCTGGTGGCGGAGCACTTCGCGCCGCTGGCGGGATTGCGGGTGGGGTTGGTGACGAATCACACCGGCCAGGACCGGCGGCGTCGCTCCACCGTGGACCTGCTCCACGCCGCCACCAACGTCCAGCTCGTGGCGTTGTTCAGCCCCGAACACGGCGTGCGGGGCGACGTGGAGGCGCGCGTGGCGGACAGCGTGGACGCCGCCACCGGCCTGCCGATTTACAGCCTCTACGACGACACCCGCCAGCCGCAACCCGGGGAGCTCGAAGGCCTGGACGCGCTGGTCTTCGACATCCAGGACATCGGCTGCCGGTTCTACACCTACATCGCCACGATGGGCCTTTGCCTGGAGGCGGCGGCCCAGGCGGGCCTGCGATTCTTCGTGCTCGACCGGGTGAATCCCATCACCGGCACGCGCGTGGACGGACCGGTTTATCATGGCGCGCCGGAATTCACCTGCTTCCACGACCTGCCCATCCGGCACGGCATGACCGTGGGCGAGCTGGCCCGGATGTTCAACGCCGAGCGCGGCTGGGGCGCGCGCCTGACCGTGGTGCCGCTGAAACATTGGCGGCGCGCGATGTGGTTCGACCAGACCGGCCTGCCGTGGCGCAATCCCTCGCCGAACATCCGCAACGTCACCCAGGCGGCCCTTTACCCGGGCATCGGCCTGCTGGAAACCACCCCCTTGTCGGTGGGCCGCGGCACCGACACGCCGTTTGAGGTGATCGGCGCGCCGTACATTGACGACCTGCGGCTGGCGGCGGAGCTGAATCGGGCGGGGCTGACCGGCCTGCGGTTCGTGCCGGTGCGTTTCACGCCGCGGGCCAGCGTGTTTCAGGGCAGGGAATGCGGCGGGGTGCAGATTTTGCTGCTGGACCGCGAACGGGCGGACGTCCTCGCCGCCGGACTGACCATCGCCGCCACCCTGCACCGGCTCCATCCGCAATCGTTCCCCCTGGAGCGCTTCAACCGTCTCCTCCGCGACCCCGCCACCCTCAAGGCCCTGCGCGCCGGTCGTCCCGTGGCGGAAATCCGCGCCGGGTGGGAGGCCGGGTTGCGGGAGTTCAAAAAACGGCGCGCGGCCTTTCTCCTCTATTGAACGACCGGGAAAGCCCTTTCTCGCGGCCGTCCGGCGGACGCGCCCGTACCGGCGCGGGAAAACGCCCGCGCGTGTTTCGCCGCGTCAAAAGGCCTTCGGCCGGAAACCCGGTTCGTTGGTCAGCTCCATGAGATCGCCACTGGGCTGAAACACGAACAACCCCCGCTTCGCGGCCAGCCGGTCGAGGCTGGCGTTGTACCGGATGGCCGCCACGGCGCCGTACACTTTGTAATCGCGATACTGGGGAAAGGTCTGCTTGAACCGGCTCAATTTCTTCTCCACCCGGTCCAAATCGCTCGGGCGAAAACGGCTTTTGACCTCCACGGCCACCAATTCCGCGCCGTTGACGAGGAGCACGTCCCATTCCTGTTCGAATCCCGGCCGACGGGAAATGGTTTCGTTGACGATCTGCGTAACTTGGATTCCCGCCCGTTGTAGTTGCGCCAGGCAACTGGGCCGCGTCAGCGACTCGACCAACTGTCCCCACTCGCTGCCGATGCTGCCGATGAAGCGATCCACCGTTCGGGAAAGCTTCTGGAGTTGCTGATCGGTTTCGGCGATGCGGCGGTCCGTTTCCGCCATGCGGCGATCAGTCTCCGCCATCTGGCGATCGGTTTGCGTCTGGGAATCGCGCAATTCCCGGGTGGACCGTGACAGATCGGCCACGATCTCCCGCAGTTCCGCCATGCTCGTCGTGCTCATCGAAGCGAAAAATTAGTCCGGACAAGGGGTCGGGTCAACGGGGGGGCGCTCGAAGGAAACGGAAAGAAGCCGTTTGTCGGCGGGGGAATCAGTGTCCGGCCGCCTTCCCCGGCGTTTTTCAGACTTGGCGGGCGCGGGAGACCGGCTAGCTTCGAGACTTATGAACATTCAGCCACACGCTTTTCGCTCCGTGAGCGCGGGTTTGTTGCTCGCCTGGGCCGTGACGCTCCACGCCGATTGGCAACCCGCCGCCGGACCGCTCACGACCCGCTGGACGGCGCGGGTCTCGCCCACGAACGCCCTGCCGGAGTACCCCCGCCCGCAAATGGTCCGGAAGGAGTGGCTCAACCTCAACGGCCTCTGGCAGTACGCCATCACCCCGAAGGACGCGCCGCAACCCGCCCAATGGGAAGGGGAAATCCTCGTGCCCTACCCGGTCGAGTCCGCGCTCTCGGGCGTGATGCGGCGGGTCGGCGAAAAGGAACGGCTGTGGTACCGCCGGACCTTCGAACTGCCCGCCGCGTGGCGACGGCCCACCCGGATCGAGGAGCTGAGCGCGGCGCCGCGTCTGTTGCTGCATTTCGGCGCGGTGGATTGGGAGACGACCGTCTGGGTGAACGGCCGGAAGGTCGGCACGCACCGGGGCGGCTACGACGGGTTCACGTTCGACCTCACCCACGCGCTCAAGCCGGACGGCGCGCAGGAGCTGGTGGTGGCCGTCTGGGATCCGACCGACGCCGGCCCGCAACCGCGCGGCAAGCAGGTCCGCCAGCCGCGCGGCATCTGGTACACCCCCACCAGCGGCATCTGGCAGACCGTGTGGCTGGAGCCGGTGCCCGCCGGGCACATCCGTTCCTTGCGCGTCATTCCGGATTTCGACGCCTCGAGCGTCACGGTGAAGGCGAACGCCGTCGTGCCCGGCCTGCCCGCCGCCCTGGAGGTGGCCGTGCTGGACGGGGAGACCGTGGTGGCCGAGGGCGTCGTGAAAAGCATGATCGCCACCCGCTCGATTCCGCCCCAAGTCCGCCCCGCCATCACGCTGAGCTTGAAACAGCCCAAGCCGTGGTCGCCGGACTCGCCCTTTTTATACGGCCTGCGCCTCCGCCTGCGACAGGGCGACCGGGTGCTCGACGAGGTCACCTCCTATTTCGGTCTGCGCAAGATCGCCGTGGCCAAGGACCGGCACGGCGTCAACCGGCTGTTCTTGAACAACCAACCCCTCTTCCAATTCGGCCCGCTGGACCAGGGTTTCTGGCCGGACGGTCTTTATACCGCGCCGACCGACGAGGCGTTGCGTTACGACCTCGAGGTGACCAAGCGGCTCGGGTTCAACATGGTGCGCAAGCACGTCAAGATCGAGCCGGACCGCTGGTATTACTGGTGCGACCAACTGGGCCTGCTGGTCTGGCAGGACATGCCCAGCGGCGATCGTTACATCCGGCGCGACCAGCCCGACATCCAGCGCTCGCCCGCGTCGGCCCGGCAATTCGTGCGGGAGCTGCGGGCGCTCGTCGAGGGGCGGTTCAACCATCCCTGCATCGTCATGTGGGTGCCCTACAACGAAGGCTGGGGCCAGTGGGACACCGCGCGCGTCACCGACCTGATCAAAAAGTGGGACCCCACCCGGCTGGTCAACAGCGCCAGCGGCTGGACCGATCGCGGCACGGGCGACGTGCATGACATTCATCGTTACCCCGGCCCTGACTGCCCGCCGTTGGAGGAAAAACGCGCCGCCGTCCTGGGCGAGTTTGGCGGACTGGGCCTGCCCCTCCGCGGCCACACCTGGCAGGCGGAGAAAAACTGGGGCTACCGCAGTTACCGGAATCGCGCCGAGCTGACGCAGGCTTATTTGCAGCTCATCAAGAAACTCCATCCCTTCATCGGCGCCTCCGGCTTGGCGGCCGCGGTCTATACCCAGACCAGCGACGTCGAGATCGAGGTCAACGGCCTGATGACCTACGACCGCGCCCTGATCAAGCTGGACGCGGAGCGGGTGGCGGCGGCCAACCGCAAATTATACGAGCCTTATGCCCGGGAAGGCGCGACGGCCGGCCGGCTCGTGCCGCCCGCCACGCCGTTGGTGGCGTGCGATCCCTATTTCAGCATCTGGTCGCGCGCGGACCGGCTGACGGACGTGGACACCACCCACTGGACGGGCAAACCGCACCGCTTGACCAGTCTGGTGCGGGTGGACGACAAAACCTACCGGGTGATGGGCGCGCATCCGGCGGAGGTGCCCGCCTTGAAACAAACCGACGTGCAGGTGCTGCCCACGCGCACGATTTACACCTTCGCGGACGCCGGCATCGCGCTCACGTTGACCTTTCTGACCGCCGCCCTGCCGGAGGATATCGAGCTGCTGGCCCGGCCGGTGACTTACCTGACTTGGGACGTCCGCGCCACGGACGGCCAATCCCACCGGGTGGCGCTCTATTTCGACGCCTCGGCGGAGCTGACGGTCAACACGCCCGACCAGCCGGTGGTCTGGAGCGCGGAACCAGTCGGCGACGGGACGGCGCTCAAAATCGGGTCGCGCGACCAGCCGGTGCTGGCCAAGAAAGGCGACGATCTGCGCATTGACTGGGGCTATTTATACGTGACGGCGCCGCAAGCCCGCGATGGGTTCGGACAGGTGGCGCCCCGGACCGCCTTGCGGGACGCTTTCATTCGCCGCCCCGGCGCAACGCCGCTCGAAGTTTCCCCGCCGGCTGCCGCCCCGGCGCGTGATTGGGTGGCGGCGTGGGTGCTTGATTGCGGCACGGTCGCGGACCGGCCGGTGTCCCGCTGGCTCATGCTGGCCTACGACGATCTTTATTCGATCCAATACATGAAACACAATCTGCGGCCCTATTGGCGGCACAATGGTTGGGAGGCCGCGGATTTGTTGCGGGCCGCCGCGCGGGATTACGAATCGCTCCGGCAACGGGCCGCCGCGTTTGACGCGGAGTTGATGGCCGATCTGCGCCGGGTGGGCGGGGAGCAGTACGCCCAACTGGCCGCGCTGGCCTACCGGCAATGCTTCGCCGCCGGCAAGTTCGTGGCCGACGCGCGCGGCCAGCCGATTCAGTTCTGCAAGGAGAACCATTCCAACGGCTGCATCGGCACCTCCGACGTGTTTTATCCGATGGCGCCGCAGTTCCTTTTGTTCGGCCCCTCGCTGGCCAAGTCCTTCCTCGTGCCGTTCATGAATTACGCGGCCAGTGACCGCTGGAAATTCCCCTTCGCCCCGCACGACCTCGGCCAGTATCCGCACGCCAACGGCCAGCGCTACGGCGGCGGCGAACGTTCCGAGCGCAACCAGATGCCGGTCGAGGAAAGCGGCAATCTGCTCATCCTGATGGCCGCCGTGGCCCGGATGGAGGGGCACGCGGATTTCGCCGGGCGCTACTGGCCGCAGCTCACCCGCTGGGCCGAATACCTCAAGGCCCGGGGATTCGATCCGGAGAACCAGCTTTGCACCGACGATTTCGCCGGCCACCTGGCCCACAACGTCAACCTCTCCGCCAAGGCCATCTGCGGGCTGGCCGCCTACGCGAAGCTCTGCGAGCGGCGCGGTGAAAAGGCCCGGGCGAAGGAGTATCGGTCGTTGGCCCGGGAGTTCGCGCGTAAATGGGCGCGCGAGGCCGACGACGGCGACCATTTCCGGCTGGCCTTCGACAAGCCCGGCACCTGGAGCCAGAAATACAACCTCGTCTGGGACCGCATCCTGGGGCTGGGCCTTTGGCCCGAGGCCGTCCGCGCCAGGGAAATGGCCTGGTATCGCAAGGTCCAAAACCGCTACGGCCTGCCGCTGGACAACCGGTCGAAGTACACCAAGCTCGACTGGGTGCTCTGGAGCGCCACCCTCACGCAGGATCCGGCGGACTTCGCGGCCTTGGTCGCGCCGGTGTACCGCTTCCTGAGCGAGACCCCCGATCGCGTGCCGATGACCGACTGGTATTTCACCGACACCGCCCGGCGCCGCGGCTTCACCGCGCGCCCCGTGGTGGGCGGGGTCTTCCTGCAAATGCTCTATGACCGGGCGCTCTGGCGGAAATACGCGGGCCGGGACCGGACGAAGGCCGGCGGTTACGCGCCGCTGCCCCGGCCGCCGGTGGTGCGGCCCCTCGTGCCCACCTCGGAAACCACGGCCCAGACGTGGCGTTACACCTTCCAACGGCCGGCGGCGGACTGGTTCCGCCCGGATTTCAATGACCGCGACTGGCGGGAAGGCCCGGGCGGATTCGGCACGCGGGGCACCCCCGGCGCGCGGGTGCGTACGGTGTGGAACACGCCGGACCTCTGGCTGCGGCGCGAAATCGTCCTGCCCGATCCGCTGCCGGAGACAATCCAGCTTCGCCTCCATCACGACGAGGACGCGGAAATTTATCTCAACGGCGTGCCGGCCGCCCGGGCGCGGGGCTATGTCGCCGACTATGAAGAATTTCCGCTGACGCCGGCCGGGCGCGCGGCCCTGCGGCCCGGGCGCAATCTGATCGCCGTCCATTGCCATCAAACCCGCGGGGGACAATATGTTGACGCGGGTTTGGAGGCGGTGATTTCCCGTTGACGGCGGCGGGCGGTCACGCGCCGGCTTTCCGGCGGGGCCGGAAAAGGGAGATCAGCGGCGCGGCCATCAGCAGCCAGGCCACGGCAAACAGGGCAACCGGAAAACTTTCCGGCGCGGTGTCGAGACGGTTCGCGTTGCCGTGACTCAACTGGCGCACGCTGTCCGCCATGAACACTCCCAGCGCCAGCGCCGCGCCCGCCAACGCGAGCCCCAGCGTCCGGCGGGTGGGCCAGCAGGGCCGGTCGGGTTCGTCGGCCAGAAAGACGCGCGTCCCGCCGACCACCATCAGCAGCGCGATGCTCACCGGCGACCAGACCGGTCCCCACCACGGCAGCGGCAGGAGGAAAAGGATGTCCCAGTCGGCCGGCGAAGCGGGCCAGCCGGTCAGCGGGACCAGAAAAACGTAATACCCAATGTCCCAAATCCCGAACGCCAGCACGAAGGCGCCCAGCCGCGTGCGGGCGTTGCGCCCCGCCAGCCAGCCCACCGCGCCGAGCATCACGAGAGTGGCGAATTCCCGGACGCATTCGGCCAGGATCAGATGGGGGCTGAGCATTTCCGGCGCCGGTCGGGCGGGATCGTATTCACCGGTCAGGGTGCGGAGATAGAGCACCACCGCCGCCTCCACCCAGGCCATCGCCACCGCGTAGGCCGCCACCATTCCCAGCCGCCGCCACCGGACACGGCGATCCGAAGCGGGCGAACTTGCATCGCCAACGGAAACCGAGGTCATGACGCGGCGGAGCTTTTACCGGACCGCCACGGCGGTCAAGGCCCGCGCCGGCTCGCGCGCCGGCGTTGTCGTCCACACGGGGCGGACGTCCGCCGCCGCCCGCCGCCGCAGCCAGCGTTCCACCGCCGCGATGCTCCGGTCGGGCGTGGAGGTGCCCGCCGTCAACCCCACCACGTCGTCCGCCTGAAACCACTCCGGACGCAGGTCCGCCGCCGAGGCCACCCGGTGCACGCGGTCGCAAAACCGGCTGCACGTGGCCGCCAGCTCGCGGGTGTTGTTGCTGTTCGCGCCGCCGAGCACCACCACCACCGTGCACCGCCGGGCCAGCTCGATCGCCGCCTGCTGCCGGTCGCGCGTGGGGCGGCACACGGTGTTCCGGACGCGCACCTCCGAACGCGGAAAGCGTCGTCGCAACGCCGCCACCAAGCGTTCCACCCGCTCCAGCGGCTGGGTGGTTTGGGCCACCACGCCGAAGCGCGGACGTTCCCGCAGGGCGTTCACGTCGTCCTCGGTCAGGATGACGTCGCACTCCGGCAGGTCCTCGGTGAGCCCGCGCACCTCCACGTGGCCCCGCTGGCCGATGACCACCGGATGGCAGCCGTCGGCCACCAGTTCCGCGAGGGCCTCATGCGCCCGGCGCACCAGCGGGCAGGTGGCCTCGATGATCCGCCGGGCGCGCCGCGCGAGCCGGCGCCGGGCGCGTTCCGACGCGCCGTGGGCGCTGATCAGGACCGTGCCGGTTCCGACCCGCTCGGGCGTTTCGGCGATGCGAACGCCCTTTCGCGCGAGGTCGCTCACGACGACGGGATTGTGGACCAGCGGACCGAACACGGTGACCGGTTCCCGTTGGGCTTCCCGGCGGGCGATGGCGATGGCGTCGCGCACCCCGAAGCACATGCCGAGATGGGTGGCTTTGAGAATTTTCATAAGCGGAAAAAAGAGGCCGCGGGCGCGGGCCGCCCCGGTTTGCTTTGCATGACAAAGTGTCGGTTCATCAGCGGGAAGGTTCGCGGAACATCGGGTTCAGGAATCGCGGTTTTGCCGGACGATCTGTTCCAGCAGATCAATGTAATTCTGAAACGCCTTCCGCCCGGCGGACGTAAGGGCGCAGGTGGTCAGCGGACGACGGTTGTGGAACGTCTTGGTCAGGGCCACGTAGCCCGCCTCCTGCAGGGTGCGCAAATGGCGGGTGAGGTTGCCGTCGGTCATCCGCAGCAGGTTGCGCAGCTCCGTGAACGACAGGTCGGGCGTGGCCGCCAGCAGCGACATGATCGAAAGGCGTCCCTTCTCGTGGATCACCCGGTCGAGCTGGAAAAACGGGTCGGGATTCACGCGGCGGACTCACGAGGTTCGGTAAACCGGAGGTAGATGCCGTAGGCGAGATGCAGCGCGCCAAACACGCCGCCCATCACCATCCAGCCGAAACGGGGTCCGGGCCGGCCGGGCAGGAGGAGCAGCAGCAAACAGCCCAAAAACACCAAAATACCGCCGAAAAGCCGGATGCCGCGCGGCATGAAAAAGCCCGCCGAATGCACCGCGCAGCCGTACAAAATCACCCAGCCGCACGGCAGCCAGCCCGCGGCCAGGGCGGCCGCCGTCACGCCGGACAGCGGCTCCGCGCCCACGCGCCACCAGGCCACCACTCCCAGCACCAGCCCGGCCAGGAGGGCCGGCCCGGCCGCCTGGATCACCCGGCGGGTGGGGGGCGACCAGAAGGGTTCTTGCGCCTTGAGCGCCTGCCGGCGGACGAGCAGCAGCGCCACCACCCCGGTCGCCACGCCGACCGCCAGCCAGTAGCCCGCGAACGTCCGGGGCGCGGAAAGGTCGAGCGCCCAGCCCGCGCCGGCGCCGACCAGTCCCACCCCGCCGGCCAGCAGGCTCATCGGCGCCAGGGCCCGCCGGTACACGGCGGAGCGCTCCATCAACGTGCGGATGACTTCCAGGTGTTCACGCGCCCGGTCGGATTGCATGCCATTTACTTTGCAATGCAAAGTGAATCTGTCAACCCTTTTTGCGGCGGCGAGAACAGACCGGTCCGCGGGCGGGGCGATCCGAAAAAAAGCGTGTGTCTTTCGTGGCGCCGCCTTCCCGCCGGCCGGACGGGGCAAGCAGAGGTGGCAGCCTGGTAACGGGAAAGCCCGGCCGACGGGGATCCCCGCGTGAGGGCGCACCCGGTCCCGCGGACCTTCACCCCGCCGGGCGGCGTCCGCGCTTCGCCCGCCTTTCGGGCTTCGGATTTCGGGTTTCTCCCCCACGCGGAGCGGCGCATACTGGGGGCATGAACAGCAGCGCGTGGTTGAGGATCGGAGCCGTCTGGTGGGGGACGATGGCGGCGATGGCGGGCAATCTGTTGCCCAATCCGGCGTTCACCGAAGGCGATCAAACGCCGACCGGCTGGCGGTTGGTGGGGTGCGCGGGCGAGTGGCGGGCGCGGGCCGGCACGAACCGCGTCCTCACGGTCACCGGCACGGGACAGGACAGCGGTTACTGGCGCACGCCGAATCTGGCCCTCCAGCCCGGCGGGTTGTACGCGCTGCGGTTTCGCGCGCGCCGCGCGCCTGAAAGCGCGGGCGGCTCGGTGATCGCGGGGACCAGCCGGGTGAACCGCGACTTCCAGGTGAGCGGGCAATGGGCCGAGTACCACTTCTTTTTCCGGCAGCCGGACGATGGCGGGAGCGATTACGTCCGGCTCGGCCAATGGCACGTGACGGGCGGGATCGAGTTCGCGCGCGTGGCGCTGACGCCGGCCCGGGCCAGCTCCGGCGGGGCGGCGCTGCCGCCCGGCGGCCGGCCGCCGTTTTCCCTGGGCGAGGCGGAAACGGTGAGCGGGGAGCGGTATCGGTTCAGCCCGGGCTACGGGTGGCCGGGCGCGAATTTTCATCGGCCGCTGCATTACTGCACCGCCGGCTTCAACACCGATCGCTGGACGTTTTCCGCCGGCGCGGAGGTGGTGTATCGCTTCGCCCTGCCGGCGGTGAATCAAACCGGGGCGCGGGCGCGGGTGAACCTCAATTACCACACCCGCGGACGGTTGCTCGTCGAGGCCAGTCGCGACGGGCGCGAGTGGACCGAAGTGGCGACGTTCGACGGCGCGCATCGGAGCGGGCCGGGCGAGCTGCCGAAAAGGTTGTTCCCGGCCCGGGAAATCTTCCTCCGGTTGCGCGCGCCGGATCCGGACACTTCGTTGCAGGTCAACCAGTGCGACTACGAAGCCCGGCTGGAAGGCGTGAAGGGGCAAAATCTGGTCGGCAGCACGGCCTGGGTGGCCATCGAGGAAAACGATCCCGCCCTCGCCGTGGAAGGGGTGCTGCTCAACCCGCCGTCCGGCACGGGCCAAATCCAATGGGCGGTGGTGGTGAGCAACCGCACCGACCGGCCCCTGCGCGGCCGGGGCTTCCTGCACGGACCGGGTGTCCGCCGGGGGACGGTGGCGAGCCGTGAAGACGAGGTCCGTCTCCCGCCGCATGAGGTGGTCCTCTGTCGCTCCACCCTTCAGGCCACGCGCGCCGGCGAGCACGAGCTGCGGTACACGCTGCTTGCCGACTCCGGAAAGACGCTGCTGAACCTGCGCGGCTCGGCCACGATCAGCTTCCTCGATGACCCGCGCGCCGGGCATCCCCTGGCCGGCGCGAACGATTGCGCCCTGTGGTGGTGCGAAAGCGGGTGGAAGATTTCCCGCACGCGCGGCCCGGTCACGGGGAAGACGCCCCGCCCCATCGCCCTGCAAGCGGCGGGCGGCGAGACCGAGGCGGCGCAACTGATCCTGCGCCCTCTTGTCGCGACCGAGCTGCGGGCGGTCACGCACTCGGATTTCACGCGGGTGGACGGCGGGACGGCCCCGCTCGAACTCCGGTTTTACGAAGTGGCCTACGTCGAGGTCACCACGCCCACCGACGCCACCTGCACGCGCGGCTGGTACCCCGATCCCCTGCCGCCGTTGCAACTTCCGCTGAAATTGCGCGCCGGCCTCAACCAGCCGCTCTGGCTTTCCTGCTACGTCCCGCGCGGGACGCCCGCCGGGGATTACGCCGCCACCGTGACGCTCAAGTTGCGGCGCGCGCGGGGCGGGGAAACCCTCACCGTGCCGCTGACGGTTCACGTGTATGACTTCGCGTTGCCGCGGGAAACCCACCTGCGCAGCGCGCTCGGCCTCGGCGCGGGCAACATCAATCGCTACCACAAACTGACCCGCCCGGAGGATCGGGAGGCGGTGTTCGCCAAATACCTCGAAAACTTCGCCGAGCACCGGATCAGCCCGTACTCCTTCTTCGACTACGCGCCGATCAAGGTGTCGTTCGTCGGCGAAGGGACGAACCGGCACGCCCGGGTGGATTTCACCGCCTTCGATCGCTGGGCCGAACGCTGGCTGGACGGCGCCCGTTCGGCAAGGGCGCCGGGCCCGCAAGAAAAAGCATCCCCCTCTGTAGGCCGGGTTCCCCAACCCGGCGCTTCCACCCCGGCAGGCCAGGCTTCCCAACCCGGCGCCGCCCGAAGCGCCGACGTTTCCCCCGATCGGCGCGGCAGTCCCTTCAACAGCTTCCGCCTGCCGTTGCACGGAATGGGCGGGGGCACGTTTCACAGCCGGCACCTCGGCACGCTGGAGGGGTTCCAGGAAGGCACGCCCGAGCACGCCCGTTTGTTCCGGGATTACCTCCGCCAAATCGAGGCCCACCTGCGCGCGAAAGGCTGGCTGGACCAGGCGTTCACCTACTGGTTCGACGAGCCGGCCCCGAAGGACTACGCCTTCGTCGTGGCCGGCCAGGAACGCATCAAGGCCGCCGCGCCCGGGTTGAAGCGGATGTTGACCGAGCAGCCCGAGCCGGAGCTGATCGGTCACGTGGACATCTGGTGCGGCCTGACGCCGCACTGGACGCCGAAAAAAGTGGCGGCCCGGCGGGCGGCGGGCGAGGAGGTGTGGTGGTACATCTGCACCGGCCCCAAGGCGCCCTACGTGACCGAGTTCATTGACCACCCCGGCCTCGAACTGCGCCTCTGGCCGTGGCAGTCGTGGCAGTACGGCGTCAACGGCATCCTCATCTGGGCCACGATCTACTGGACCAGCCCGCTGGCCTATCCGCATTCCCTGCAGGATCCGTGGCAAGACCCGATGAGCTGGGTCAGCGGCTACGGGCGGCCGGTGGGCACGCGCAGCCCGTGGGGCAACGGCGACGGGCGTTTTCTCTACCCGCCCCGCCGCGATCCCAACACCGCCACCACCCCCTGCCTCGACGGACCGATCAATTCGATCCGCTGGGAAAACCTCCGGGACGGCATGGAGGACTACGAATACTTTTGGCTGCTGCGGCAGGCGATCACGCGGGCGGAAAAAAGCCGCACGCCCGCGGCGGTGCTGACGGAAGCCCGCGCGTTGTTGAAAGTGCCGCCGGAAATCTCGCAAAGCCTCACCCACTTCACCACCGATCCCCGCGTCCTCCTCGCCCATCGCGACCGCCTGGCCCGGATGATCGAGCGCTTGCGCCGTGTGACGAAAACCGGCGGCTGATCCCGTCACCGAAAGCGATTCGGGAACGAAATCCCCGCATGCCGGGGCGGGAAACCCGGCCGGGGGCCGGGGGGCGAAGGAAATCCGAATCCCGAAATCCGGGATCCGAAAGACGCGCGCTTTTTCCGGATTTGCGCGCCCGCGGGCCGGCGCTCTCCGGTTGCGCCGGGGCGCTTTTCGCGCCGGGAGGGCGCTTCCCGCTTGGCACGTTGGCGGGCTTTTCGCTAGCGTCGCGGTTCATGAAACTGGCCGGCGGATTCCAAATGTTGACGGGGCTGCTTTGCGCGGCGGCCCTGTGGGCGCAGGAACCGTCGCCCCCGGAGCTGGAGGTCTTCGCCCGGAGCGCGGAGGGGGAGTTCGAGTTTGACGAGGCAACCGGCATGGTGAGCGACCCGGCGGGGGTGGTGGTCCGCTACGGTGACGCCGAGCTGGTGGCCCGCACGATCCGGTTGGATCGGGGCAGCATGGTGGTCGAGGCCGAGGGGGGGGTGCGCCTCCGCCGGGGCAAGCAGCTCTGGACGGGGGAGCAGATCCGTTACGACTTCGGCTCCGGCGAGATCATGGCCGAGCATTTCCGCACCGGCATGCCTCCGTTGTTGTTCGCGGCCGGCGAGGGGTTGAGCGGCAGCCTGACCAACGAGGTGCATTCCGCCACGAATGCCTTCGTGACCACCGACGACCGCGCCGAGCCGAATCACCGCGTCCGGGCCAAGTCGCTCACGTTCGTCCCCGGCAAATACGTCGAGGTGCGGGGGGCCACGTTTTATCTCGGCAAGGTGCCCCTCCTCTACCTGCCCCACTACAAGCGCCGGCTGGACGGACACCCGAGCTATTTCGTCTTCGACCCCGGTTACCGCACGATTTATGGGCCGTATCTGTTGAGCACTTATCGTTGGACGGTCCGCACGAACCTCGACAGCGCGCTCCATTTCGACTGGCGGCAGAAACGCGGCGTCGGCGGCGGGCTGGATTTGTTTCCGGAGTTCGGCCGCGCCGGGCGGGGGCGGTTGCTCACGTACTACACCTACGACAACCGCCCGGGCACCAATTATCTGGGGCGGCCCGTTGATCCGAATCGCGGGCGGGTGGGGTTCGAGTATTCCGCCTTCATTCGCACCAACTTGTCGGTGCGGACGGCGGTGAAATATCAAAGCGACCCCTACGTCATCCGCGATTTTTTCGAGGACGAATACCGGCACGACGTCCAGCCCAAGAGCTACCTGGAGGTGAGCCGGCTCTGGCCGAATCTGGCGCTGGACGTGGTGCTGCATCCCCGGGTGAACCAGTTCTACCAGGTGGTGGAGCGTCTGCCGGAGGTCACCCTGAGCGCGCCGCCGCTGGAAGTGGGCGCCACGCCGCTCTACTTCACCAGCAAAAGCTCGGTGGGCTACTACCAGTTCCGCTACGCCGACGACACGAGCGACGCCTATTCCGCCTTCCGGGCCGACACCTTCAACCAGCTTACGCTGCCGAAAAACTTCTTCGGCTGGCTGAACGTCGCGCCGCGGGCGGGGGTGCGTTTCACCCAGTACTCCGACGTGGACGCGGCCGGTTCACCCTACGGCGATCAAAGCCGCTGGGTGTTCAACACCGGCGTCGAGCTGTCCACCAAGCTGTCCCGCGTGTGGCGTGACGCGCACAGCCGGTTGTTCGAGGTGCGGGGGCTGCGGCACATCATCGAGCCGACGGTCAACTACGTCTTCGTGCCCGATCCCAGCGTGCCGCCCGCCGAGCTGCCGCAGTTCGACTACCTCATGCCCACCTACAAGCTGCTGCCGATCACCTACCCGCAGTTCAACGCCATTGACGCGGTGGACGCGCAAAACGTGATCCGCTACGGCCTGCGCAACCGGCTGCAAACCAAGCGCGACGGACAAATCATCAACCTCGTGCACTGGGCGTTGTTGATGGACTGGCGGCTGGATCCGCAGCCGAAGCAAAGCACCCTCAGCGACCTGTATTCCGACTTGGACTGGCGCATCCGTTCCTGGCTGGTGTTGAACTCCGAAACGCGGTTCGACTTCGACCACAGCCGCTTCAACCTGCTCAACCACACGTTGACCATCGAGCCCAATGATCGCTGGGGTTTGGGGGTCGGGCACCGTTACCTGCGCGAATGGCCGGGCCAGGGGGCCGATTCCGGCTACGACCTGCTGACCAGCACCCTCTACTTCAAGGCCAACGAAGACTGGGCCTTTCGTCTGGGACACCACTTCGACATTGATCGCGGCCACCTGCAGGAGCAGTACTACACCGTCTATCGCGATTTGGGCAGTTGGACCGGCGCCCTGGTGTTTCGCATCCTGCAGGACACTTACGGCGAGAAGGATTACACCGTGGGCGTGACCTTCTCGCTCAAGGCCTTCCCGCGCGGCTCGGTGGGTTCCGACCGCAACCTTCCGCGCTACCTGCTGGGCGGATAGCCATCCCGGAGAACCCGAAAAGAAGCCTTCCTCCGCGGCCGCCGCCGGGAGGTGAGCCGGGGAAAGGCGGCCGGCCGGCGTCCCCCCCTCCGCGGCGCACGGGAAATTCGGAATCACAATTGACACTTTGGGCGGATTGGCGGCAGCATGACGGGCGATGAATAACACCAACAAATCCGGGACTTCCCGACGTGAGTTTTTGAAAGACACCGGCCGCTTGGCGGCCGCTTCCGCGCTGGCCGGCGTGACCCTGCCCTCCGTGCACGCCGCCGGCAGCGATCTGATTCAACTGGCCATCGTGGGGTGCGGCGGCCGCGGCACCGGCGCCCTCCAAAACGCCCTCAAGACCCGCAACCAGGGTCCGATCAAGCTCGTGGCCATGGCCGACATTTACGAAAGCCAGCTCAACAAGAGCTACGGCGTCATTCGGCGCGCCGCCCCCCGGCAGGTGGACGTGCCGCGCGACCGCCGGTTCATCGGGTTCGATGCCTACAAAAAGGCGATGGACTGCCTGAAACCCGGTGACATCGTCATCTTCACCACTCCGCCCGCCTTCCGCTGGGTGCATTTCACCTACGCCATCGGCAAAAACCTGAACGTGTTCATGGAGAAGCCGGTCACCGTGGACGGCCCGGTGACCCGCCGCATGATCAAGCTCGCCGAGGAGGCCACCCGCAAGAACCTCAAGGTCGGCGTGGGCCTGATGTCGCGCCACAGCCGCGCCCTCCAGGAACTGGCCAAGCGCGTCCATGACGGCGAGATCGGCGAGATCATCCTCCAGCGCGGCTACCGGATGCACGGGCCGGTGGGCTACTTCTCCTCGCTGCCCAAACCGCCCGGCTGGACCGACCTGCGCTACCAGGTGAAACGCTTCCACAGCTTCATCTGGGCCAGCGGCGGCTGCTTCAGCGACTTCTACATCCACATCATTGACCACCTCGGCTGGATGAAGAACGCCTGGCCGATCAAGGCGCAGGCCCTGGGCGGACGCCATTACCGCAAAAGCCCGGAAGGCATCACCTACGTGGACCAGAACTTCGACACCTACGCCGTGGAATACACCTACGCCGACGGCACGAAGTTCAACTTCGACGGCCGTTGCATGACCGGCTGCGAGAGCATCTACTCGAGCTACCTGCACGGCACCAAGGGCCTGGCCATCGCCTCGAAGAACAGCGACTGCGGCATGCCCTCCAGCATCTACAAGGGCCAGAACCCGCGCCGCGCGGACATGCTCTGGCAGTCCCGCGCCCCGCGGGGCGAGGAAAACCCCTACGACAACGAGTGGCAGGATTTGATGCAGGCCATTCGCAACGACCAGCCCTACAACGAGGTCAAGCGCGGCGCCGAAGCCAGCCTCGTCACCTCGATGGGCCGCATGGCCGCGCACACCGGCCAGGTCATCACCTTCGAGCAGATGCTCAACAGCAAGCGCGAGTACTCGCCGGGACTCGACAAGATCACCGACGACTCGCCCGCGCCGTTGCAACCCGACGCCAACGGCCGCTATCCGGTGCCCGAGCCGGGCATCAAGAAGGATCGCGAGTGGTAAGACGCTTTCCCTGCTGACCCCTCCCTACCCGCAGACGGCGGCGTCGGTCCCATCCCGGCGCCGTCGTTTTTTTTGGGGGGCGGCGGACGGACGGTTCCCCGCCCGAAGCGCATCTCGGCGACCGCAACGCCGGGGAACACGATTCGGCGTCCTCGACGAGAGGCAAACCGGCGGCGGGAGAGCCGCCCGTCCGGTGCGGAAGGAAGGACGGCGCGAACCAATCCGCCGTCCCCGCCTCTGTCGGGACGCCCATCTCATCTCCAACGAACGCGGGGCGATTTCGCGTCACGCCGGCGGATGCGAAGTGAATCTCCTTTTCGGATTTCAGGATTCGGATTTCGGATTTCCCTCGGTCCTTCGCTCCCTCGGATTTCGGAACTGCCGCTCGTGGTCCCCTCACGCGGCGACTACGAGGCCGCCTGGCTCAGGACGACTTCGCCGTGGAGGACTTCGCGGGCGGCGACGCGGGCGCTCACTTCGGCCTGGACGAGGCCGCCGAGGCGGGCGGTGAGGCGGGCTTCAAGGCGGACGGTTTCGCCGGGGTGCACGGGGGCGGGGAATTTGACCCGGCGCAGGGCGGTGAGGCGGAGGGGCGCGCCGGGGGTTTGGTCGGGGGCGCTCTGGGCCACGATGCCGGCCAGTTGCGCGCCGGCTTCGACCAGCAGCACGCCGGGCAGCAGGGGCGCGCCGGGGAAATGCCCCGCCAGCCAGGGTTCGTCCCCGCGCAGGGTGTATTCGCCCACGCCGCCGCGGCCGGGGTCCAGCGCGAGGAGGCGGTCCACGAAGCGGAATTCCGGTCCGTGCGGCAGGGCGGCCAGGGCTTCGGCGAGCGGGTCGCTCATGGCGTTTCCGGTCCGGCCACTTCCCAGCCGGCATTGGTGCGGACGGTGAACAGGGCGTCGTCCAGGGGCGGGTTCACGACGGCGTGGGTGTATTCGTTGCGCAGGGTGGAGCCGTCCACGAAGGTCATGGTGTTGGCGCGCAGGGCGAAGTCGTTGGTCCGCAGCTCCACCGACAACCCGGCGAGGAACTGGCGCGGGGCCGCGGCGCGGGGTTGGAACCGGACGCGATAGACGCCGTTGGTGCGGGTCACCGCCTCGACGCGAAACCGCTGCTCGAAGGATTCGCGGTCGCGCGGGAAGCCGGCCTCGATCAGCGCCATCGCGCTGCGCCACGGCGAGCGGGGGTCGCCGTCGAGCGGGTATTGCTCGATCCGTTTCAGCCGGGGATAGACCAGCCACAAGGTGTCGCCCCGCCGGATGGCCAGGGTGCGGGCGGGCCGGCCCAGCTCCCAGCGAAAGCGGTCCGGCGGCGCGAACCAGAGCCGGCCCGGGGTGGTGAGCGGGCGGGACAACGCGCGCAGGGCGCGAATCTGGGTGAAGTCCGCCGACCAGCCCCGAATCGCGCGTTGCGCGGCGAACCAGCCGTCGAGCACGGCGTCGGCCTCCGGCGGCCGCGCGGCCAGCCGCCCGAACGACAGGGCGCAGAGGGCGATCAACGCCCCGCCGACGCGGGCGCGGGCCAGATGGGAACGAAGTGGTACCATTGATCGGGATGCCGGC
Organism: uncultured Verrucomicrobiota bacterium; assembly: GCA_964601985.1. GTDB lineage: Bacteria > Verrucomicrobiota > Verrucomicrobiia > Limisphaerales > J093 > J093. The sequence continues at coordinate 24,401 of CAZRPT010000103.1, forward strand.
GCAGGGCGGGCTCGAAGGCGGCGAGGATTTCCTGGGTGAAACGGACCCGCTCCTCGCGCCGCCCCAGCGCGCGGCGGTCGTACTGAAATTCGGGCAGCACGCGGGCCTCGTAACCGCGGCCCACCCGGACGATTTGGGTGCCCAGGACGGCGCAGCCGCTGGCGCGGGCCAGCTCCGCCGGGGCGGTCGAGGCGCGGAACGGCCGCCCGAACAGGCGCACCTCGGCGGAGGTGGCGGCCGGCGGCCGGTCCACGAGCAGGGCGATCATGCGCCCGGCTTGGAGCCGCTTGATCACTTCCACGCCGGCAAAGGCGTCCTGGCCGATGACAAGGGTCTCGATGCCGTGCCGGGAGCGGGATTGACGGCGCAGCTCGGTCAAGTCGGCCTCCGGCTCCGCCTGGGTCAGCACCAGCAAATCGAGTCCGCGCTGGACCAGCAGCGAGCCGCCGATCTCCCAGTTGCCCAGATGCGGCGTGACCAGCAACGCGCCCCGGCCCCGGGCGTGGACTTCCTCCAGCACGTCCCAGCCGATGAGGGTGTGAAAGGCGTCGTCCAACGGGCGCCCGGCTTCCCAGCGCCACAGGTCCGCCAGCTTGCGGGCGAACTGCCCGTACAACCGCCGGGTGGCGCGTCGGGCGGCGACGGGATCGTTGTCGCACAGCGGAAGCAGGTTGCGCGTCACCACCGCCCGACGCCGGGGATGGCCCGCCCAGTAGAGCCCGCCGAACAAGAGCGCGGCCCCGCCGACCAGCCGTCCGGGCAGGCGCCGGGCCACCGCCAGACCGGCCCGCCAGAGCGCGCCCCGGTAAAAGGCCGACGGCGTCCGGGGCATCCCGCGCGGGCGGGATTCCGGCGCGTCGAGCGTGGCGGTGGAAAGCTCGGTCATGGTCGTCGGTCGGACAGCGACCGGGCAGCGGCCCCGGCCGGCATCCCAGCGTAACGCCAGCGGGGCAGGAAATAAAGCGCGCTCAGGAGGGCGCAGGCGACCCCCACCGCGCACACCCGCCCCAGGCTGGCGAGCCCGGCGTTGCCCGACCACGCCAGCGAGCCGAACCCGGCGATCGTCGTCGCGCCGCACAACAACAGCGCCCGGCCGGTGGTCCGCCACAGCGCCGCCATGTTTCCGTCGTGACGGCGCAGGGCCATCGTCACGTGGATGGCGTAATCCACCCCCACCCCCAGCAGGAGCGGCAGGGCGGCGAGGTTCAGCAGGTTCCAACGCCAGCCGGCGAGGCTCATCACCGCGAGCAGCCCCAGCACCGCCACGCCGCCGGCGGCCAGCACGAGCAGCACGTCGCGGACGTTCCGAAACGCCGCGCCCAGACAAAGCAGCAGCGCCCCCGCCACGCCGAGGGTCAGCCAGAACACCCGGCCCTCGACCCGTTGCAACAGCGCCCGCCCCAGCAGGCTCCAGCCGGTCAACAGCACGCCGGGATCGGCCAGCTCCGCCCGCAACGCGCGCGCGGCGGCCAGCGGGCCGCCGGCGGGATCCACCCGGCCCAGCGCCAGCCAGCCGGAATCGCCGCGCGCCGCGAAACGGCCCGTCAGCCAGCGCCCGGTCGGGTCGTCGGGCCAGACCACCCCGTCGCCGGCCACCCAGGAGCGCCACGCGGCGAAGACCGCCGCCGCCAGCGCCCAGCCTTCCTCGCTGAAGCCCGCTTCCCGGACCGCCCGCCGCAACGCGGGCGCGCGGGCGAGGATTCGTTCGAGTCGCGCCCGGTTTTCCCGCTGCCAGTCCGGACGCGGCCAGAGGGCGGTGGGCAGCTCGAAGCCGGCGATTTCCCCCGCCCCGGCGGCCCGGCGCAGGGTGCGTTCCCACGCCGCCAGCCGCTCCGCCACCGCCTGTTCATCCGCGCCGGACACCAGCAGCCAGAGCGTGTCCGGGCTCTGGCCGAGCCGTTGCTGCAATTCGTCGAGCGCCGCCTGGGCCGCGCTGTGGGCCGGACTGAGCGGACGGGTCGAGGCGTCGAGGGCCGGCGGACGCCGGAGCAGGATCGCGACGGCAAGCAGCAGGAACCCGGCGGTCAGCGCCATCGTCGCGCCGCGCCGGGGGCGGAAATCCGAAAGCCGAAAGCGGAATCCCGACCGGGCCGGCGTGGCGCGGGCGGCCCACGGAAGAAAGCCCCACGCCATCACGGCGGCGGCGAGCAGCACGCCGAGGGCCACCAGCGTGCCCAGTTGACGCAGCCCCGGCAGGCCGGCGAAGTTCAGCAACCCGAACGCGGCGGCGGTGGTCAGGGCGGCCCAACCCACCGCCGGCCCCACGGCCCGGCGCGCGGCGGCGACGGAGCGGCGCGGATCGGCGGCCCATTCCTGGTAGAACACCAACGCGTAATCCACCCCCAGCCCCAGCAGAATCGCCGCGAACCCGAGGCTTACGGCGTTGAGCTCCCGGAAGATCAACCCGCCCAGGGCGGTCACCCCCAGCAGCACCCCCAGCAGCGCGGTCACCACGCCGACCAACGGTCGCCAGCGCCGGTGCGCCCCCCAGAAAAGCGCGGCGATAAGAACCAACGCGCCGAGGGTGGCGCGGCGCAAATCCCGCTCCATGCCGCTGGCCGCCTCGACCAGGAACGCCGGCGCGCCGGTCCAGGCCACCCGCACGCCGGCGGGCCAGTCGGGCGCTTGCGCGGCCCGCCCCACTTCGTCGCGCACGCCGGCCAGCCAGGTCGCGCAGGCGCGGTAGTCCGCCGGGCGGGTCGCGGGCTCGACGTGCAGGACGCGGAACCGCCCGTCCGGCGAGGCGAACCATTCCCCGCCCGCGCGGGTGGGATCGAGCAACCCGGCTGCGGCCGGCAGGCGGGTCAGCTCCAGCGGGTCCCGGCTCAGGCGGGCGATTTCCCGGGGCGACAAGGTGGTGGCGAGCGTGTCCAGCGTGGCGGCCAACCGGTCGGGGAGGGTTTCCGGGTCCAGCCGCGCGGCCAGCGCGCGGACGGCGTCCGGCGGTTGGTTCAACCAAAGCCAGGCCAGCAGGCGCGCGGTGGCGGCGGAGTGCTCGCGCCCGGGCGGTTGCCAGACCACGCGCCGAACCCGGCGGGGGTCCGCCGCCAGTCGTTCCGCCAGCGCGCGGGCGGCCTGTCGGGCGGCGTCGGCGGTGGGGGCCCGGACGGTGAGCAGCAGGTCGCCGGCGTCGGCGAAGTGCCGTTGATGCAGCCGCAGGCCGCGCACCTCGGGGAGGTCGCCGGGGAGCAGGTTCAGCACCTCCCCGTCAAACCGCACCCGCGCCAGGCCCAGCGCGATCACGCCAAGCAGCAGCACCCACCCCCACCACGCGCGCCTTCCGCTCATGACGGCGGCAGGAGGAACCCTTCGATGTACTCCCCCGTGCGCGGATTTTCCAAATGCCACCGCTGCTCCGGCAGGCGATCAAACACGATGCCCTTGGGCAGCGGTTCGCCCCGCAGGGCGGCGGGCAGAAGCAGCCAAAGATGCTTCGCCGGCAACGCGCCCCGCCCATCGGCCTGCTTTTTGAAGGTGGGATACACCACCTGCCAGCGTCCGGCCTGGAATTGCGCGGACACCAGCGGAATGGGCGGCTTGCCGAACTCGATGACGAAGGAGCCGTCCGGATGCGCGGCGTAAAGGATTTCCCCGGCGATCACCATGCCCGCCCGTTGCGGCAGCCAGCGCGCCTGGCCCTGACGCAGCACCCAGCCCGGGCCGTCCACCCGGACCGGCGGCAGGAGTTTCGGCGGGGTGTGGCAACCGGCGAGCAGGAACAGCGCGAGCCATCCCGCGACCCGCGCCGCGCCGCGCCTGCTTCTTGTGCCGGAAGCCGGACGGAAGCGTGAGCCAGGGAAGCGCATGAGTCGGACGAAGCGGGGTTCAAAGCTGGATGTCTTCCGGGCGCACTTCCAGGCACTCATCCTGATCCTCCCAGATCAGGGCGGGGAGGGTTTCGGCCAGGCGGGGCGCCGTGCCGCTGCCGAGGAACGCCAGCAGCATGATGGCGGTGTTGGCGGCTTCATTGAAGGCATCGTCGTAATTGCCGCACGCGCGCTGGCGCTGCTCATCCCAGTGCGCCACGGCGTGCGTCTGCGCGTATTCCGCCGCCCAGGGACGCAGGACGGAGCGCGCGCCCCGGGGCAGTTCATCGAAGGGAATCGCCGTTTCGTTGCAGTGCAGGCAGACCAGGCCGGATTCGAGCACGTCGCGGGTCAACAGCGGCAGCAGGGGCGCGCCGCAGCAGGCGGCGGAGGGGTAGCGCATCGGCACCGAGACCAGCCGCTTTTGCCAGATCATCCGTTCGTTGCCCAACTGGGCGGCCAGCCGGTAGGCGGCCACCAGCGGATGCGACAGCCGCAACACCCGCCCCGCGAACTGCCCCAGCGTCTGGGACATCCAACGGGCCAGCGTCAGGTCGTCCATGTCGCGAAACAACTGCCCGTATTCGCCGAGCAGTTGATCCATGGGTTGGTCTTCAGGATGCTGCGCCATGAGCCCGTCACAGAGTAACCGCCCCGTTTCCCCCGCAAAGCCAAAACAGTCAAGCAGCCATGTGGATTTGATCGGGAAAGCCGGGTGGATCGTGATCCTCCTCGGTTGGTTGCGCCGGTGGTGTTGGCGCCCCGGCGGGAACGGGAGTCGCGGCGCCGATGGCGCGAATGTTTATGGCGAACCGATTCCCCGCCGTTCCGGGTTCGGCGGAAGCCACGGGTGGCGGAAAAACCGGCCCGAGGGAGGGGCTTTCGCCGTCTTTTTTCGGGGAAAAGCGTCGTTATTTAAGCGCAACTCCTTGGACCGCAGCGGGTTGATGATTTTTGTGAAATTTGGCGCGAGAATTGCTTATTATCCGCCCCGTAAATGATTCAAACTCCTATGGAACATTGTTGTGCTCTTGAAGGACTCCGGACACGGCGGCCCGCGGGCGCCGGGCGCGTTCGGCGGTGGCGGCGATGGCTGGGCGGGGCGGCGATGGCGTTGTTGACGGGGGCGACGCTGCACGCGCAGACCGACTTCTACATCGAGGCGGAGGATTTCAACTACGGCGGCGGCAAGCACAAGCCGGAGGCCAGCGTGATGCCGTACTTCGGCGGCGCGTATGCCGGGCTGTCGGCGGTGCACAACGTGGATTATCACCGGGGCCAGAATACCAGCTCCGCCGACGAGTACCGCCGGGGCGAGAATCCCAACGTGCCGATGACCGGCAACATGAAGCCGGAGGACGTGGACCGCGGCTCCTGGGTGGTGACGACCAATTACCGCCTGGGCTGGATCAGCGCCGGCAACTGGCAGAATTACACCCGCGATTTTCCCGACGGCTACTACCGGGTGTACGCCGCGCTTTCGATCGCCAACACGAATCCCGACTCGATGCGGGGCAGCCTGCAGAAGGTGACCTCCGGGGCCACCACGCCTTCGCAAACGGTGGAGCAGCTGGGCGCGTTCAGCGGGCGGGGCTCGGGCGGCTGGGGCATCAACAATCTGGTGCCGCTGAAGGACGCCGACGGCAAGGAGGTGGTGCTTCACCTGAACGGCCTCACCACGCTGCGGTTCACCACGGATTCCGGCGATTTCGACTATCTGAAATTCGACAGCCTGGCCCCGCCGGTCATCAGCGAGGAACCCGCCGACCAGGTCGCGACGGAAAACGAACCGGTGACGTTCACGGTGACGGTGAAGAACGACGATCCGGTGGTGTATCAATGGCAGAGCAACCGGGTGGACATCCCCGGGGCCAACAGTCCCAGTTTCACCCTGCCGGTGACGCCGCTTTCGGCCGATGGCGCGAAGTACCGCTGTTATCTGACCAACAACCTGGGCACGGCCATGACCCGCGAGGCCCTGCTCACGGTGCATCCGGACACCACCCGGCCCACGCTCGTCCATTTGCAAAACATCGGCACCGACACGCTCAAGGTGGTCTTCAGCGAAGGGGTGGCGGAGCCGGGCGCCCTTTCGCCGGCCAATTACGCCATCACCCCGGGCGTGACGGTGGTGGCCGCCCAATACGGCGAGGATTTCCGCACCGTCCTGCTCACGGTGAATTCGCTGGTCATCGGCCGGACCTACGAGCTGATCGTCAACCACGTCCAGGACCGGGCGGTCACGCCCAACACCATCCTGCCCGACAGCACGATGAGCTTCACGGCGGTGGAATACGCCCCGGTGGAAGTGGGCGAGCCGGGACTGGCCGGTTCCTCCACCCGCGTGCCCGGCGGGTTCGACGTCTCGGGCGCGGGCACGGACATCGGCGGCCGCGAGGACCAGTTCCACTTCGATTACCAGGAGCTGACCGGCAACTTCGATCGCGCCCTGCGGGTGGCGGCGTTTTCGCCCACCGATCCCTTTGCCAAGGCGGGCCTGATGGCGCGCGAGAGCCTCGATCCGGACGCCCGTTTCGCGGCGAGCTTCGCCGGGCCGGGCACGGTGGGCTGCTTCTTCATGTCGCGCAACACCCGCGGCGGCGAGGCCGGCTCGGCGGGCCGGTTGCGGGCGAATTATCCCTACACCTGGCTGCGGCTGAAGCGCAGCGGCAACACCTTCACCGCCTACGCCGGCTTTGACGGCACGCATTGGGTGCGGCTCGGCTCGGCCGTGCTCTCCCTGCCCAGCCAGCTCTATGTCGGCCAGGCGGTCACCAGCCGGGACGCCGAGGCGCTGGCCACGGCGGAGTTCCGCGACTTGCGGGCGGTGAGCGGCGGCACGGTGGTGGACGACCTGCCGCGCGGGGAGGATTTGTCGCCCTCGTCGCGCCGCACCAAGGTGGTGGTGTCGGAAATCATGTACCACCCGCGGCCCCGCGCCGACGGGCGGGACCTGGAGTTCATCGAGCTGGCCAACCCGAGCCCCATCTTCGAGGACCTGAGCGGCTGGCGCCTGACCGGCGCGGTCAAGTTCACCTTCCCGGAAGGCACCCTGCTGCCGGCGGACGGTTTCCTGGTGGTGGCGCGCAACCCGGAGGACGTCGAGGCGGTGTACGGCCTGACCGGCGTGCTCGGCCCTTACAAGGGCGCGTTGCAGAACAGCTCCGGCGTGGTGCGGGTGCGCAACCACTCCGGCGCCATCGAGCTGGAGGCGGTGTACCGGAGCAAGGATCCGTGGCCGGCCGCCGCCGACGGGGGCGGCCATTCGCTGGTGCTGGCCCGGCCGTCCTACGGGGAATCCTTCCCCGAGGCGTGGGCCGCCAGCGCGTTGATCGGCGGCAGCCCGGGCCGGATGGAGGCCATCGTGCCCAATCCCTTCGCGGACGTGGTGATCAACGAGTTCCTCGCCCACACCGATGAGCCGGAGGTGGACTACGTGGAGTTGTTCAACCGCGGCAACGCCGAGGTGGACCTGTCCAACTGCATCCTCACCGACGACCCCTCCACCAACCGGTTCCGCATTCCGGAGGGCACCGTCCTGCCCGCGAAGGGCTTCATGGCGTTTGACCAAAACGAGCTGGGCTTCGCCCTCAGCGCCGCCGGGGAGACGATCTTCCTGCTGGATCCCGACGAGACGCGGGTGATTGACGCCATCCAGTTCGGCGCGCAGGCCAACGGGATTTCGGCGGGCCGCTACCCGGACGGCGATCCGCGCGTCCGCCTGCTGGCCGCGCCCACCAAAGGCGCCGCCAACACGCCCCGTTGGGAGAGCCCGGTCGTCATCAACGAAATCATGTACCATCCGTTGTCCCTGCGGGACGAGGACGAGTACATCGAACTCTACAACCGGACCGACGCCCCGGTGGACCTGGGCGGCTGGCGCTTCACCGACGGGGTCAAGCTCACCCTGCCGGAGGGGACCACCGTGCCGGCGCACGGTTACCTGGTGGTGGCCAAGGACGCCGCCCATCTGCGGGGCATTTACCCGCAGCTCGACGAGCAAAACACGGTGGGCGACTACGACGGCAAACTCTCGAACGCTGGCGAGCGGATCGTGCTCACCATGCCGGACGATCTGGTCAGCACGAACGCCTTCGGCCTGCGGGTGACCAACCGGGTCCACATCGCGGTGGATCAGGTGGATTACCGCACCGGCGGCCGCTGGGGCCGCTGGTCCGACGGCGGCGGCAGCAGTCTCGAACTGATTGACCCGCGCGCCGACAACGAGCTGGCCCCCAACTGGGCGGACAGCGACGAGACCGACAAGGCCCAGTGGGTGACCGCCGAGGCCACCGGCCGGCTCGACAACGGCAAGAACGACTTCGGCCCCGACCGGCTCTTCATCAACCTGCAAGGGGCCGGCGAGTGCCTGGTGGACGACATCGAGGTCTTCCGGGTGGGCGGCAACAACGTGGTCCACAACAACGGCTTCGAAAGCGGCCTCGCCGGCTGGAGCGTTTTCGGCAACCACACCCAAAGCGTCGTGCAGACCGGCGGCGCGGCCAGTGGCGGCCGTTGCCTGCACGTGCGCGCCGAGGGCGACGGCGACACCGGCCCGAACAGCATCCGCACCGCCATTTCCGGCCTGAGCGTGGGGCAGACCGTCACCATCCGGGCCAAGGTCCGCTGGCTGACCGGCTGGCCGCAGGTGCTCTTCCGGCTGCACGGCAACTGGATGGAAATGTCCGCCGACATGCGGCCGCCCCGCAATCTGGGCACGCCCGGCCTGCCCAACAGCCGCCTCGTGGCCAATGCCGGCCCGGCCATCACCGAGGTCATCCATCATCCCATCCTGCCGCAAAGCGGCGACGCCGTCACCGTGACGGCCCGGGTGGCGGATCCCGATGAAGTGGCCATCGTCTGGCTGCGCTACCGCGTGGACCCGGGCGGGTCGTTGACGCGGGTGGTCATGCGCGACGACGGGACCAACGGCGACGCCCGCGCGAACGACGGCATCTACACCGGCCGCATCCCCGCCCAGAGCAACGGGCGGCGGGTGGCCTTCAACGTGCAGGCCGTGGACCGGCACAGCCCGGCCGTCACCACCCTCTTCCCGGCGTTGTATCCCCAGGAGGAATGCCTCGTGCGCTGGGGCGATCCCCTGCCGCGCGGCAATTTCACCCATTACCACCTCTGGACCACCTCGGCCACGGACAGCGCCTTCGGCGGCATCAACGGCCTGGACAACCGCTGGTGGGACGCCACGCTGGTGCACCGGGACGGGCGGGTGATTTACAACGCCAAGTTCCGCAACAAGGCCAGCCCCTACCACGGCGGCAAGGGCGATTTCGCCGTGACGGTGCCCAAGGACGACCTCCTGCTGGGCGTGACCGACCGCGTGTTCGGCCAGACCGGCAACGCCAACAGCGAGGAAACCGCCATGCGCGGCCAGGTGGCCAACTGGATCGCCGACCGGCTCGGCATCCCCTTCCTGCACTCGCACTACATGCAGCTTTATCGCAACGGCAGCCAGTACCACAACGTGACCGAGGACCTGGAGCAGCCGAATCGCTACTACGCGGAACGCTGGTTCCCCGAGGGCGGCGAGGGCGATCTCTATAAAATCTCGGTCTGGTTCGAGTTCCAGGACAACAACTCGAGCTTCAAACCCACCGGCGCCACGATGCAGAAATTCACCACCGTGGGCGGCCAATATAAATTGGCCCGCTACCGTTGGAACTGGCAGCGCCGCTCGAACGACGGCGACGCGAATAATTACCGCCAACTGCTTGACTTGATGACCGCCGCCAACGCCTCCGGGCATTATGAAGACGGCCTGTTGGAAATCGCCGACGTCGAGCAATGGATGCGCGTCCACGCCTTCCATCGCATCACCGGCAACTGGGACGCCTGGACCTTCGCGGTGGGGCAGAACATGTACATCTACCGCCGCGCGGGCGAGCGCTGGGTCATCATGCCGTGGGACGTGGACTTCGTCCTGGGCCTGGGCCGCGGCCCCACCGATTCGTTGTGGGGCGGCCAGGATCCCACCGGCAACAAGATGTACGACACCCCCGTCTTCCGGCGCGCGCTGTGGCGGGCCTATGAAGACGCGGTGGCCGGCCCGATGCGGCCGGAGCAATACCAGCCGCAGATTGACGCCCGGCGCAAGGCGCTCCTGGCCAACGGGGTCACCGGCACGCGGGATCCCGCCGGCATTGCCAGCTATCTGGAGCAACGCCGCGCGTACCTCCAGAGCCGCATCCAGGCCAGCGACGCGGACCAGTTCGCCATCACCACCAGCGGCGGCGAGGACTTCAGCACCACCCAGCCGCTGGTCACCCTGACCGGCACCGCCCCCTTCGCGGCGGCCCGCATCGCGGTCAACGGCGTGCCCTATCCGGTGCGCTGGACCGGCCATACCACCTTCGCCATCTCCGTGCCGATGGAGGGCGCGACGAACGCGCTGGAGCTGACCGCCCTCGACGAGGCGGGCAATCCCATCCCGGGCATGAGCGATTCCATCACCATCACCTACACCGGCGAGCTGGACCGGCCCGAGGATTATTTGGTGATCAACGAAATCCAGTACCACCCCGACACGCCCGGCACGGGCTTCGTCGAGCTGTTCAATCAATCCACCCGCACCACGTTCGATCTGTCGGGCTGGAAGCTCTCCGGGACGGCCTTCACCTTCCCCGAGGGCACGTTGCTCGCGCCCCAGCGCTACCTGCTGGTGGTCAACGACCTCGCCGCGTTCGAGGCGGCCTACGGCATCGGGCTCCCGGTGGCCGGCGAGTTCAGCGGCAAGCTCGACAACGGCGGCGAGACCCTCCGCCTGGTCCGGCCCGGCGCCACGCCGGAGGAGGACCTCGACGTGGACGTGGTGAAATACGACGACGACCCGCCGTGGCCGTTCGAGGCGGACGGCTGGGGCGCCTCGCTCCAGCTCATTGATCCCTCCCGCGACAACTGGCGGGTGGCCAACTGGGCGGTCGCGCCGACCAACACCGTCAACCAGGCCACCCCCGGCCGGGTGAACAGCGTCCGCGCCAACCTGCCCGCGTATCCGAAACTGTGGATCAACGAGGTCCTGCCCGAGAACACCCGCGGCCTCGCCGACGGCGCCGGCGATCTGGACCCGTGGATCGAACTCTACAACGCGGGCGATTCCGCCCTCGACCTGGGCGCGCTCTACCTCACCGACAGCTACGCCGACCTGACCCGCTGGAAGTTCCCCTCGGTGGTCCTGCCGCCGGGCGAATTCCTCATCATCTGGGCGGACGGCGAGCCGGACGAAAGCGCCCCCGCCGAGCCGCACACCAACTTCCGCCTGCCGACGGGCAGCGGCTCGGTGGCCCTGGTGTGGATGCAGCAGGGCGCGCCGGCGGTGCTCGATTACGTGGACTACCACCTGCTGAGCCCGGACCGCTCCTTCGGCTCGTATCCGGACGGCGATCCCCGTCACCGGCAGGTGTTCCATTACCCCACGCCCGGCGCGGCCAACAACCCGGCCTCCCGGCCGGTGCAGGTCTTCATCAACGAATGGATGGCCCTGAACAACACCACCGTGAGCGATCCGGCGGACGGCGATTTCGACGACTGGTTCGAGCTCTACAACGCCGGCCCGGAAAGGGTGGACCTGACCGCCTACACCCTCACCGACGTGCTCACCAACCGGACCAAGTTCGTGATCCCGGCGGGCACGGTCATCCAGCCCGGCGATTACCTGCTGGTCTGGGCGGACGACGAGACCGGCCAGAACACGCCGGGCGGCGATCTGCACGTGAACTTCAAGCTCAGCGCCGGCGGCGAGGCCATCGGCCTCTACGCCCCCGACGGTTCGGTGGTGGATGAAGTCACCTTCGAAACGCAGGCCGCCGACGTCAGCGAAGGCCGCCAGCCGGACGGCGCGCCGCCGCCGTTCATGGCGCTGCCCGTGCCCACGCCCGGCCAGCCCAACGCCGACAACGGCGGCAACCTCGCCCCCGTGCTGGCCGAAATCGGCGACCGCGTCGTTCAGGAAGGCGGCACGTTGAGCTTCACCGTCACCGCCACCGACGACGACGACCCGCCGCAACAGCTCACCTTCAGCGTGGTCGGCGCGCCCGCGGGGGTCACCTTGGACGCCCACACCGGCGCCTTCTCCTGGACGCCCACCGAGGCGCAGGGGCCGGGCGTGTACACCATGACCGTCTGGGTGACCGACGACGGCGTGCCGCGCCGCAGCGACGCCGAGACCTTCCGGGTGACGGTCAACGAAGTGAACAGCGCGCCCACGCTGGAGCCGATCGCCGACGCCACCGTGGACGAGGGCCAGACGCTGGCCTTCACCGTCGCGGCCGCCGACACGGACCTGCCGCCCAACACGCTGACCTTCAGCCTGCTGCCGGGCGCGCCGGAGGGCGCGGGCATTGATCCGGAGACCGGCCAATTTTCGTGGCTCGCCGCCGAAAACCAGGGACCGGGCGTGTACACGCTGACCGTCCGGGTCACCGACGACGGCTCGCCCCAGCTTCACGCGGACCGGAGCTTCACGGTCACCGTGCGCGAGGTGGACAACCCGCCGGTCATGGATCCCATCTTCGACCGGTTCGTCACCGAGCTGCAGACGCTGACGTTCAACGTCAACGCCGCGGACCCGGACACCCCGCCGCTGCCGGTCCGGTTCAGTCTCGATCCCGGCGCGCCGGAAGGGGCCGCCATTGATCCCACCACCGGGGTCTTCACCTGGACGCCCACCGAGGCCCAGGGGCCGGGCGTCTATCCCCTCTCCGTCCGCGCCACCGAACAGGGCGGCAACAGCCTCTCCACTGCGCGTACCTTCACGCTCACCGTGAACGAGGACAACCAGGCGCCGGTGCTGGCCGCCGTGCCGGATCAAACCGTCGCCGAAGGCGGCCTGCTCGTGGTGCGGCTCACCGCCACCGACGCCGACCTGCCCGCGCAAACCCTCGCCTTCGCGCTCGGCCCGGACGCGCCGGAGGGGATGCGGGTGGATCCCGCCACCGGCCTGCTGACGTGGCGGGTTCCCGTGGATCAGCAACCGCTGGTCAACTCCGTCACCGTTCAAGTCACCGACGACGGTTCGCCCGCCCGGAGCGACGAGCAGACCTTCCGGGTCACCGTGCGGCAGCGGCTCAACCTCGTGCTCAACGAGATCATGTACGCCCCGGCGACCGCGGGCGCGGAGTTCGTGGAAATCCACAACCGCTCCGCCACCCGCGCGGCCAGCTTGGCCGGCCTGCGGTTGGTGGGCAACGGCCTGAGCTACACCTTCGCCGCCACCGCCGAGGTGCCGCCCTCCGGGTACGTGACGGTGGCGCGCAATCTGGGCGTGTTCCGTTCCGCCTACCCGGACGCCCCCTGCCGTTGGGCCTGTTCACCGGCAACTTCACGCCCGCGGGCGAGCGGTTGCGACTGGTGCGGACCGGCGACGGCGAGGTGGTGGACACGGTGACGTTCCACAACGGCCTGCCGTGGCCGCCGGCGGCCGCCGGCGAAGGCGGCTCGATGCAGTTGCTCGATCCGGGCGCCGACAACCGCCGCCCGGGCAACTGGGACGCGGTGGCCGGCGACGGCCCGCCCCAGCCGGCCCTGCTTGTCACCATGACCAACGTGTGGCGCTACAACCAGGAAGGCCAGGACTTGGGAACCGCCTGGCGGCAGTCGGATTACGACGACACCGACTGGCCCAGCGGCCAGGCCCTGCTCTACGTCGAAAACTCCGACCTGCCGGCGCCGAAGAACACCGAGCTGACGATCGGCCAGTGGACCTACTATTTCCGGACCACGTTCCACTTCACCGGCAACCCCGCCGGGGCCACGCTCAAGCTTACCACCTGTATTGACGACGCGGCGGTGTTCTACCTGAACGGCCAGCCGCTTTACCGGCTCGCCATGCCGGACGAAGTCCAATACGACACCCCCGCCGGGCGCGTGGTGGGCAACGCCACCTTCGAAGGCCCGGTCGAGCTGCCCGGCGATTTGCTGGTGCGGGGCGAAAAC
>CAZRPT010000104.1:0-28941 GCA_964601985.1 uncultured Verrucomicrobiota bacterium
CCTCGGTCCCTGCGGCCGATTTTCGCGGCCGCGCCGATTCCGCCCCTTCAGGGCGGGGAAATCCGAGGGGCCGAAGGAGCGAGGGAGCGAAGGAAATCCGAAATCCGAATCCCGAAATCCGAAAGGCACGCCGCTTCCGTAGCGCAGGTTTCCAGCCTGCTGTATCGCGGATTTCCAATTCGCCGGGCTTCCCCCTTTAGGCGGCGGCCGCTTTTCTCGCCCGCCGGGCCGGCGAAACAGCAGACGGGAAGTCCGCGCCACCGAAACGCGCCCCTTTTTCTTTCGGATTTCCTTCGGCTCCCGGAGAGGATATCAACGCAGCCCGGCATGAAATTATTTTTCCCCATGCGTTGTTTGAAGGCGTGGAAAGCGCGCGCGGCGTTTGGCGCGTTTTCGCGCGCGGCCGGCCTGTTGGGGGTGCTGTTTGTTGGGACGGCGGCGCGGGCGGAATATCCGTCTCCCGCCGAGGCCGGTTTTCGAAACTGCATGCTGATTTATTACACGCCCCGGCGGGACCCGGCGGATTTCCGCTATTTGGTGGCGTGCGCGGATCGGACGGGGAAACCGCGACGCTGGGGATGGGACGCCTTTTTGTTTCTGCGGCAGCCGGCCCCGGGCGGGGGCAACTTCGAGCAGGGAACGGCCACGGCGGCGGACTGGCGCGCCGCGCTCGAGGACTGGTTCGCCCCGACGGGCGACGTGCGGCGGCTCGCCGATGCCGTGGCGGCGACGCGGGCGCGGCTCGGGCCGCCGCCCACGCCGCGTCAGGCGATTTTCTCCCTGCACTATCTGCGGCGGGACGCGCCGTTCGCCGTCGGAGCGGAAGGGGAGAACGCCGCCCTTCCGCCGGACGCGGGTCGCGCGGCAATCGTCGAGCGGTATCTGGAAAAACTGCTGCGGCGCTGGCGCGCGCTGGCCCCGGAATCGCTCGATCTTTGGGGGTTTTACTGGATGAGCGAAACCCTGCCCGAGACGGACCACGATTTTTTGCGGACGGTGGCCGGGGCCGTGCACCGGCGCGGCTATCGGTTGTTGTGGATCCCCTGCTCGACGGCGCAGGGGGTGGAGGCGGCGCGGGGGCTGGGCGTGGACGTGGTCCTGCTCCAGCCCAACTACGCGTTTCTCTCCCAGCACCAGGGCGGCGTGCGCTGGGACCGGTTGCCGGCCACCGCCCGGCGGGCGCGCCGGCTCGGGCTCGGGGTCGAAATCGAGTGCGACTACGACCTGGACACCAACCCGTGGTCACGGGCGATTTTTCTCGATTACCTTGCCCTCGGCGCGCCGCGGTTTTGCGGTTATGGACAGGCCCCGCGCGCTTATTTTCAAAGCTTCGACGTGTTTCCCCGCTGCGCGCGCGCCAGCGATCCCGCGGTCCGCGCGGTTTATGACGCGGTGTGTGGTTACCTGGGCGACGTGTATCCGCCCCGGCCCGGTTCGTTGTCGGGGGCGCGTTGTCGGATCAACGGCTCGTCCGACGGCGCGGCGTTGACCGATGACCGGCTGGCGGGCTGTCCGGAGGAGGCGGTCCCGACGGTGACGTTGAGCGGCGAACGGGCGGTGGTGGCGGTGGACCTGCCGGCGCCGCGCCGGGTGGGGCAGGTCGAGTTGGGCGTGACGGCGGCCACGCCCGGTCTCCGCGTCGCGACGATCCGCGGCCGCCTCCGCGGTCGGGTGCTGCCCCGGATCGGCTGGCGGCGGGAGACGCTTTTCGGGGCGGGCCGGCACACGTTTTGGCTGCCGTGGGGCGAAACCTGCGACCATTTCGAGGTGACGGTCACCCAGTTTCCGCCCGGCCGCCTGACGCTGGACGAGCTCACCGTCGCGCCCGCGCCGGCGGAAGCCCCGGCGGAACGACATCTGGCGCGCGGATGCGCCTACACGCTCGCGCCGGCGCAGCCCCGGCAGTATCCCGATCCCGGTGGTCGTCTCACGGATGGCGCGCGGGCAACCCGCGGCTGGGAGGAGGGGAAAAGCGTCGGCTACGACGGTCGCCACGTGGAGGTGGCGTTCGACTGGGATTCGCCGCGCGCCATCGAGCGGGTGGTGGTGTACTGCGACGACGATCCCGCTTCCGGCGTGCACGCGCCGCAGGGGGTGGCGGCGGAGTTTTACCCGCGCGCCCGGGGACGCTTTTTTCCGGACCACGGCAGGCAAACGGGGTGCGGGGAAACGGCCGCGGAAACCGGCCTGCCTGATCTCGCCCTGCCGGCGGCCGTCGTGATGGGCGGGGCGTGGGAAAAAACCGGGGCCTCCGCCACCCGGCCGGAATCGGTCTCGGAACGCCTCGAACTGCGCGTGGAACCGCCCGTCGCCGGCCGGGAATTGCGGCTGGTTTTTCGCGGCGGGGCCTGGCTCATGCTCAGCGAAATCGAAGCGTGGGCGGGCGGGCGCAACCTCCTGCGGGGCGCGGCCTACCGGGTCGCGCCGTTGCCGCGCGCGCGGGCTTCAGTCCGCTATCCGGACGACGGGCGCAAGCTGACCGATGGCGTGGTGGCGCGAACGCTGGTCCGGCGGGAGGTGGTCGGCTGGAACGACGGCCCGCCCCGCACGGTGACCGTTTCGCTCGGGCGCGTCACGCGGGTGCGGGAGGCGGCCGTGCACGCGCTGGGCGGCGGGCGTTACGGCGCGCGGTGGCCCCGGCGGGTGACGTTTCAAGGTTCCTTGGACGGACAAGGCTGGAAGCCGCTGGGCGAAACGGCTCCGGAAAACCCGCCGGAAGGCGCGCCGCCCCGGCTGGAGTCGCGACGTTTGGCGGTCACGACGTCCCCGGTGGAAGCGCGTTTCATCCGGGCGCGAATCGAACCCGCCCCCGGCTGGTGCGTCATCAGCGAAATCGAGGTGCGGTGACGGAGCGGGCGCTCCACGTCCGTGTTCCGGGATTCTTTCCGCTTCCCCCCCCCAAAAAAAAAGAGGAAGCAATCCCGAAGGATTGCCTCCCGCTCGCAAACCGGCCGCCGGCGCTCAGAGTCCCAGCTTTTTCAGGGTCGGCTCGATGGCCTCGGCCCAGAGTTCGTAGCCCTTGGCGTTGGGGTGGAGGTAATCGGGCATGATCTCCTTGGGCAGCGTGCCGTCCTCGGCGAGGAAGACGTGGCCGATGTCCTGATAAAACACCCGCTGCCCGTCGGCGAACCGCCGGATGAACTGGTTGATGGCGATGTTGTTCAGGCGCTTCAAATCCAGGGGATCATGGCCGCGCGGAAAGACGCCGAGCAGCAGGATCTTGGTCCGCGGGCTGCGCTGCTGGATGATGTCGAGGATGCGCCGGACGCCGGCGGCCACTTCCTCCGGATCCTGCAGGAGGTGGCCGGTGTTGTTGGTGCCGATCATCACCACCGCCACCTTGGGATGAATGCCGGAAAACTCCCCGTGGGTCAGCCGCCAGATGACGTGTTCGGTGCGGTCGCCGCTGAAGCCCAGATTGAGGGCGTGGCGGTCGCCGTAATACTTCCGCCAGACCTCCTTGCCGCGGTTTTCCCACGAGTGGGTGATCGAATCGCCGATGAACACCAGCTCCGCGTCGCCCTGCTTGACTTCCGCCTGCTTCTGCCGGTCGCGCTCCTTCCACCATTTCTCGTCCGCGCGGGTGGTGGGAATGATGGCGGTGTTGACGTGATAGAATTCGCGCAGGTCGTAGTAGCGTTTTTGCAGCGCCTTGAAGACCTTCGCGTAGGCGGGGTCATCGTGGACGCTGCGCATCTCGTGAGGATCCTTTTCGAGATCGAACAACTGCCATTCGCGGGTGCGCGGGAAGAAGGCCAGCGTGTAACGTTTGGTGCGGACCCCGTCGTGCACGGGCACGTTGTGCC
This sequence comes from uncultured Verrucomicrobiota bacterium, assembly GCA_964601985.1. Classification (GTDB taxonomy): domain Bacteria; phylum Verrucomicrobiota; class Verrucomicrobiia; order Limisphaerales; family J093; genus J093. Next base: position 3,807 of record CAZRPT010000104.1, read on the forward strand.
AGGCGGCATTTTCGTAGTAGGCGTAATAGACGGCGTCCCGCCAGTCCGCGGGAGCCCGGCACTTGTTGCGCAACACCGGCACCAGGCTGCGGCCCTGCATTTCCGGCGGCACCGGCACGCCCGCCACGTCGAGGAAGGTCGGCGCGTAGTCAATGTTTTGAATCATCGCGGTCGAGCGGGTGTGCGGCGGCACCACTCCGGGCCAGCGGATGAGGAAGGGCATTTTCAGCGATTCCTCGAAGATCCAGCGCTTGTCAAACCAGCCGTGCTCGCCCAGGTAAAAGCCCTGGTCGGAGGAATAGATCACGATGGTGTTCTTCGTCAGCCCGTGCCGGTCGAGGTAGTCCAGGATGGTTCCCACGCTGTCGTCCACCGACTGCACGCACTTGAGGTAATCATTCAGATAGCGCTGGTACTTCCACTTTTGCACTTCCTCGGGAGAAAGCTCGCCCGCCTTCATCCGCCGGATGAAGGCCTGGTTGCGCGGTTCGTACCACGCATCCCACACCGCCTTTTGCTCGGGGGTCATCCGCCGGTATTCGCCGTTGCCCATGCCGTTCAGGAAGAACTTCGGAAAGAGGTTCGGCCCGTGAAACTTCATGTCATGCCCCCAGAACATGTAGTGGGCGATGGTCATTTCGTTCTCCTTCAGCAGACGGGTGCGCCCGGAGTAATCGTCGTTGAACGTGGCCGGCAGGGGAAATTCCCGGCCCTCGAAACGGTCGAAATAGCGCGGCGCGGGCGCCCAGTTGCGGTGCGGCGCCTTGTGCTGGCACATCAGCAGGAACGGCTTGTTCGGATCGCGGTGATCAAGCCAGTCCAGGGAGCGTTCGGTGATGACGTCGGTGACGTAGCCCGGGTAGTGCTTCCGCTTGCCGTTCATCTCGATGAAGTCCGGGTTGTAGTAATTGCCCTGGCCCGGCAGCACCTCCCAGTAATCGTAGCCCACCGGGTCGGTGCCCAGATGCCACTTGCCGATGATGGCGGTCTGGTAACCGGCTTTCTGGAGCAGCTGGGGAAAGGTGGTCTGCGAGCTGTCGAACCGGTTTCCGTTGCGCATGAAGCCGTTGAGATGGCTGTGCTTGCCGGTCTGAATGCAGGCGCGCGACGGACCGCAAAGAGAGTTGGCGCAAAAGGAATTGAGAAAGATCGCCCCTTCGTCGGCCAGCCGGTCAATGTGCGGGGTGTGATTGATCTTGGACCCGTAGGCGCTGATGGCTTGGAGGGCGTGGTCGTCCGAAAAAATGAACACGATGTTCGGTCGCGGCGCGGCCAGCAACGCCGGCCCCAGCAGGAGCGGGAGACCGAATCCAACCACGGCGCGCCACGCCGCCGCCGAACGGGAGAACAGGCAATGAGGTTTCATAATTCGCGTTTCCATGAACAATTTTCCAGCCGTCAGCATGAATCCCGGACCGATTTCTGTCGAGCACAACCCCGCCCCGCCTGAGGGCCTGTCGGAAAAGCGGAACCTCCCGCCGCGTAAAGCACGCGGCCTGCAGAAGGCCCCCCCTTGGCCGCGGGCCGGGCTTCCCAAGCCGGCGTTTTCCAACCGGCTCCAAGCAGAAATGCGGAAATTGACCGTAACGGGTATCAGGCGCCTTCCGCCAACCGCCGGCGCACCCCGGCTTCGAGCCAGCGCCGGCACCAGCGGATCAGGGCCGCGTCGTAAAGCAGACATCCCATCACCCAGAGGGAAAAACAGAAGGCGGCTGCATCAGCAGCGGAAAACCGAGTGGCGAGCAAAAAAAACCAGCACGAACGCCAACCAGGGCAGTCCCATCAACGTGGCAAAGGTCAGTCCCGCCGCGCGCAAATGGGTGCGGGCCGTCAAGGCGAACCGCACGCCCAACCAGCGCAGCACGAGAAAGTCCGCCCCCGTCAGCAAAATCCCCCACGGTGAAGATCAGCACGCGCTCACTTGTCTCCTTCTTCCCTCCCAGCAGGCAAAGCCGCAAAAGCACGTTCATCAGCAGCGCCGCCCCAAAGAGGGATCGCAAACTGCGCGCAATCGCGGTTTGGGCGGCTTTGACCAACTCACGTTCCGGCAGCGGCGTGACCAGCAACAATTCCGGCAGGCCGCGGTAACGGTCTTCGAACAGTTGCCGGGGCGCCGCCAGCGCGCCCGCAGTGCCGCCGCGGCGAACACCCACCGCAGCCGCCATGTCATCGCCCGGCACGAAGCCACACGAAACTCCCGTTGCATGACAGGCCATGCGGTCATCTCAAGGTTGCGCCCTCCAGCATGCCGTTCGCGTCCTCCGCCGGCAACTCTTCCGCGCCGCAATTCCCGGGACCAGGGCGTCGGCGGAAACCCCGGCGAAAAGGCCCGTCAACTCCAAGGAGGACTCCTCGGAAGCTCCCCGGTTTCCGGGCGCCAACGACGTTTTCGCCCGGGAGGAACGCCGGCGACGGACGGAAAAAAAGCGTCCCCGCGCGGTTCTCCTTGTGGTTGGCACCGCTTTTGCTGCTATGCTGGCGATCCGCGCGGGCGCGCGGGTTTTTTGCCGTTACGGAAAATTTGAACCGGCAACGCTTTTTTTGAATCGAACATGTACGGAAATGGAACAGGAATGATGAAATCGGCGCTCCATCGCTATTCTGCCAAACGGATGCAGAAACCCATCAACTTCTTCTGCTTCGCGCCCAAAGCGAAGCAGGTGGACCTGGTGGGGGACTTCAACGACTGGCAACCCGGCGCGCACCCGATGCAACGACAACCGGACGGTTCGTGGACCATCCAGCTTCCCCTGCACCACGGGCATCACCACTATCAGTTTTTGGTGGACGGCGAGCCCACGCTGGACCCCCGGGCCCAGGGCATCGCCCGCAATGCCCGCAACGAGCGGGTGTCCATGATCGCCGTCAGTTGAACCGCCCCCGGTTCAGGGATTGCGCGCCGCGCCGGAGCCCCCCTCCGGCGCGCGTTGTTTAACGGGCGCGTCTCCGGGCGAAGAATTCCCGCAGCAACGCCCGGGCTTCGGCCTCGCCCACGCCGCGGGTGACGCGGCAGTGGTGGTTGAAGCCGGGAAACCGCAGCAGGTCCAACGCGCCGCCCGCCGCGCCCCCCCGGGGATCGGACACGCCAAACACCACCCGGCCCACGCGCGCCTGCACCAGCGCCCCCGCGCACATGGGACACGGCTCCTTGGTCACGTAGAGGGTGCATTCGTTCAGCCGCCAGTCGCCCAGGGCCGATTGCGCCTGCGTGAGCGCCAGCATTTCCGCGTGGGCGGTGGCGTCCTTGAGCAGTTCCACCTGGTTGCCCGCCCGCGCGATGACCCGCCCCTCGTGCGTGATCACCGCCCCCACCGGCACTTCGTCCCCGGCAAAGGCCCGGCGCGCCTCGCGCAACGCCTCGCGCATGAAATGCGCGTCGCTGGTCAGATCAATGATCGGTGACGCGCTCATGAGGAACTCGCGGGCAGGCGGCTTTCCTCGACCCGCCACTCGTCGGGACGATCCTTGAACACCCGGCAGCGCGCCGCGAAAAAACCCCGTCGGTGCCGCCAGAACAGCGGCCAGATCATCTCGCGATCCGTCCGCGGCAGGGCCAGCCCGGACAGTTCCTCCCGCCGGAAAAAGCCGAACCGTCCCTCCCGGTGCGGCGGCGGCAGCCGGAACAACGGCGGCACCACCTCGAACAAAAACATCAGCCAATGGCCGGCGTCCCCGCCGCCCTCCTCGCTGATGAGACCGGTCAGGCGCAGATCGGTCGGGGTCAGGGAGAGCCCCAGCTCCTCCCGCGCCTCCCGCGCCGCGCAGGCGTGGGGCGATTCCCCCGCCGCCGCGCGCAATTTGCCGCCCGGCGGGCTCCACAATCCGTGATTGGGCGCCTGGGCCCGCTTCATCAGCAGCACTTCATCGGCGACGTTGAAACAGTACAGCAGCGTCGAAATGGTGTGGGATTGCGCCACGGCGGCAAGTGAACCAACCCCCGCCCGCCCGCGCAAGCCGCCGCCCGCCCCGCGCGCGAACGCGGCCTCCTTTTCCCGCCCCCCGCGCGGATCGTTTCGCCCGGCCTTCCGGGCGAAAAAAAAGCCGCGGACGCTTCAGCCCGCGGCGCGGAATCAACATGGCGGGCGGCCGGTTATTGGGCCGGCAGACCCCACACCTCGACCTCGGTGTACCGGTTCAGGGCGCTGTAAGTGCTGCCCCGGCTGTACAACCGCACGTAACGGCCCACGACGCCCTTGGCGTCAATCAGCCGGCCCTGGTAGTCCTCGAAATACTCCTTGTCCGTGCCGATGCCCTGCCCGGAGCTGTTGTCGAAGTCGTTGTTGTACACCGTCTTCACCCCCTGCGTGAAATCCGGATCGTTCGACACCTGCACGATGACATCGTGATAGACCTGATAGGTGTTGTGCGCGTGCCAGACCACGATGGCGTAAATCTTGACCGGCTGGCCCAGATCAATCTGCACCCACTGGGTGCGCCGGTGCAGCTCCACGAAGCTTTCGTCGTCCGCCTCTTTGTTGCCGTCGGTCACCATGTCCAGCGAGCCGGTGATGGGCGACTTGTCGCTGCTGGTCACCTTCTTCCCGAGGGCCATGTTTTTCACGCCCTTCGGGGCCATGAACGGCGGGCGGGGCTTGTCGGACAGCGGCTCCACATTCGGGCCGAGATCCATGTCGGTGGGAGTTCCCATGAACGCCGGAACGGGCAGCTTCAGCGGGAGCGGCGCCAAATCGGCGGCCATGATCTGCGCGCCCGCCATCAGACCGGTGGCGACGAGCAGGACGGTCGTTTTCGCGATTCGTTGTTTCATCATCGTCATTCTTCGTTGTCCTTTAGTGGACTTAGAGTCGGGAAGGATGGCCTACATTCACCCGCGAAGGCAAAAACTTTGTGCGTCCGGAAAATCCGAAACCGCCGCCCCCCCCCGAAAAGCTCCGGGCGCGGAGCGCTTCGGATTGGAAGGAGGTGGCGGGGATGGCTACACCGGGTAATCCAGGGCCTCGCGGGTCATGACCCGGGTGAGGGCGGTGGCGGCGCGGTCCTTGGCCAGGCGGGCGCCGGCCAGGCAGCCGTCCAGTTTGGCGCGCAAACGGAGGAACGGTTCGCGCCCGGCAAGGGGCGCGCACGGGCCGGCTTTGGCGGGGTGCGCTTCGCCGGGTTCCGCCACTTCGCCCACCGCGCGGGCCGACCCGGCGATTCCGGGGATGATGCTCTCCAGGGCGTCGAGATCGTCCGCGCCGTAGCAGGCGTGACAGGCTTCCTCGGTCCACTCCGGGTGCGCCTGATAGCCGAACACCAACTCGGCGCAAAGCCGGCCCACCTCGCCCGCCGCCCGGGCGGATTGCACGTGGCAGAGGTCGGTGAAGAAGGCCACCGTGCCGTCGAGGCCGTCGGCCACGGCGGGGTTGTCGCGCCCCTTCGTGTCCAGCTCCACCACGTCCAGGATGAACTGCCGGGCGGCCAGCAGCCAGCAGAGGGCGTCGGCCAGCGGAAAGGTCACGCCCTGGCGGGCCTTGTGGTAGAGCTTGTGGCCGTGGGCGTCGGTGGCGTTTTGCGCGTACTCGATGGTCCAGAGCCACATCTGCATCGCCGTGGCCAGGGTGCAGGCGCCGGTCCCGGGCCGCGCGGAAGCCAGCGCGCACAGTTCCCGCGCCCATTGCCGGAACTGCGCCAGAAACAGCGGGTTGACCATGGTGATGGCCATCTGCAAGCGCTGCACCGCCTCGGGGCCCTCGTAAGTGGCCTCGAGCTGGGCGTCCATCCATTTCTGCCCCAGAAAACCGGGACAATCCTCGGTGATGCCGTAGCCGCCCATGAGGCTGACGGCTTCCCGCATCATGGTGGCGCCCTGGCCGGTGTTCCACAGTTTGCAGGCCGGACAGAGCACGTTGGCCACCGCGTCGCGCAGGGCGAACCGCACGGCGGGATCGTTTTCCAGTGCCTGGAGGCGGGCTTCGTCGCGCGATTCGGGCGGTTGGGCGCGCAGCTCCACCAGTTCCCGGGCGCGCTTCTGCGTCTCCCGCATGGCCTTCAAGGCCGCCCGGCCGGTCAGGCCCTGTTCGGCCAGTCGTTGCGCGTTCTCCCGTTCCAGCGGATCAATTTCGTCGAAGATGCGGGCCGCCTCGAACCCCAGCGACGCGCTGGCTTCGCCGGTGGCCCAGACGTCCACCAGCCGGTGCAGGGCGTCCTCCTTCTGCTGGAGGCCCAGCTCGTAACGCGGCGAACCCGGCCCGCCCTGGCCGCCCCGGAAGCGGCGGCGCTGATACATGATGACCGGCTCGATGGCGGACAGCAGCTTGGCCGAGGTCATCAAGCCCACCGTGACACGGGTGCGGCGGAAAACCGCCTCGATGATCTCGCTGTGGGAATGGTTCGGCACGATGACGCCGTCCTTGACGGTGTACCCGCCGATGATGCGGTGCGCCGGCACCCGGAGGTTGAAGACCGGGTCGCGGGTCGAGGAAAGCTGGTGGACGAGTTTCTTGCTGGGCACGCCCCGGTCCCATGTGCCGGGATCGCCTTCTTCGAGGATCACCATGCAGGTGCCCTTGAGGCGCGGATCGTCCGATTCCACCGCCGCGGTCACCACGTTGGCGAAGCCCATGTTGGTGATGAAGCGGCCGCGTTTCTCGACCTGGAGCACCGGTTCGCCGCCCTCCGGCCATTCGCTCACGCGCACCCTGCCGCTGAGCAGGCCGGTCTCGACGCCGACGAACGGCAGCGGCTCGGTGAGCGCGAAGGCGGCGCGAATCTGGGGGCGGTCCTCGCCGGGCTGGAGGGGCGCGGCCAGTTTCATGTAATGGGCGCGCTGTTCGGGGGTGCCGCGTTCGTGGATGGGGGCCAGGCCGAGGTTGCTCGCCAGGCTGCCCGTGGCGGCGCCGGCGTCCACCCACGCCAGCTCGAACGCGATCAGCGCCAGCGCCAGGTTCTTCGGCCCCTCGATGAAACCGCCGTGCTCGGGGTCCAGAAAGGCGGCGGTGATGCCGCTTTCATCGAAGGCCTGGAGCAGGGCGTTTTTCTCCGGCGTCCACTCGTGCGAATTGCGCCCGCCCTCGGCCACCAGCCGGGCCACGGGCCCCCGGGCCACGCCCCGGGAGGCCTGCACCAGCATGTGCAGGTCGAACCGCTCGGCGAAGCGCCACATGATCTGGCGGACTTCGTCGCTGGGCAGAGTTTGCAGGACGGGCGGGGCGGTTGTATCGGTCTGAGCTTCCATCGCGCTGTCGTGTTGCCAAATGTCGGCGCCCCTTCTAGCAGCCCCGGGAGCGATTGTCACGGCGGGAACGCGCATCCCGCGTGAATCCGGACCTTCTCCGCGCCTTCATCCGCGAAAGGCGGGGCGCCAGGGGGGGACAAATCCGAACGCCGCGAAACCGGAAGCGCGCCGGAAATCCGCAGTCCGAACGCCGCGAAAAGTGGCCGCGCCTTCGCCGCCGCGGGGCAACGAGGCGCGCTTTTCCCTCGTCGCGCCGGCTTCCAGCCTGCCGTCGCGCGGATTTCCAACCGGCCGGGCTTCCGCCCCACGCGGCTCCCATGCTTCCCCGCCCACCGGGCCGGCGGGAAGCCGGGGAAACTTGCGGCAACGCGGACGGATCCCGCCCGGGCGGGGTCAGTCGTCCGGGGATTCCCGAACCGGCGCCGCGCGTCCCAGCCGCCGGAATCCCCACGTCAGGCCGAGGGCGCATCCGAAAAAGACGAGGGCGTTGGGAGTGCGCCGGGTCCACGGCTCCCACGGCCACGGGCAGCGAAACACGGCGAAGTTCAGCAGGAAGTAAATCCACGTCAGGCCCACGCCCAGGGGGGCGAATACGCGGGCCGCCGGGACGCGCTTCCGGGTCTGGCGAAGGGCCCGGACGGCCAGCCCCCCCGCCACCGCGAGGGGCAGCGCCACGCAGAGCAGGGCGCCCGGGCCGGGCGCGATCGCTTTTTCGTGGAACGCCAGCGCGCGCAACGTCTTGCCGGCGATCGGCGTCAGGGTCACCACCGTCAGCACCCACCAGGGCCAACGCCGCCCCGCCGCGACCGCCACCACCGGGAGCAATCCCAGAAGCAGACCGCATTCCAAATAGAGGTCGGTGAGAAAATGGTTCAGGAACTCGCCGGACAGCAGCAGCAGCAGGTGCGCGCCCAACGCGATCCATTCCCCGCCCCCGGACCACCTCACCGGCGGCGGCGGGGCGGCGGCGAGCCGGATGGCCCGCCGGTGCCGCCAGACTCCGCAGCCGAGCACTCCGCCCCAGACCGCGCCGAAGGCGGTTTCCATGAAGCCCCACCAGTTGAGGTGCGGCGCCAGGGCGGCAAGCCCCAGGTGGCGCAGCGCGTCCGGATGCCAGGCGTGCCCCGCCTGGAGCGCCTGGCCGAGCGGAAATCCCAACGCGCCGCCCGCCATCCCCCAGCCCGCGAGCCGCACGGCCAGCCGCGCGCCGCGCGCCCGGCCGGCGCAGACGAGCAGCCCGAGCAACGCCAGCCAGAGACCGCCCCAGACTTCCCGGCGCGGACGCAGGTTTTCCGCGTCGGGCGTCCAATGCCACGAGGCGGAAAAGTAAAGCCACGGCAAACGCCGCGCCCCGGGGTCGAAGGGCTCGTTGAAGAGCCGGACGCCCAGGAAAAACAAGCCGAGCAGAGCGAGCATGAGCAGCAGCCACTCACGCGGCCGCCAGCGCACTCCGCTCAATCCCAATCCCAGAAACGCCCCCGTGAAGCCGATCCAGACCCCGCCCTTCAGCGCCAGTCCGAGCATCCCCCACGCCAGCCCGGCGTAATGACCGATCATCTCCGGGTTGTGGGTCAGGCCGAGGGTTTGGCCGTAGGTCATCGAGCCGCCGAAGCCGGTGGCGATGGCGCCCCACGCCGCCGCCCGGGCGGCGGTGAGCGGATCGCCCCCGCCGCCATGCCGTCCCACCAGCACCAGGCACACAAGCAGGCCGGCGATCATGGCGCCGGTCTCGTGGCCGTACTGGCCCCGGATGCCCCAGCCCATGCCCCCGGCCAGGGCGGCCAGCAGAATGGTCCCCCACTTCGTGGCTTCCGGGACATCCCGCCCCGCGGTTTCGGATGGCGCCGTGGCGTTCATCATGGGAGCAGCCCGCCGCGCCCGTGCCCGCAATCCGTTGGCGTGCGGGTGGGCGGCTCGATGCTGCGGGGCCGCCGCCGCCCATTTCAAGTTTGTTCCGCGCTTTTTGAACCGACGAAAAACGGCAGCCTGTCCGCCCCCGCCGGGGCGGTTTTCACGAGCGTGCCGGAACGGAGGCCCTCCCCCCCTCGGATGCGTTCCACGGGAGGAAATGCGCCGTTGCGGGTTGCGCCGGTGGCGGGGATGCGTTTAACTGCCACCACTCGGGGGCTCCACGCCCCCGCAAGCGTCCCCGCGCCAGGCGGGGACCGTGGTTTGCCTGGGTCACGCCATGTCATCCGCCACTCCCAAGCGACCGCGGCTGGTCGTGGTGGGGAACGAGGAAGAAACGTCCTCGCCGCCGGCCCATCCGCGCGCCGATTCTCCGCCTCCGGCGGATGAAGTGGTGGTGCCGTTGCGATCGGCGGAATCCGGGGAAGCGCCGGTGATCCGGATTCCCCGCAAGACGCCCCCTCCCGCGGACGAGGAGCCGGCGGAAGAATCCGCTTCCCGCGCGCCGCGCAAACCGCTTTCCCTGGCCGGCCGGCCGGAGGTCGAACCCCCGCCCTTGCGCGCCGCGCCCCCGGCGGATCCGGCGTCCGAACCGTCCGCCGGCGCGGCGGCTCCGGCCGCCGCTCCCGATCTGCCGGCCGCTCCGCTCCCCGCCCGGGGTCCCCGGCTCCCCCGCTCCAAGTCCCGGCCGCAACCGGCGGGACTCCAGCCGCCCAAGCACCCCAGGCTGCTGCTGACCCTGCATTTGCTGCCGTGGCTGCTGTTGCTGCTGGTGGTTTGGGACTGGCTGCCGCCGTCCCTGCGGTTCGAAAACTGGTCGCCGAACACCCGCACGTGGATCACGGCAAGCTGGGCGGCCTACGTGCTGGTGGACACCCTGCTCACCCTCTGGCACGTGGTGGCCCGCTCCTCGGGGCATCGTTCGGGGCGTTTCTGAATCCCGCCCCCTCCCCGAATTCGCCCCTTTCGCGTGTTTCTTCTTCCGCCGCGCCTCTCCCGCGGCGGGAGGTTTCACTTTCCTGACAGCCTCTCCCCCAAACCCCGTCCCGGTTAAACAGACTTCTGGTTCATTAAAAAAGAATCTCTGTTCACAAAACCCCTCGCGAATCCAACAAAACCATGATTACCCCCGATAAAAACTTCATTTTTCCGCCAAAAATACACCGTTTCACCGATTGCTTATTTCTGATTCAAGAATCATTCTTTCCCCGTTGCCGGAATCCGGCAAGGCGGGCCGATTTTTCCGCTCGCCGGAACGAAGCAAAGTCAAAACGAGATCATGGCAGCCCACGCGCAAGACATTCTGACGCCCCGCGAGCGGGAGACCGGCACGCGGTTGACCATTCACCGGCCCCGGCCTCCGCGGACGCGGGTGGTGATCCCCTTGGAAGGATTGCAAAAGCCGGTGGTGCGCATCCCCTCCCGGGCGTCCCGAAACGCCGCGGAACCCGCTCCCGAAGAACCCGCCCCGGCGCGTGACCGTTCCTCCTCCCGGGCGGGGGAAAGAGCGAAAGAGTCGTTGGGCGCGCTGGCGCGCCGGATGCCGACGGCGTTCGAATACCGCGCTCCGCTGGCGGCCCCCCAGGCGTCCCACAAACCCCCGTCCGATGCCACGCTGGAAATGCTGCTCCGTCCCCGCCCGCCTCTCGCCCGGCCCGCCCGGCGGCGGATGGGAGTTTCCCGGGCCATGCGGCACCCCCTGAACACCCTGCCGGACGAACGCCAGAAACTGCTGCTCGCCCTGCACGTCATCCCCTGGCTGCTGCTGATGGTGGTGGCGTTCGGCCTGTTGCCCGCTCCGTTTCGGTTTGAAAACTGGTCCGCCCCGGTCCAAACCGGCGCCCTGCTGGGATTCTGCCTCTACGCGGCGCTGGATACCTCCTTCGCGATCTGGCACGTCGCGTTCCGCCGGCAGGGGCGGCAGGTGGACCGCCTCTAATCCCGCCGCCGAAAACGATTCGGCGCCGAAGTCGCGGGCCGACGGGACGGTGGTCGGCTGGGGGGCTCATCGGAACCGGCCGCTTTACCATGTCCCCTGGCGCGTGGCCCGTAATGACCATCGCGGCGGGCGGTTTCGCTTTTCCGACCGGCTCTCAGATTTTGAGGAAGTTGGCGAGCAGCTCGTGGCCGTGCTCGCTCAGGATGCTTTCGGGATGAAACTGCACCCCGAACACCGGGTGCTCCCGATGTCGCAACCCCATTACCTCGCCCTCCTCCGTTTCCGCGGTGATTTCAAGGCAGGGCGGAACGCTGTCACGGCGGACCACCAGCGAATGGTAACGCGTGGCGGTCAGGGGATTGGGCAGGCCGGCGAACAAATCCCGCCCGTTGTGGCGGATGCGGGAGGTTTTGCCGTGCATGATGCGGTAATTCCGCTCCACCGTCCCGCCAAACACCTGGCCGATGCACTGGTGTCCCAGGCAGACCCCCAGCAGGGGAACCCGCCCGGCGAAGTGGCGGATGAGGTCGTTCGAAAGCCCCGCCTGCCCCGGACTGCACGGACCGGGAGAGATCAGGATGCGCTCCGGTCGCAGGGCCTCGACCTGTTCCAGGGTGATCTGGTCGTTGCGGTGCACCCGCGGGGAGACCCCCAGTTCGCCCAGGTACTGGACGAGGTTGAAGGTGAACGAATCGTAGTTGTCGATGACCAGCATCATAGCCAACGCGCACCGTAGGCCGGCGCCTCCCGCTTGGAAAGCCCCATTCCGCGCCGGCGGTTTCGCCGCCGCCTTCCGCTCATCCCGGCGAGGCAGCGGCGCTTATTTCGCATCTTTTCCCGGCGGGAAGCCGGGGCGGCCGGCGAGGGGCGTTTCGCGTCATTCCCGCGGGCCGCGTCTCCGCCCCGCGACGGGGTGTCCCGCTTTTTCGCCGGGCGTTCAGGGGGGCGGGAGGCCGGGGGGCGCGAGAACGCCGGTCACGCGGTTCCGATGGCGCCCCGCACCAGGGCCTCCGCTTCCCGGAGCAATTGATCGAGGTGCGTCTCCGATTCCGTGCTTTCGGCGTACACCTTGTATTTGGCCTCCGTGCCGGAGGGGCGCGCGGCAAACCAGCCTTTTTCGGTCACCACTTTGAGGCCGCCGAGGGGCGCGCCGTTGCCCGGGGCGCGGGTCAATTTCGCGGTGATGGGCGCGCCGGCCAACGTGTCGCCCGGCACGTCTTCGGGACTGAGGTGCGCCAGCGCCGCCTTGCCCGCCGCGTCCAGGTCCCGGTCCACCCGCCGGTAAAACGTCCGGCCGAAGGTCCGTTGCAACCGCGCGAAGTGCCGCCCGGGATCCGCGCCGGTGCGGGCGGTGATCTCCGCCGCCAGCAATCCCATCACCAGCCCGTCCTTGTCGGTGGTCCACACCGTGCCGTCCCTCCGCAGGAAGCTCGCCCCGGCGCTCTCCTCGCCGCCAAAGCAGAGGCGGCCGGCGAACAATCCGGCGGCGAACCATTTGAATCCCACCGGCACCTCGCACAACTCCCGCCCGGCGGCGGCCACCACCCGGTCAATCATCACGCTGCTGACCAGCGTTTTGCCCACCCGCGCCGCGGCCGGCCAGTCCGGGCGGTTCCGGAGCAGATATTCGATCGCCACCGCCAGGAAGGCGTTCGGGTTCATCAAGCCGGCGGAGGGGGTCACGATGCCATGCCGGTCGGCATCGGGATCGGTCCCGAAGGCCAGGTCGAAGCGGTCCTTCAGCTTCAGCAGTCCCGCCATCGCCCACGGGCTGGAGCAATCCATCCGAATCCGCCCGTCGTGGTCCAGCGTCATGAACCCGAAGCGCCCGTCCAAGCGGGGATTGACGATTTCGAGATTCAGCCCGTACCGCTCCCGAATGGGCGCCCAATACGGCAGCGACGCCCCCCCCAGCGGGTCCACGGCAAGCCTGAGCCCGGCCGCGCGGATCACGTCGAAGTCAATGATCCCCGCCAGGTCCTCGACGTAGGACGCCAGAAAGGGATCGTCCGCAGCGGCCTTTTCAAGGGGGCGGCGGCGCACGGCGCGATTGCCGTCCCGGAGGATTTCATTGGCCCGCCGCTCGATGCCGCCGGTCACGTCCGAATCCGCCGGACCGCCGTGGGGCGGGTTGTATTTGAAGCCGCCGTCCTCGGGCGGATTGTGCGAGGGGGTGATCACGATGCCGTCCGCCCGCGGCGCGTCGGCGTCGTGATTGTGACGGAGGATCGCCCGCGACACCGCCGGCGTGGGGGTGAACGCGTCCGCCGGCGCCCGGCGGATTTCGACCCCGTTGGCCGCGAGCACTTCGAGGGCGGTGGCTTCCGCCGCCGCCGAAATGGCGTGGGTGTCCTTGCCCAGAAAAAGCGGTCCCGTGATGCCGGCCTCCGCCCGGTGGTCGCAGATCGCCTGGGTGATCGCCCGCACGTGGGCCTCGGTGAAAGTCCCCGCGAACGGCGTTCCCCGGTGGCCGCTGGTGCCGAAACTCACCGGCTTCGCCGGATCAATGGGGCTTTCGTGGTACGCCCGCCGCAGGCGGTCGAGATCAATCAACAACTCCGCCGGCGCCGGCTTTCCGGCGCCCGGATGCAATGATGGTGCTGCCATGGTCCTGTTCCTGAGCGCGCCAACGCGCCGCGATCATGGTGGCGAGGGCTAACAGAGCGCCCCGCCGGAAGCAAGTCCCGGAAATCCCCCCTCCTCTCGCGGGCGGCGGCGCGCGAAACCGCGCGGCGGCGGCTTTGGGATTGTGTTTGCGGTCCCGCAAGGCGATAAAACGCCCTCTTGGTCGGCGGACCAACCCGGACACCATGCGTTTCCTGATGCTCAACTGGCGCGACCCGAAAAACCCGAAGGCCGGCGGGGCCGAGCGGGTGACGGAGGGTTATTGGCGGGCCTTGTTGGCGCGCGGACACGAGGTGCACTGGTTCGCCAACGCCTTTCCCGACGCGCCCGCCGAAGAGACGCTCGACGGGCTCCACGTGGCGCGCGGCGGCGGTCCCGGCACCTCCATTGTCGCCGCCTGGCGCTGGTACCGCCGCCAGCCCCGGTTCGATCTGGTGGTGGACCAAAACCACGGCCTGCCCTGGTTCGCCCCGTGGTGGTGCCGCACCCGCTGCGTCGCCTACATCCACGAAGTGCTCGGCCCCATCTGGCATTCGTTTTACCGCGGGCTCACCCCCTACTTCGGCGCGTGGCAGGAGCGCAACGTGTTGCGGCTTTACCGGAACGTCCCCTTCTGGACCGCCTGCCAGTCCACCGAGCGGATGCTCCGCGAATTCGGCGTCCGTCACATTCAGCGCATTCCCTACGGCGTCCACACCCGCGCCCTGCCCGCCCTCGAACCCAAACCCCTCACCCGGCCGTTGCGGCTCATCGTGGTCTCCCGGCTCGCCCCCAACAAACGCATCGGACACGCGTTGCGCGTGTGCCGCCTGGCGCTCGACCGCGGTCTCGACACGCGGTTGACGGTGGTGGGCGGCGGGGACGACGAGGCCCAGCTTCACGCGCTGGCCGCGGAGCTGCGCCTCGGCGACGCGGTCCGTTTCACCGGCGCCCTGCCCGAGCCGGAAAAAGACGCCCTCCTGCGCGCGGCCCATCTGCTGCTGCACACCTCGCTCCGGGAGGGCTGGGGCCTGAACGTGATCGAGGCCAACGCCATGGGCACCCCCTCGGTGGTCTATCCCGCGCCCGGCCTCACGGAATCCACCCTGCACGACCAGACCGGCGTGGTCTGCGAGGAGGAAACCCCGGAATCCATGGTCGAAGCCCTCGCGGCCCTTGCCGCCGACGAACCCCGGTACCAGCGCTACCGCGAAGCCGCCTGGCGGCGGGCCGACACCTTCCACTGGGACAAGGTCCTGCCCCGCGCCTGCGACTGGCTCGAACAGATGGCGCAGGCCCGCCCCTGACCCCTGCCCCTCCTCCGCCAGTCCCCCGCCCCGCGCAAGAGCGGGAGAACCCGGCGCCAAGGAACATCTCGCGCTCTTCCTGGAGGCCGTGTGCCCGCGCGCGGCGGAATTGCTTTCCCGGAACGGCGAAACGGTCGTGCGAACGTCGCGCGACTTCCGCTTCCTCCAAAACAAAACTCGCTTGCACTTCCGGGGCGCCGCTCCAAGCTGGCGGGGCGGAACGCGACATGGGATTGACCACGGAAAGCATCCGTTTCCTGGCCGAAAGCTGGCCACGGGAACAGCCTCCCCGGCGGATTTTGACGCTGGGACGGCAGGATTTGTGGGCGGCGCCGGAGCGCCTGGAAGCCCTGTTGCGGGAACACCGGCTCTGGCCGGAGGGGCGGACTTCCGAAGCGTTTCGGCAAAGCGTGCAGCAGGCGGACTGGCGCCTTGCCGAGTTCCTGCGCCAAATGGGCGTGGAGGAGGTGCACGCGTGCGACGCCTCGGACTATGAAGGGGCGGACCGCCTCCATGACCTCAACCAGCCCTTTCCGCCCGACTGGGACGAGACCTACGACTGGGTGATTGACGGCGGCACGCTGGAGCATGTGTTCCACTTTCCCACCGCGCTGGCCAATGCCATGCGCGCCGTGCGAACCGGGGGGCGGTTGATTCTGTTCACCACGGCCAACAATTATTGCGGCCACGGTTTTTATCAATTCAGTCCCGAGTTGTTCTGGCGGGTGTTCTCCCCGGCCAACGGCTACCGGGTGGCCCGGTTGCAGGCCATGGTGGATACGGAGGGATTTTCCTCGCTGTTGGGGGTGAAATACGCCTTTCCCCTTCGCGGACCGCGTTATGACGTGGTGGATCCCGCGCGGGTGAAGGAACGGGTGTTGCTGGTCAACGACCTGCCAACGTTGCTGTTTGTTGAAGCCGTCAAGGAACGGCATGTCGTGCCCTTTCAGGAAGCTCCGCAACAAAGCGATTATTCCGCCCACTGGGCCGCCCGGCAAAGTCCCGCTCCCCTGCAACAAACCGGAACAGGCGGACGGCTGGCCCGCTGGTTGCGGCGGCTCTTCTCCGAACGGGTCTGCCGCGAGCTGCTGCCCGCTTTGGCCGGCTGGGTTGATTGGCGGCGGCGCCGGCGTTTTCTGAAAACCATGTCGTTCCGCAACCGTCGTCATTACCGGCCCGTTCCCCGGCAATCGTCCTCGAAACCATGAAGGGTCCATCCGCCTCCTCTCCGCCGTCGGAAACCGCCCGGCAAGCCGTGTTGACCGCGGTTTATGGCCGGCATGCCGAACAACTGGACCGGACCTTTGCCAGTTTCGCGCGGGTGAAGAACTGCTCCCTTCATGCCTTTGTGGTGGGCGACACCCTGCCCCGGAATCAGGCGCCCGGCATCCGGTATCATCTGCGTCCGCCGGACCCGCGGTTTCTCCATCCGCTGCGCGACGTGGATTTCCGTCGCTGGTTGTTCGTGGATGAAGTGGAGGCCGATTTCGTGCTCGTGGTAGATGGCGCGGACGTGTTGTGTCTGCGCCCCTTGGAACCCCTGTCCGACCTGTTGAAGGGCGGCGCGGTGGGCGCGGTGGTGGAACACAACGGCGGGCGTTATCTGGAAACCGGCCAATATACCAGCAACTTCGTCAACGCGGGCGTGACCTTCTGGAACGTGGCCGCTTCACGGGAGCTGCGCCAAAAAATCGTGGCGCGCGGCCGCCGGCACTTCCGCAACTTGATTGACGATCAACTCGCCTTGAACGAGCTGCTCCACACCGAATGGTTCGACCGGCTGACTCTGCTGCCCTGTCAATATAATTATCGCGGCTCCCTGGGACCGCGTCCGTTCGGCTGGCCCCGTGTCCACTCCTTGGACGGTGTGCGGATTTATCACAACAAACACTGGCTGAACGAAGCCCGCGCCCGGGCGGAAACCCCGGCGCATGGCCGGGCCGTTCCGCTCCCCACCGATGCTCCTCCGCCCGGTCCCTGGCAACAACGCTGGCGCCGCCTGAAAACCCGCCTGTCGCGCAAGGGCCTGCCGCCGTGGTGGCCGCGGGGATAAACCGTCAGGGGACGGCGCCGCGCCCCAACGGGCTTCGCGCCGTTCCGCCCCCCGGCCTTCGGCCCTCGGGATTCCTCCGGGGAGCCCGCGCGGACGTTCCCCGCGCCTCCCTCGTTCCAGCAGTTCCGGAAATGGACATTGACATTTTTTCTTCTTCCCGGACAATGGATTTCGGGATTCTTGATAATTTCCAATTTACGGAGCACGGGATGGACGATTGAGGCGGAAGGAGTCGCGCGGCGCCTGCTTCCGAAAAGCGTGATGAAACACGGAACGCCGCTGATCGCGTCCTGAAGAGCCTTTTTCCTGGTCCGTAGGTTTTCAACCGCTGGTACCAGGTGAAAATGAGTGCTTTTTTCTTTCGACGGTCGGCGGCGCGGGGCCGCGTGATGGGAATGCTGCTGGGCGCGTCCGTTCTGCTGGGCGGAGGGCGGCCGGAATTGCGGGCGCAGACCGTGGTGCTCGAGGAGGGGTTTGAAACCGCCTTTCCGGGGGCGTGGTCGGTGGGCGACAGCAACGGAAGGGGCACCCCGGCAAGCTGGCGCGATGTGAATGCCGCCTTTGGGGGAGAAGGAACTCACGGCGGGAGCTGGAAAGGTTATTGCGCGGGAGAGGGATTCGCCGGCACGTCGGAGAACCCCGCTTATCAGGATGGGATGGAATCTTACATGTCGCGCGCCATTGACCTGCACGGTTACGACCGTGCGGTGCTGACGTTCTGGCACAAACTGCCCGGCATCGAAACCTGCTGCGACAAGGCACGGGTCATCATCAAAAGCATTGATTCCCTCACCGTCTGGTCCGCCAACCAGCCGGTCGGCGAGTGGACGCAAGTCACGGTGGACTTGAGCGCTTATGTGGGCACTTCGCCCACGCTGGTGTTTGAATTTGACACGGACGCCTCGGGAACCGCCGAGGGGTGGTATCTGGACGACATCCAGGTGCTCGGGCTCGTCACGCCACCCAATGACGCCTGCGAAAACGCGCTGGCCCTGGCGGACAACGAGCCTTACCAGCTCAACACCCTGGGGGCCACGGAGAACGAAGCGCCTCCCGCCTGTCAGGAGAATTTCGGCAAGGGGGTGTGGTTTCGGTACACCCCTGCCCGCGACGGCCCGGTGTTGGTGAGCACCTGTGGAAGCGACTTCGACACGGTGGTGCAGGTGTATGAGGGAATGCGGTGCCGCCTGCTGCAGCCGGTGACGGAGGGATGCAATGACGACGAGGGACCGGATTGCGCGGGCCGGCAGGCGAGCGTGCGGTTCACGGCCACGGGAGGCACGTCCTACGCGATTCTGGTAGGCGGATTTGGCGGGGCGGGCGGCAATTTGCGCCTCGTGGCGCGCTGGCTGGACGTTGAGCCGCCCCAGATCGCCTGTCCGGATCATTTGTTGTTCGACACCAGCCCCGGCCGGTGCGAACGGACGAACGTAATTTACAACGTGCTGGTTACGGACAACGTGTGGCCGACTTCGCTGGAGTGCACGCCGCCCAGCGGTTCCACCTTTCCCAAAGGAACGACCACGGTGCGTTGCGTGGCGGGAGACGCGGCCGGCAACCGCGCCACCAACACCTTCACCATCACCATCCGCGATCACGAACCGCCCCGGATTACCTGCCCGGATCAGCTTGCCCTTGCCACGGACGGCGAGACGGCCGTGGGGAACTATGATGTTTCCGCCCGGGACAATTGCGACGGAGCGGTGACGGTCCAATGCACGCCGGCGGCGGGAAGCGTTTTTCCGCTGGGCACGACCACGGTCCAATGCGTGGCCGTGGACGCCAGCGGCAACAGCAGCCAGCGCCGGTTCGACGTGGTGGTGACGCAACTGGGCCACGCGCCCCGGATCACCCGGCAGCCCCAATCGCTCACGACGGAAGTCGGCGGAGCCGTCCTTTTCCGGGTCGCGGCGGAGGGCGTTCCCACCCCCACGTACCAATGGTTGTTCAACGGCGATCCCATTCCGGAGGCCACGGGAGCGACTTATACGATTGCGCATGCCTTGCCCGCGCACGCGGGCGCGTACCGGGTGGTGGCGCAAAACCCGGAAGGAACGGTCACCAGTGAAGCGGCGATTTTGACCTTCGAGTTGAGCGACAAAACAGACCGGTGGACGTCGGAGGCCGTCCAAACCGCCTTGGGCACGCCGGTGTACGCCGAGTTGGAAAAAACGCTGCGAACCTGCGGCTACCAGACCGAACCGTGGAAGGCCCAGGTCCGCTGGGGATTTACGGTGCCTCACGAAGATCCGCAGCCGGTGTGCCAGGCGGTCATCGTGCCCTGCCGGGGCGTGTCGGACGACGGCCAACAGGCGTGGCTCGGCATTTTGCTGGGCATCGGGGAGTACGACGACACGCGGTTGCTGGGGACGCATCCCACCCTGGGCGGGGTGGTGCTGCTGGCCGACCTCCAGGGCGCACAGCGCGAAGTCTGGCGCATCCGCTGTGACGCGGAAGGGCACGCCCTGCCCCTGGAAGTGATGGAGGATGCCGCCTTGGCGGCCCGGTTCCGCCCGGACACCGCGCCGCCGGAAACTCCCACCTATCCGGAGATGATCGCGGAGCTGATGCAAACCGGCGCGGAATGCCGCGCGATAATCGGAACCCGGGAGGAGGCGGACCGGTTGTGTTCCCGTTTCGTGCGGGGCATGGGCGCGTTTACCCTGGGCGTGTTGAGCTTGGATGCGCCGGTCGGCGGCGCATTTTCCCTGTTCGCGGAAGCGGTGGAGGAATCACGGGAAGAGGCGGAAGCAGGATTGCAAACCGATCGTCCCGCCCACTGGCTCGATGGAACCCGGACTTGTTGTGATGGTTGGGATCCGGCGAGAGACGCCGGCATTGCTCTCGGAACGACGTTGTCCCTGGGGGTCGCGGCCGTGGTCGTTTTTGTCGAATTAAACCAGGACGAACGGGAATGGTGCGCGTGGGGCGATCCGCCTTATGCCGTTTTGGAGGGCACGGTGGGTCACATGGGTGGGCGCGTTTGGCTGGGGACCGCGGAGCATCTGCCCACGCATTATTCCAGCACGGACAGCCCCTTCACCCACGACAGCCTGGATTGGATCATCAAAGTGGCGCCGTTTCCGGCGGGTCGGGCCTGGCCGGGATCGCCGGATTACCGCTGGCTGGCCAGCCAGTTCAACGATTTCCACAGCGGCGAACACCTCATCGAATGCGAATGGGAATCAAAATACGTTCCCGATTTCATCCGCACGTGGCCGGGCGATCGCATTTGGATGCGGGGGCAGGTGATTTTCGACTGCGGCCATGATGTGGATATCCGGGAAACCTCCGGTTACCGTTCCGAGATTCACCCTCCGCACGCCCTGGTGGTCATGCGACAGGAAGGGGCGCTCTTGAAGCAGGAGTCGTTTCAATTGCCCGCCCGGGTGGCGCGAATGTACATCACCCCGTGGGGCGGCGAGGCCAACCATCCCGACAACATCAACACCGACGGCCGGGTGTGGTCCTCGGGCCACGGAGACGCGCCGCGGTTCGATGCCGCGCACACTCCGTATCAATTCAAAATCCCGCTGCCCCGGCGTCCGTTGAATTGCGATCTGACCCCCGGCGGGGAACCGCCCCTGCTCGTGCGAATCGCGCCGGCGGTTCCGTTGACCGGCGCGGGCTCGACGGTCAGCGACGACGGCCGCCTGCGGATCACCCGGCAACACGCCCACCAGCCGTATCTCCAGAAGGTGCTGGACGGCATCGAAGTCCGGCTCTGGCCGGACTTTCCCGCCCCCGCTTATTTGGAGGCGCGGGTGCCGCTGACCGAGGGGCCCGTTCCGGATTTGGGCGGCGGCATCAGCCCGATCCAGTTCACGATCGCCGTGGGATGGAATGACGCCCCGCTGGCCTTGCAAGTGGTGGCGGCCATGCCGGTGTGGGACGATTTCACCGACGCGGAGATTTCCGCGGCGGAATCACCGCTGCTCATCTCGCCGGAACACCCCCTGGCGGGCGGACGCGGCTGGGTGCCGCCGGACCGCCGCACCCGGTTGCGGGTGACCGGGCCGGACAGCGCCTGGCGGGTGGCCCCGATGCGGGTGGAGTTCCAAAACATCCAGGTGCGGGATGACGAGGACAACGCCAGCAGCGGCGAGTTTTATTTGCGGGCGGGGATCAACGGCCACTGGCAATTGTTGCCCGGACTCCTGGGGGTGGACACCGGGGACAATGTGGCGGTGAACACCCCGATTTCGATCGGAGTTTGGGACGGGGACGCCTCGCGTTTGGAAGTCTGCCTCGTGGGCTATGAGGAAGACAACATGACCGGCGGAGGCATGATCCATGACGACGAACTGGGACGGGTTTTCGCCCGGTACCGGAACGATTTCGGCGCGCGGACGGCGCCATATAACGAGGTGTCCGACAACGGGGATTTCGCGGTGGATTATCGCGTGACGTCCACGGAAGTCACCTCCGCTCCCGATCCTTATGATCCGGCCAACGACCAGCCTTCCCGCCCCACGCTCATCCCCCTTCCGGGATCGGTGTCCCACGCCGGTCTGCGGGTGGGGCCGAACGACCCGGCCGACTGGTTCGCGCTGGAGGCGGATGATTATCTGACGCTGACGGCCGCGCTCACCGACCGGACCGTGAACGCGTCCGACCGCTGTCGCCGTTACGATCTGACCATAACGGCGCAGCGCGCCCTCATTCCGCCCGATCCCTTCGATGACGGCCAGGTGGACGACCTGCCCTGCGCGGCGGGCAGTCCGATCGCGCGCATTCACGAAGTGGCCGGTCGCAACGAGGACTGGGCCCGCAGTCCCCTGCTGACCGTTTGTCCGTCGGCCACCTCGGCGGAGGATTACGACTGCGACATCTCGGAGGTATGGCGGGAGTTCACCCCCGGCGGATTGTGGTTCGAACACCTGAACTTCCATCTGCCGCTGGCCGGGGTGAATCCCGTGCCGGATCGGGATTTTTACCGCATCCAACTGCCCCGGGTTGCCGAGCAATGCCAGGCGCCCTGCCCGGCGCGGTTGCATGGCCGGTTCTCCCCGGCGGCCCTGACGTTGGTGATTCATGCCGATCGCGACCGCCCGTTGAGCGTGCTGGTGACCAATTTCACGACCGGCTTCAGCCTGGACAACGATCCCGCCACCCCCGCCCCCGCGGTGTGGCGGACCGATGATCATCACACGATGGAAATCTCCCGCCAGGGCGCGACGACGCTCATCCGACTGGAATGCCCCCAGGGAAGCGGTTTGTTTTCCGACGGCATGGTGGGCATCGGGTTGTGGGACCCGGACGGCAAACGCAATTTCTACAACTTGACGGCGGTGTACAGCATGGCCGCCGCGTGCGATGTGGACAAGCTGCTGCAAAGCCCCGGCTTGCGGGCGCTCATTTTGGGCCGCCTCTGGGGCGTGGTGGATCCCATGCCGGTGCGGTTTCTGCCGTTGTGGATGACCGCCGATCCGGCCCGGGCGTTGACCCGTCAGGGACGCGGAATTCCATTTCAAGACGCGGCGAATCCCGGGCAGGCATGGACCGGCGAAGACCGCTGGCTGGTCCTGTTGCCCAAGGGGAAGGCCGTGCTGGACCTCTCCGTGACGCCGCCTGCCGGGGTGGCGGATTATGACGTGCAGGTCGAACTGCGCGATTTGAACGATCAACCCATCGCCCAAGCTTACGAAGTCCCGGCCCCCTTGGGCGGCGGGACCACTTCATCCGGTCCCCGGGCGATGGCGGGCGGGGAACCCGGCGGCGCCCCCGCGCCCCGGCATTACCGGATCGAGAGCAACGAATCGGACGGCTGCTTCAAGCTGCTCAAGGTGACCCGTTCCCACGCGGGCGGACGGTTTGCGCTCGACGCGGTCTTCACCAAGGAACCGCGATTGAGCGTGCAACCGGACTCGCTGAGCTTTCCGCCGCGCGTCGTGAACGCGCCGGTTGTCGCTCAAACCCTGACCCTGACCAACAGCGGAACCGCCGATTTGACCCTGCTGGACCTTGCGCTGAGCGGAACCGACGCCGCGGCGTTCACGCTGTTGGATCCTCCCGCGCTGCCGCTCACCCTCCCGCCCCAGGGCGCCGTGCGGTGCCGGGTGGGTTTCCGTCCCGTCCGGGTGGGCGTCCAACAGGCGGCGCTCCGCGTCGTCAGCAACGATCCGACGCGTCCGAAATGGGACGTGTCGGTGACGGGTCAGGGACACGCGGAAGACACCGCCCCCGAGCTGCATTGCCCGGCGGATTTCACGGTGTGGAGCTGCGGCGACGGCGTGAAGGTGAACTACACCGTAACCGCCAGCGATGACCACGACACCGGGCTGGTGGCGCAATGCACGCCGCCCTCGGGCGCGCGGTTTGCCCCGGGGGACACCCGGGTCGAGTGCGCCGTGACGGACAGCGCCGGCCACACGACCACCGCCGCCTTTACGGTGCGGGTGGCCCGGGACACCGAACCGCCGGAACTCGTCTGCCCCGAAAAACGGGAGGTGGATTGTCAGGGAGCGCGCGGCGCGGTGGTGTTTTACGCGGTGAACAGCAGCGACAACAGCGGCGGCGCGGTCAACGTGACCTGCGCCCCGGCGTCGGGATCCTGGTTCCCGGCGGGTGAAACCGTGGTGACCTGCGAGGCGGTGGACGCCTGCGGCAACCGGGTCCGGCGCAGCTTCCCGGTGGTGGTGCGGGATTCCGGGCCGGTCGCGCTGACCAGCGCCTGGGACGGCCAGGTGGTGCACCTGAGCTGGCCGGTCACGTGCGGAATTTACACCCTGCAAACCGCAACCCATCTCGGGGGCGACGGTCAGTGGGAGCCGGTTACCGGAGTTCCCCTGCAAGTTGATGATCGTTACCAGTTCGCCATCCCGGCCACGAACGTGACGCAGTTCTTCCGCCTGCGAAAAACGCCGTAAGCGTCGAACGGAAAACGCCGGGTTGGCGCCGACCCCGGCCCGCCTCCCGGGGCATTTTGCGTCCCTCGCGCGGCGGGGTGTACCGCTTTTCGGACAGGCTCCAGGAGGAGCCTTCACGGGGGCTTCATTCCTTTTGCGCTTCACGGGTTCCCGAGGGATACTGCCGCCCGTGAACACCGGCGAATCAGCAAACCACGAAGCCCGAACCCGCGGCCGGGCGGTCATGGCGGCGCTGGCCCTTCTGGTGGCCGGCGGCGGGGGGGGGATCAGCGGGGCCGCCGCTCCCCGGGAAGGCCGCGCCACCCGCGCGGCGTGGTCGATGTATCGGGGTGATCCCGCCCTCACCGGCGTGGCGCCGGTCTCCCTGCCGGGCCGGCTCGCGTTGCGGTGGCGGTTCGAGACCGGCGACGCCGTGCTCGCTTCCGCCGCGATCGTGGACGGCGTGGTGTACGTGGGCTCGGATGACCAGCAGTTGTACGCGCTGGACCTGGCCACGGGCCGGGAACGCTGGCGGTTCAAGGCCGGCGGGGTGGTCGAATCCTCCCCCCTGGTGCTGGACGGGACGGTCTTCTTCGGCGACGGCGACGGCGGGTTTCACGCCGTGAACGCGGCGACCGGCAAGCCGCGCTGGCGCTTCGCCGCCGAGGATCAAATCCTGGGCGCGCCCAACTGGCTGCCCGCGCCCGACGGAAAGGGAAAATGGGTGGTGTTCGGCAGCTACGACACCCGGCTCTACTGCTTGGACGCCGCCACGGGCCGCACCAACTGGGTGTATGAAACCGGCAACTACATCAACGGCGCGCCCGCCGTGGCGGACGGGGTGACGGTGTTCGGCGGCTGCGACGCGATCCTGCACGTGCTCGATCTGGCCACGGGGAAAAAGTTGCGGGAGATCGAGGCCGGCGCGTACATCGCCGGCTCGGCGGCGTTGCTGGACGGACGGGCCTACTTCGGCCATTACGACAATGAATTTCTCTGCGTGGACACGCGTCAGGGAAAAATCGTATGGCGCTTTCACGACCGGAATTTTCCGTATTTCGCCTCGCCCGCGGTGACGAAGGATCGCGTGCTGTTCGGCGGGCGGGACCGGCGGTTGCATTGCGTGGGGCGCGCGGACGGCAAGGAGCTGTGGGCCTTCGCCACGCGCGGCAAGGTGGACAGCTCGCCGGTGGTGGCCGGGGACAAGGTGGTGTTCGGCTCGGACGACGGACGGCTCTATCTGGTCTCGCTGGCCGACGGCAAGGAGTTGTGGCGCTACGAAATCGGCGAGGCGATCACGGC
>CAZRPT010000105.1:0-18333 GCA_964601985.1 uncultured Verrucomicrobiota bacterium
CGTTGCCGGGGTGCGGGTTGAGGTTGTTCAGCCGGTCCAGCTCCCGCTGCTGGGCGATCAGGGCCTGGTACACCTGATTGGCATGCGTCATTTTGGAGTAGAGGAAGTACCCCGAAAATCCCAGCAGGCCCACGGCGACCAGCCCGGTGATTACCAACGTCAGATTCTTCTTCAGCCAAGGCATGGGCGTTAAAGTTTGATGGGGGTCGCCAGCTTCAGTTTCACTTGAAATGAGAAGGTTCCGGTATTGGGGTCCTGCGTGAGGCTGCCGAAAAGGTGGGTCACGTTGGTGCTGGTCCCGTTGGTGCCCCCGCCCAGGAACAACGGACTCGCCTGCAGTTGCTGGAGCAACACGTTCGCCAGGCGGTCGTCCGCGGTGGCGTCCACCCGGTTCCAACTGATCGCCCGGCAGGTGAGGTTGATGAAGGAAATCTCGTTGGTGTCCTCCTCGCCCTGGCTGGAGGACTCGTTGGCAAAGGCGTAGGGATCGGCGTCGGGATTGGTGCTCGCGTCATCCGCGCCCCCGCCGGCGGACTCGCCCGAGGGCAGCAAGCCGTAGCGTTCCATCATGAGGCGGTCCATCTTCGGCGCCTCCTCCTCCGCGCCGAGGCCGAAGCCGAAGCCCGTGGTCACCGCCGGCTCCAGCCCTTCGGAAACCATCTTCTCCGCCCACACCGAAGGGCGGATGCCGGGCCGCCGCATCGCCTGCTCCGTGCGTTCCATGGCCGCCCGCAGCTCGCTGATGACGTCAATCCACAAAAAGCGCTCCCGCGACCAGCCGGTGTACTGGTCCAGCTTTTCCTTGATCCGGTCCCGTTTCGAAACCGCCGAACGCAGCTGCCGCTCCTTGCTCTGGAGCATGGTGACGGTGCTGCTGCGCTCGTCAATGGCCTCCTGCCGCACCTTGGCCACCCGGTCGAAAAACCAGCCCATCGCGAAGATGGCCAACACCAGGCTGGCCACCGTGCCGATGAAGTAGGGTTTTTTCTGGTTGAGCTGCTGCCGCTTCAGGATGCTGCGCGGCATGAGGTTCAGCTCCACCGGACACTGGGTGGGGTTGCGCAGGCCCAAGCCCACCACTTCGCCGAAGCTGTGCGCCACTTTCGCCAGGTCCTCCAAATCCACCGACGGGTCAATGTCCACGTTGCGGAACGGATTGAAGTACTCGACGTCCACGTTGAGCTTCTCGGCGAAGAACTGGGCCGTGTAGGCCATGATCGAGGCCCCGCCGCTGAGGAACAGCCGTTCCGGCGGCCGCCCCCCCTGCTGGCTGCGATAAAACTGGATGGTCTGGTTGACCTGGATGTGCAGGCGGGTCATCACCTGCCGGGCGATCTTTGAAATGGCCGCCTGATGCGGGTTGTCCGGCTCCTCGTAGGCGCCGCCCAGGCTCACGAACCCCTCGGCGATCTTGATCTTTTCCGCCTCGACGAAGGGCATCTTGGCCTCGGCGGCGAATTCCTGGGTGATGGCGTTGGCCCCGATGTTGATGCCGCGGCAGTAGAACTTGTCGCCCTCGAAGAAGAGCACGGTGCTGGTCTTGGCCCCGATGTTCAGCAGCATGCTGCACCCTTCCAGATCGCCGTAGTTGTACCGGAAGGCATTGCAGAGGGCCGCCGGGGAGGCGTCCACCAAATCCAGCCGCAGGCCGGCGCTTTCCGCCGAGGTGAAGAGCTTCTCGACGATGGCCGACTTGATCGCCACGAGGAGCACCTCGAGATCGCCCGAGGGCAGGGAGCCCATGATCTGGTAGTCCCAGACCACCTCCTCCAGGGGGAACGGAACATTTTGCTGCGCCTCGTACTGGATCATCTGGGTGACCTTCGAGGCGTCCACGGGCGGCAGCTTGACGAACTTGTTGAAGACCTGGAAACCGGGAGCGCAGACGTTGCAGCGCCGCGCCGCGAAGGCCTTGGTCCCCATGAGGTCCTGGAGGGCGCGTTGGATCACGCCCTGGCGCGCCGACTCCTGGGCGCCCGCCAGGCCCAGCGGACGGGTCCCATAGCGCAGCAGCCGGAGCACGCCCGCTTCCGTCACATCGAACTCGGCCAGCTTCAGCGTGCCCGCGCCAAAATCAACGCACAAAAATGATTTCGCGTTCAGCATCATCAGGTCCCGCGAGGCACTGCGCCCCGGGCGCCACCGGGAGGCGTCCACGGCTCAACCCTCGTCGAGAAAGTTTGAAGGTGGTTACTGGAAATAAAAGGAACGGTCAAACAGAAAAGCGCCGGGAAACCGCTTTTCGCCGCGCGCGCCTCCCCGCTCCGGCCCGCGCCCCTTTCCGTCCAAGCGACGCCGGCTCCGCGGGAGGGGTTTTCATTCCGAGTCATGAACGACATTGTCAAGCAGATTTCGTGCTGGAACCGATGTTTTTCGCGGCAAAATTTCCCCCGCTCACTTCGCCCCCGAACCGCTCAACACCACCGGCACGGTGAGGAGGAGAATCTTCAGATCCAACCACAGGGACCAGTTGTCAATGTATTCGAGATCCAGCCGCACCCACTCCTGGAAATCGGTCACCTCGCTGCGCCCGCTGATCTGCCACAGGCAGGTCAGGCCGGGCTTGACGCTGAGCCGGCGCCGGTGGGCGTGATCGTCGAACCGCGCCACCTCGCCCACCGGCAACGGGCGCGGCCCCACCAGGCTCATCTCGCCCCGGAGCACGTTGATCAACTGGGGCAGCTCATCAATGCTGTACTTCCGCATCCAGCGCCCCACCGGGGTCACGCGCGGATCGTTGGTCACCTTGAACACCGGACCGGACATCTCGTTCAACGCCTCCAGCTCGTGCTTGCGCTGCTCCGCGTCGGTGGTCATCGAGCGAAACTTCAGCATCACGAACGGCCGTCCGTTCAGGCCGCTCCGTTCCTGGCGGAACAAAATCGGCCCCGGCGAAGTCAGCTTGATGGCGATGGCCGCCAGCGCCATGACCGGCGACGCCAGCACCAGCAACACCGTCGAGCCCACGAAATCAATCGCCCGCTTGGCCACCGCCGCCCACGACGTGTCCGGCCCCCGGCGAAACACCAGCATCGGCCGCCCGTAAAAATCGTCCACCCGCGTCTGGGACACCTGCGTCTTGAAGAAATCCGCCAGCAGCCACACCTCCACCCCTTCCCGCTCGCACACCTCGATGGCGTGTTCCAACTGGCCGAAATAGGTGTGCCGGGCGCTCATCACCACGGCGTTGGCGGAGTGCTCGTGCATCAGCTCCACCAGCCGGTCAATCGGCTCCTCGTTGATGTTCAGCCGCGCGGCCACCACCAGATTGTCCCGCACCCCCGCCAGCAACGACCCCGCCAGCCGGTCGGTGTCCTCCTCCGTCCCCACCAGGATCAACCGCCGCTGCATCTGCGACCGCCCCAAACTGCTGCGGTAATAAGCCTGGAACAGCTCCTCCTTCGCGTAGATCAGCACCACGCTGATGACCCCGAACAAAATCACCACCGACCGCCCGATGTCCTTGCTGGCCTTGAACAGCCACATCCCGATGACGAGGCTCAACACCAACCCCGCGCAGGCCTTGATCAAAATCCACGCGGTCAGCCGCCGCGAGCTGAACACCGGCCGTTCATAAAACCCCTGCACGTGCAGAAAAAGCGGCCCGGCGGGAATGATGATCAGCAACAGCCAGACGTAACGGTCAAAAGGCTGAATGTCCGCCGCCCCGCCGAACACCTCGAACTTCCAGTAAGTCCGCAGCAAATGCGCCAGATAAAAGCTGCCGGCGAACAACAACGTGTCCAGCAGCCTCTGGATTTGAGTGCGAATTTGGCGTTGGCGGCCCAGCATGTCAGACGATGTTCAAGCGACGCGCGCGGCGGGGATTAGAACCCCCCTTTCGGCCCGCGCGCAATGGCGGAATTGCCCCCGCCTCCATCCCCCTTGCCTCCGACCTCCTCATTCAAGGCCCCGCCTGCTCGGGCAACGAAGCCGTTTGAAACTCCGGCGCCGCCGCGGCAATGAACCGCTTCACCCGCTCGGCGGTCTCCGCCTCCTCCCCCGCCGGACACCCGGCGAAACAGGAAATATAGGCCCAGCGCGGCAACGTGCCGGTGCGGAACAGGTCCCACGTCATCTTGGCCAGCCGCTCGAAATGCCCCGCCGCCAGCCGCCCGTCCGCCACGAACCAGAACAAATACACCCCCCCCACCTCCCGCGTCCGGCCCGCGGCGTCGCCCACCAACCGCCGGGTGGTGAACAGGCGCACCGGCAGCGCGTACGGATGCGGCCGGCGCATCGGCACCGTCACCGTCCTCCGCTCCACGATCTGCCACCCCTGGCTCGTCAGACAATACTCCGGCTTGTGGATGCTCGTCCGATCCGTCCCCATCAGCACCACGCTCAACGTGATGCCAAACCCGTCCGGCGCCGTGTAGCGCCGCTTGGCGATGGTGGTGTCCTTCGGCAGCGTCCGCAGCTCCGACTCCGTGGGCGGGATGTCGGTGGACGTGTAATCCAGCACCCGCTCGGGCAGCTCGATCCGCAAATGCCCCGCCTCGTCCGCCACCGTCACCTTCAACCCCGGCCTGCCCAGCTCGCGCGAGGCGCTCAACCGCGCCAGCGCCCACGTCCCCGCCGCCATGATGGCCACGCTCACCCCGAAAGCCGCCCACTGGGATCTCTTTCCGCTCATGCCCTCTCCGGTAACGATTCCTCCCGTTTCCCCGGCGGCGCGACCGCCTCCTCCGGCTCCGGATCCCGCAACCAATGTCCCAACGCCATCAAAATCCCCAGCGACAGGGCAAACGTCACGAACCCGAACCAGTCATGCACGAACTTCCCCGCCCCCTCGCCGAACGCCTCGGCGGCCACGATGATCGAGACCAGCCGGAACACGTTGCCCAGCAACGCCAGCGGCAGCGCCATCGCCACCACCAGCGCCCGCTTCCACCACGGACGGAAATTCATCCAGCCGTACACCGTGGTCAACGCCAGCAGCGTGATCACGCTCCGCATGCCGCTGCACGCCGCCGCCACCTCGTAGGTGTAACGCCCCTGCGGATCCATCAACTGCACCCCCACCTGCACGATCGGGATGCCCAGCAAATTCCGCGCGATGAACACCGAGATGTCCGCCGACAAATGCCGCAACGGCACCGTCACCGGCTCCGCCACCCCCGTCAGCGGCACGCAAAACACGAACAACAAAAAAGGAAAAAAAGACGCCCGCGCCAGCCGCCAGCCCCACACCAGCGCCATGAGCGAATAAACCCCGGCAAACATCGCCACCACCGACACCTGCGACTGCTGCGCCGCGAACCCCACCACGTGCAGCCCCATCGCCGCCGCCAATCCCAGCAGCCCCGGCCACCACAACCCCTTCGGCACCGCCAGCAATTCGTCCCGCTTCCACCAGAACAGCGCCAGCACCACGAACGGGATCAACGTCCCGTGCGCGTCATCCGACCCGGGCGCCTCATAGGCATTCCTCAGCCACGCG
Source organism: uncultured Verrucomicrobiota bacterium (assembly GCA_964601985.1). Lineage (GTDB taxonomy): Bacteria > Verrucomicrobiota > Verrucomicrobiia > Limisphaerales > J093 > J093. Next base: position 5,444 of record CAZRPT010000105.1, read on the forward strand.
AACAACGAGGGCGTGTCAATGTAACCGTAGGTGGCGTTCCCGAAAAACTGGAAGATCAGCAGCCACAACGCCAGCAGCCCGAAAAACAGCCCCTTGTCCGGAATCCGCGCCCACACCTGGGGCAGCTCCTCCCGGAACTCCTCGAGGCCGGTCTTTCCGGCGGTTTCTGCCTGCTGCTCACTCATCGCGCGAACCGCCGTCATCACACCCCAACCCCCGCCCCGACTCAATGAAAATCCCCCCCGGCCGAATCGCCCGAACCGCCTCACCCCCAAAAGACGCCGGAGAAACGGGGGAAGCGTGAGGATCGCCGCCCCGGAGCCCGCCGGAAAACGCCGGCTTGGAGAAATCCGGCCCGCACCCGGGAACCATTTGCCCCCTTCATGCAGGCCGCGTGCCCGCGCGCGGCGGGAAGTTCCACTTTTCAGCCGGGCTCCCAGACGATTCGTGGCGTTTCACGAAACAACTTTCCCCTTCTAACCCGCCCCCTGGCCGGGGCAGGGTGAGGTCCGCGCGTTTTATGAAAATTCATCGAATCATTGGCTGGGCATGGATCGGCGCGGGGATGCTTTCCCTTTCCGCCGCGGAAGCGGTTTCGTTGACCGCCGGGCATTTGCGGCTGGAGCTCGACGGCCGGGGGCGGATCACCACGCTGGCGGACGATCGCAGCGCCACGCCGAATTTCATTCACCCCACCCGGCCCACGTTTCTCCTGCAGGTGAAGCGGTACTCGGAAACGGGGTTCAAAACGCCGACCGCCTGCGAACGGTTGGACACGAAAAAGGGAACCACGAAACTGCGCCTGACCTACGACGCGGAGACCGCCGTCATTGTGGGCCTCACGCCGCGCCAAGGGTGGTTCCGCTGGGAATTGCTGGACGCCCGGGGACGGGAGGACATTGACCAGGTCTCCTGGGGGCCGCTCAACACCCGGTGCGAAGGTCCGGTGGGGGAGTTTTTCGGCGTGTTGCGCACGGACGACACCACGCTGGGCCTGATGAGCCTGGAACCCAACACCGACGGCGCCCGCGGCTCGCACGTGCAATGCGCCTTCTGGCTGCCCTGGCGGGAGGGCGGCTCGTACGTGGAACTGGTGGCGCGGGATCACACCCGCGCGCGACCGTACGGCACGATGCGCAGTTCCGATCCGGTGCCGGGCCTGACGGTGCTCGGCTCGGCGGTGGCCGTGTGGGCCGCGCCCCGGGGGCGGGAACTTGATCGGATCGAACAGGTGGTGAAAACCGAGGGGCTGCCCTACCCGCAATTTCGCGGCGAGTGGATCAAACGCTCCCGGGAAATTCTGCGGCTCAGCATCTGGGGGTATTTCGGCCGGCAGGGGTTCGCGAACTACCTGCGGCTGGCGCGGGATTTCGGCGCGGGCCTGCTGTGCGGCTCCGCCGGCATGTGGGGCAACTGGGGCCATTTCGAGCCGGATCCCCAGCTCTATCCCCACGGCATGGACGATCTGCGCGCGATGAGCCGGGAGGCGCGCCGGTACGGCGTCGGGCTCACCGCCTACACCCTCACTGACTTCACCCGGCCCAACCGCCTGCCGGAACCGTTCATCTCGCCCGTGCCCGATCCGCGCCTCGAAGCCTATGACCCCGAAACCCGCCTGCTCGCCGCGGTCGGCAAAACGGGGGCGCGGTTCGAGCTGGCCAGGACGCCCGAGGTGACGAAGCTGATCGCCCAAATCTTCAACGCCGACGATCCGAACCAGAACCGCGGCCTGCTGTGGCTTGACGATGAATTCATCCACTGCCTGCGCTGGCGGGAAACGGCGGACGCTTTCGTGATCGAAGCGGGCGAACGCGGTTACCTGAAAACCATTCCCGCCGCCCATGCCGCCGGCGCGCGGGCGCGGTTCGTTTACTTCTCCGGCTACCGCAACGTGTTTCCGGGCACGCTGGCCCTGTGTGAAGACATCGCCCGCAACATCGGCTGGGCGGCCCGGGCGGGAGCCTTCTCGAAGGTGACGTTCGACGGCCACGAAAGCGCGCTCCAGACCGGCCACGGCCCCTATGCCATGAACCGGACCGCGCTGCTGGTCTATGAAGCCAACGCCGACCGGGACCTGGTGATCACCAGCAGCCGGATCAGCAATTACTGCTGGCACCTGCTGACCTATCTGAGCTGGGGCGAGTATGACTTGCACAAGGGATTTCGCGGCTCGATGCTGGATTACCGCCTCCGGCGGCAAGGCCAGCTCGCGCGCAGTTTCATCCCCCACAAGATGGGACAGCATTATCCCAACACCGCCACGCTGGAGGACATCAACTGGCTGTGCGGACTGGCCTGCGGCTGGGATGCCGGGGTCGAATTCTCCATGTCGCCGGATCGCTTCCGCGAAAATCCCGATCGCGAGGCCATCTTGAAGGCGTTTGCGGTGTGGCAGAAGGCCCTGCTCTCGGGGCGGCTGACCGAGGCGCAAAAACTGCGCCTGCGCCAGGTGGATTGCGTGCACACCATCCGCGAAAACCCGGACGGCGGTTTCGCCATCACCTTGCAAAAACGCTGGCGCCATCCCGGGGTGAAGGTGCTTCCGCCGGCGACGATCAAGCTGGAGCCGCAAGCCGGCACGTGCCGCGTCGAACCCGCCACGGTGGACCTGGACTGGCTGCACTGCCCGCTGGTGGCCCGCTCGGCGGCGTTGTCGGACGACCTCGTGATGGCCGGCGACACCGAAGCCCGCGTCCGCGTGTTCTATCCCGGCCCCGACGCCCCCGGCCAAGACCGCCAGGCGTTTCAATGCGTGCTGCGGGTGCCGGCGGACGCGCCCGCCGGGCTGCGCCAGCCGCGCATCACCGCCAACGGACAAACGTTCGTCATCCCCGCCGACATCGCGCCCGGCCAGTATGTCGCGTTCACCGCCGACATGCCCCGGGTGACGATTTACACCGCCCGCCACCAGATCGTGCGCGACGTGCCGATCCGCCACCTGAACGACCTCCCCGGCGTGCCGCGCGGCAAGCCGTTCGAGGTGACCTTCCACCTGCCCGCGACCCGGCCGGACGCCCGCGTCCCCGCGCGCGTCAACCTTTACACCTACCAGCCCATCTTGAAGCCCTGAGCCGCGAAACAGACAAGAGGGCTTTTTTGCCTGTCTGAAAAGCAGGACATCCCGCCGCGTGCGGGCACGCGGCCCGCGGGAAGGGCGCGGCCTCCCGGCTGCAGGCCGGGTTCCCCAACCCGGCGTTTCAGAGAGGCTCTCACGGGCGGGCGGGATGCCCGCCCGCTTTTTTGAGTCCCGGCGGCGGGACGGCGGGACGGCCGTGCAAGCGAACAAAAGGCTTGCCCGGCACGGGAAGACCGCGCCAGAATGGAGACCGTCAGCCATCCAAACCTCCGGGTCGTGCGGGAGCTTTCCGCGAGGAATCGCCGGTCGTTTTTTCCCGCCGTGGCGGCGGGCCGAAGGATCGGCGTCCGGCTCGGAAGGGGCGGAATGAAACCAGGAACATTCGTGGCGGCGCGAACGGGGGGAAACCGCCCCCTTCGCCGTAATTCGAGTCATGCAATCCGATCGTTCTTTCTTGCGGAAAAATTTTTCCTCCCGCGGGCGGATGGCCACGCGAATGGCCCTCCTCCTGCTTTGGGGAGGGGCGGGCGCAGTGAACGGTTGGGCGTGGAATCCCGCGCCCAACGGGCGGGTGGTGGCCATCGTGCCCCGGGGAAACGGACAGGTGCTGGTGGCGGGCCACTTTACCGAGATCGGCGGGGTCTTCCGGCCGGGACTGGCCATGCTCAATCCCGACGGCACGGTGGATCCGCAATACTCCGTCACCTTCACCCCGGAAACCGCCGCCGTGACCGCGCTGACGGTCAGCGGAAACGCGGTGTTTCTCAGCGGCACGTTCACCCGCGTCAACGACGTGGAACAGGGGCGGATCGCGCGCTTCACGTTTTTGACGGAAGGCGGCTGGATTTTGGGCAGTCATTCCGTCTCCCAATGGGGCGAGCCCCTCACTCAACCCGCCCGGCAAATCATCCACCCGGAGCGCGACGGCCCGGTGTATTTCATCGGACCGGACGGAGGGCGCGAGGTGGCTCTGGAAAGCGGAGTGACGCTCCAGGACCTGCCCGTTCCGGCGGATTACAGAAAAACCATCCTTGCCTTTCAGGGAGCGCTTTATGTCGGGGGCATGGGGGGCGTCGCCGGGCGCACGGGAATTCAGCGATTGATCGGCCATGTCGGAGCGTGGGAACCGGACCCGGACTTCAACGCGGACGGCGGCGGCTTCAACAACTGGGTGCAGACGCTCGCGGCCGATGTGGGCGGCGAGGTGTTCGTCGCGGCGGGCAACTTCACCCAATACAACCAGCAACCGGCTCCCCACCTGACCCAGCTTCGGCCGGACGGCAGTTTGAACCACCCGCCCTTCCCCGTGGACGCGCCCGATGGAACAGTCAACACCCTGGTCAGGGACACTCCCGTCCCGCCGGGACAGGCGCCGGACTGGTTCATTGGCGGGACCTTTTCGCGAATCGGCGACCAAGCGCGGGTGGGCATTGCGCGTCTCACCCGATCCGGTTACGGCGTGGAGGCCTTCAACGCCCACGTCGAGATCTCCTTCAACGGCCTTCCGGACGTGGCGGCGCTGGCAACGACCGCCGAACACCTCTACGTCGGAGGACTGTTCGGGGCCTCGGCCAAGGGGGCGTGGCGGAACAATCTGCTGCGGCTGGACAAGGAAACCGGCGCGTTGGATGTCACCTGTCCCCGCCCGGGGCCGCCTGGCACGGCGTTGGTGGCCGACCTGCATGCCCGTCCGGGTGACGTGGTGACCCTGGCCGTCCCGGAAAATACCGGCGGCAGCTTTTCCGCGCCCTGGCCGCGGGGCTTCCCGGAACCGGAGCGCGCGCAAATCCGCTGGACCAAGGACGGCCACCCGTTGACGCCTTCGACGGAAGACCGCTGGTCGCACACCCTCACCGACGCGCGACCGGAGGATTCCGGCCTCTACGCCGTGGAGCTGGAAAACGCCCTGGGCCGGGGCACGCTCACCTTCCGCCTGCAAGTGACGGCGGATCCGGCGACGGCCGAATTGACCATCTACGATCCCGACGGCACCCAAAATCCCTCTCCCTGGCAGGGCGGCATGTTGTGGCCGGTGGTCTGGGGACCGCCGACCGGCGAAGCCCTGGACATTGATCTTTCGTTCGACGGGGGCGCCACGTGGACGACGGTGGCGGAGGGGATCACGGATTACGGTCATCACCTCGTGCGGCGCGGAAACCCGTACCCGTTCGGCGCTTACGCCATTCCGGTGCCCGAGCGGGTCACGGATCAGGCCAAAATCCGCCTGCGGCGCAGCGGCAGCGACGCGCCGGCCGCCCTTTCGCCGGGGACTTTTTCCATCGAGCCGCCCACCCTGCCGCGCATCGGCGAGTGGCGCATGGCGCATTTCGGCACCGCGGAAAACGCCGGCCCGGCGGCCGATGATTTCGACGGAGACCTCGACGGTCTGCCGAACGTGGTGGAATACGCCTTTGACACCTCCCCCACCGATCCCAATCCGCCCCCGGTTTTCGCGCCCCGGGTGGTGGACGGCAAGCTGGCCATCACGCTGCCGCAAATCCGGCGGGACATCGTGTTGACGGTGGAACAGAGCGGCGATCTCGCCACGTGGACGGAAACGGCCACCAGCCAAAGCCGGCCCGAAACTCCCGCCTGGACGGTGCGCGTCCCGGCGGACGCGTCCGCCGGCTTCCTGCGGGTGAACGTGCACCGCCCGTTTCCCTGAACGCGGGGGGATGCCGAGGTGAGGGAAGCGGTTGCGCGGCTGCCTTCGCCCGGGGCCCGCGAAGGGGCGAATCCCACGAGCCTTGGATTTCCCCGGGGGCCGGATTTTCCGGCCGATCCGCCCGGCGGGCGAAAAGTTCGCGTCCGCGGCGGACGCGGGAAAGGGCTTTCTTCGCGGAGCGGTTCGCGGTTCAATGGCGGCCATGAAAACACCTGCATGGCGTTGGTTGATGAGCGCGATTTCCTTGACCCTGACGGGCGCGACGTTGGTGGCCGGCGGGCGGACGGTGGGCACCAGCAAGCAGTTCAAGGGGCCGGTGGGCCTCCAGCTTTACAGTTTGCGGGACTCGTTCAAAAAGGACGTCCCCGGCACGTTGGACAAGGTCAAGGCCTTCGGCTTCCAGTACGTCGAGCTGGCCGGCACCTACGGGCTCAGCGCCGCCGAGTTTCGGAAGCTGCTGGATGAGCGCGGTTTGGTGGCGGTGGCCGGGCATTTCGGCTACGAGCAGTACCGGGATCATCTGGATCAGGTCCTGCAAGACGCGAAGACGCTGGGACTGCGGTATGTGGGCCTGGCATGGATTCCCCACGAGGGGCCTTTCACCGTGGAGGACGCCCTGGCGGCGGCCCGTTTCTTCAACCGCGTCGGCAAGGCGGCGGCCCGGCAAGGGCTGCGTTTTTACTATCACAATCACGGCTACGAGTTTCAGCCCTACGCGCTGGGCACGTTGCTGGATTTGCTGATGCAGAAGACCGATCCGCGTTACGTGAGTTTTCAGATGGATCTGCTGTGGACGGTGCATCCGGGGCAGGATCCGGTGAAACTGCTGCGCGCCTATCCCCATCGCTGGGCGCTCATGCACTTGAAGGATCTGCGCCAGGGGGTGAAGGGCGACCTCTCCGGCCATACCGACGTGCGGAACGACGTGGCGCTGGGCACGGGCCAGATGGATTTTCCCGCCATCCTGAAAACCGCCCGGAAGATCGGCGTGAAGTGGTACTTCATCGAGGACGAGAGCCCTTCGGCGGAGCAACAAATTCCGCGGAGCCTGAAGTTTCTGGAGCAGGTGAGCTGGGATTGAACGGTGGAAAAGAAGGATTGTTTTTTCGGAACGGGCGCCGGGCGCCGGCCTGAGCGCCCCGAAGCAAGACGGGGGGAAACGCGCCGGTTGTAGCGCGGAGGGGAAAGTCCGCGCCGCCCGGAAAGCCCCCGGGAGGATTTCGGGTGACGCCGTTTTCGCAAGGATTGACAACCGGCGGAGAAACCCAGGCGCAATGGCGCTCCCTCCGGCCCGCGCGGCGGAGGCGGCGACCGGAAGCGCCCGTTGGCGGGGCATCATGCGCGCGACACGCCTGAGTCGGGGCACGTGGTTTTTGTTGCTCCTGCTGGCGGCCTTTTTCGGCGCCTTCCTGATCTATCCGCTCGGTTTCATGCTGCGGCGGGCGTTCTGGGTGGAGGGGCGGTTCACGCTCGAATACTTCGGGCTGATCCTGGCCAGTCCGCTGGAACGGGAGGCCATCGGCAACAGCCTCCTGATCGCCACCGGCACCACGCTGGCGGCGAGCCTGCTGGCCCTGCCGCTGGCGCTGCTCCTGACGCGCGTGCGGTTTCGCGGCCAGGGACTGCTGGGCGGGCTGCTGCTGGTGCCGATGATCATGCCGCCGTTCGTGGGGGCCATCGGCATGCGGCAATTGCTGGCGCGGTTCGGCTCGGTGAACCTGCTGTTGATGGACTGGGGCCTGCTGCCGCCGGACCGGCCGATTGACTGGCTGGGACAGGGAGGCTTCTGGGGAATCATCATTCTGCAAACGCTGAGCCTGTATCCCATCCTGTTCCTCAACCTCTCAGCGGCGATGGCCAACGTGGATCCCAGCCTGCGCGAGGCGGCCCGCAATCTCGGCGCGCGCGGGTGGCGGTTGTTTCGCACGGTGACGCTGCCGCTGATCCTGCCCGGCTGGTTCGCCGGGGCGAGCATCGTGTTCATCTGGAGCTTCACCGACCTGGGCACGCCGCTCATCTTCGGCTTTTCCCGCGTGGTGCCGGTGCGGATTTTCGATTCGATCAGCGAGCTGAACACCAATCCCTCCGGCTACGCGCTGGTGATGCTGGTGTTGCTCATGACGGCGGTAATTTTCCTGCTGACCAAACGGCTCTTCGCCGTGCGCCGGCACGAGATGATGAGCCGGGGCCACACCGGCGACGGCGAACACCGGGCCACCACCCGGCAAACCGTCCTGATCTGGCTGGGCGTGGGCGCGGTGCTGGCGCTGGCGTTGCTGCCGCACGTGGCGGTGGTGGCGCAGTCGTTCTCCGAACGCTGGTTTTTCACCGTGCTGCCCGGGCGCTGGACACTGGAAAACTACGCCGAAATCGCCGGGGGCGGGGCGGGCGTCAGCATCCGCAACAGCCTGTTGTACGCCAGCCTGAGCGCCTCGGTGGACTTGGTCCTGGGCGTGGCCATCGCGTGGCTGCTCACGCGCCGGCGGATTCCGGGCGCGGCCCTGCTGGACACACTGGCCATGCTGCCGCTGGCCCTGCCGGGGCTGGTGCTGGCGTTCGGTTACGTGGCGGGATTCGATTTCGACCTCGCGTGGTTGAACCCGCGCCGGAATCCGACCCTTTTGCTGGTGGTCAGTTACAGCGTGCGCCGTCTGCCCTACATCGTGCGCGCGGCCTACGCGGGTTTCCAGCAGACCAGCGTCACGCTGGAGGAGGCCTCCGCCGGCCTGGGCGCCTCGCCGTGGCGGACGTTGCGGCGGATCACCGTGCCGCTGGTGTTCGCCAATCTGGCCGCCGGCACGGTGCTCACCTTCGCCTACGCCATGCTCGAAGTCAGCGACAGCCTGATCCTGGCCATGCAGGAGCGGTATTTCCCCATCACCAAAAAAATCTACGAACTGATGGGCAAGATCGAGCCTTCCGCGCCCAGCGTGGCCTGCGCGTTGGGCGTGGTGGGGATGGTCATCCTGGCCGGCAGCCTGTTGCTCGTGAGCCGGGTGCTGGGCCGCCGCATGGGCCAGCTTTTCCGGATGTGAGGAGCCCGGCGGCCCCCAACGGGAGCGGGCACGACGCGCGGGCTTGTTTCCCCGGCCGGCCCGCCTAAACTCGCCGCCCGCGCATGGTGAAGTTGTCCACATTGAACCCGCAACAACGGGAGGCGGTGAAGACCACGGAAGGCCCGGTCCTGATCCTGGCCGGGGCCGGCACGGGCAAGACCCGGGTCATCACCACCCGCATCGCGTACCTCATCGCCCGGGGCGTGCCGCCCGAGCACATTCTCGGGGTGACCTTCACCAACAAGGCCGCCCGCGAGATGCTCCAGCGGGTGACGGAACTGCTGCCCCGCCCGGCCCGCCGCCGCGACGGCCGGCGCCCGGCGCGGCCCACGTTGTGCACGTTTCACTCGCTCTGCGTGCGGATTCTGCGGCGGCACATCGAGCGGCTGGGCTACAAGCCGAACTTCGTCATCTACGACGAGAGCGAGCAGCTCGGCGTGGTGCGCAAGCTGCTGAGCCGGATCGCCGCGAAGGAGCAGCGGCCCGACCCCGGCGTGGTGCTGGGGATGCTGAGCCGGATGCGCAACGCCGGCAACCGCCCCCCGGCGTTCGCCGATCCGCAGGTGGCCGCGATGGCCCAACGCCTGCGGGCGGACTACCAGTCCGCCCTGCGCGCCTGCAACGCGGTGGATTTCGACGACCTCATCCTGCTGGTGCTCCAGCTTTTCCGCGAACATCCCGAGGTGCTGGCCGATTGCCGGGCGCGGTATCGCTACGTGATGGTGGACGAATACCAGGACACCAACGCGGCCCAGTTCGAGCTGGTGCGCGCCCTGACCGAGGAGCACCGGAACCTCTGCGTGGTGGGGGACGATGACCAGAGCATTTACGGCTGGCGCGGGGCGGAAATCGCGAACCTGCTCGAGCTGGAAAAATACTATCCCGAGGTGAAGGTGGTGAAGCTGGAGCAGAACTACCGCTCGACCAGCACCATCCTGAACGCCGCCAACGCCCTCATCCGCAACAACGCGCGCCGCCGCGCCAAGCAGCTTTGGTCGGCGCGCGGCGAGGGCTCGTTGATCCGGCTCCAAACCTTCGAAAACGAGGAGGAGGAGGCCCAGGCGGTGGTGGAACAGATCGAGACCGACCGGTTCGCCCGGCGGGTGCCGTGGTCGCGGCAGGCGGTCCTGTTCCGCACCAACGGCCAGTCGCGCCCCCTCGAAGCCGCCCTGCGCAAGGCGCGGGTGCGCTATCATCTGGTGGGCGGACAGAGCTTCTTCGACCGGCGCGAGGTGCGCGATCTGCTGGCCTTCCTGAAGGTGCTGGTCAACCCGCGGGACGACATCAGCCTGCTGCGCATCGCCAACGTGCCGGCGCGCGGCCTGAGCGACGCCACCATGCAACGGCTGCTGGCCGCGAGCCAGGAGCGGCAATGTTCGGTGTTCGAGGCGATGAAAAACCCGCTGGCGTGCATGGAACTGCGTCCCAAGGCCCGGGAAAGCGTGGAACGGTTCACCGCCCTGCTGGAGGAAAAATCGCTGGAACTGGCGCGGCTGCGGGCCACGCCCCGTTCGCCGGCGGTGGCCGACTGGGTCCGGCGGTTTCTGGAGGAAATCGGCTATCTGGACGAGCTGCGCCGGTTGGAAAAGAACGCCGAGGCGGCGGAAAACCGGATTCGCGGCCTGCTGGACCTGGTGGCCACCTTCAAGGACTTGGAATGCGACGCCCGGGCCACGGGACGGGATCAGGTGCTGCGCTTCCTCGAAGAAGTCACCCTCGACAACGACCGCGACGAGGACGAGGAGCAGCAGCGCAACGCCGTGACGCTGATCACGATGCACAGTTGCAAGGGGCTGGAATTCCCGCACGTGTTCATCGTGGGCCTGGAAGAGGGGCTGCTGCCGCACGCGCGGTCAAAGGTCGAAGGAACGCTGGACGAGGAACGGCGGCTCTTCTACGTGGCCATCACCCGGGCGCGACAAACCCTGCACCTGAGCTGGTGCCGCGCGCGGCGCAAGTACGGACAGCTTCATCCCTGCCACGCCTCGCGTTTTTTGTCCGAGCTGCCGGAGGAGCTGATCGCGGAACCCGCGACGGAGGAGGAAACGGTTTCCCCGGACCAGGCCCGCGAATTTTTCGCCCGCATCCGCGCCACCATCGGCGCCGCGAAAACGGATTAACCCCCGCGCCGCCCCCCCCCGGCCCGCGGACGGAGAAATCCGGGAAATCACATTCCCTCCCTAGCCGTCGAGATGACGAAGTGGAGGCGGCCCCGGGAAGAAATCGGGCGCCTCGCAACGTGCCCCGCTGCGATACGGTCCCGTCCGCGCGGGACCAGCCGGCGTTACGCGGGCGGGAGGCCGCCTCAGCGGCCACGATGCGTTTTTTCGGGATGCGGGATTTCCCCGGGTAGCACCCGCGTCTCGCGGGTCGAGTCGGGCGTCCCGCCCGGCTCCCCGACGCGGGGGAACAGGGTTCTTGGGTCCGACCGCGCGTTCTTCGTGGTTCCGGTCGCTCCAACGCCCGTGACGTCACTGAAGCGGCCGCGTGGGGAAGGCTTCGGCGGGGACGCCAAAGCCGACCCGCGAGACGCGGGTGCTACCCGGGTGGCCGGGGGATGGTGGGACGGGGCGGGGAAAACCCGAGGCCCCGGAGGAGCGAAGGCCCGGAGGAGATCCGAAATTCGAATCCCGAAATCCGAAAGAAAGCGCGCGCTTTTTCGTGGCGCGCGCTTTCGGTTTGCCGGTTCGCGGCGGGAGGGGGCGTTTATTCGCGGTCCACTTTCAGGTCGTGGATGGACCAGAAGAGGCCGGGAGCGCGGCCGGTCTGGACGATCTTGAGGTAGCGGGTGAGCACCGGCTGGGGAAAGCGGATGACGGTGAGGGGTTGGGTCCCCTTGCCGGTGACGATGGGGCCCCGCCAGTTGCCGCCGTCGAAGGAGACATAGACTTCGTAGCCGCGCGGGTAGTCGCGTTTCGAGCCGGCGGCGTTGAGGGTCACTCCCTTGATCCGCGCTTCGACGCCGAGGTCAATCACGTACCAGTCGCCCGGTTGCATGGGGCGGCCGGTGGCCCAGCGGGTGCCGAGGTTGCCGTCATAGGCGTTTTTCGCGTCGCGGTCGTTGATCGAGGCATGGCCGGTGAGCCGCTGGTTGAGCAACAGTTCCTGGAGCTTCGCGGCGGCCAGCTTTGCCTCCCGGGCGAGGGCGGGATCGTTTTGGGCGGCCTGCGCCAGCTTGAGGGCCGCGGGACAGGGGTAGCGCGGCAGCAGCGCCAGCACGGCTTTTTTCCCGGCGGCGTCGCGGGCCAGTTTCATGGCCTGCTCCAGCCACGCCACGGTGTCCCGGCTGGGCCGGTTGGCGGGAATCTCGATCAGTTTCAGCGCGCCGCGCAAGGCGAGGGCGTGGTTCGCGGCGTCGGTTTGGGCCAGCCGCAGGAGGTCCTCCAGCGGGGCGGGGTCGGGCCAGTCGGCCAGGGCGCGAATGGCGGCCTTGCGCAGCCCGCCCTGACTGACGGCCAGAACACTCCGCGTCAGTTCAAGCGCTTCGTTCCCCCCGATGAGCGGCAGCAGGGAGACCAGGGCCGCGCGCACGGCGGGGTCTTTGTGCCGGCGGAGCATGGCGGCCACCGGTTCCACGGAGACCCCGGAGTGGCGGACCAGCACGGAGGTGAGGGCGCGTTGGACGTCGTCCCGCGCGGCGGCGTCGGGCGCGGTCACCAGGAGATCGAGCAGCGCGGGGACCTGTTCGGGCCCGGCCTGGGCGCCGAGGGCCTTGAGGGCGGCGACGCGCGGCGCGCCCGAATCGCGTCCGGCCACCTGGAGCAGGGTCGGCACGCAGGCGGTGTCGTGCCGGCGCACGAGGGCCTGGATGGCGGCCACGCGCACTTCGGCGGCGGCGCGGGCATCGGCGGCCAGGCGGGTCAGGGCCGGGTTGACGTCGTCGCCGCGCAACCGGCCGAGACTGTCCATGGCGGCGGTGCGGAGGCCGCCGCCCGCGGCGGCGGCCCGGGCGAGCAGGGGCACGTGGCGGGCGTTGCCCAGCGTGCCGAGGGCCCTGACCGCCGCGAGGCGGACCGCCGGATTGGCGGCGGCCCGGGCGAGCGCGGCCACGGCGGGGGCGGCGACGGGGTCGCCCCGGGTTTCCAGCGCGCCG
>CAZRPT010000106.1:0-2849 GCA_964601985.1 uncultured Verrucomicrobiota bacterium
GGTCTTCATTGCCTTTCGGCGGGGGGGTGATTTCTCACAGAGGATGGCGAAGAACGGGAAACCGAAGCGCCATGTTCTGTCTTCATTGCCTTTCGGCGGGGGGGTGATTTCTCACCGCGCATTTGTAACTCTTTGGGGCGCAGTGGTGCAAGCTTCATCCAGGTCGGGAGGGGTGTTTTTTGCTGGCACGCTTCCTGCTTCAAACCCGTTTCCCAGCGCGGTGATTTTCCACAACTGCTTGCTGGGCAATGAATAGCAACCCAGGTCGCGAGCCTCCCGAAAACCGGGGGTTCGGGCTCGTGACCTGGCGGCATATTCAGACCAGATAACAGACCACTTTTTCATGGCAGACCATGGTGCCGGCGGTGAGGGTTTCCCGGGCGGAACGGGCATCGATGCGGTAGGCCACGAGCCGGTCTTCGTCTTCGTCAATCAGATCCAGCAGGGTGAGCCAGAGATCGTCGAATTCGCCGGGGGAGAGGTGGCATTCGAAGACGCTGTACTGGACGCGCACGCCGTAGTCTTCGCAGACCTTGGCCACCTTGGCCAGGCGCTTGGGTTGGGAGATGTCGTAGGCGATGAGGGTCAGCATCTGTCCGGCTCCGGGCGCGGATTTTTCATAGGGAACCAGCGGAAAAGCGTCGTGCCACCACACAGCATGAAAATTTTTGATTTTTGATCGGCGATTTTTGATTGGCGTTCAGTCAGTCCGGGGAAGATGGGCGGCCGTTTTACGGGAGGCAACAATGATGGCGGTGATCTCGTTGGCTTCATTCAACAGGCCGGCAAGCCGCGAGGAGGGCATGAGGCCGGATTCGATGAGGAGTTCGAGCCAAAAGGCGCTTTCGTCCGCTTCTTCTTCCACCACCCCGAGTTTGGCGAGGAAGTCAGCACGGGACCGGGCGCGGCAGGCGGCGCGGTAGTTGGCGCCCACCGAGGTGGCGGAACGCACCAGTTGGTCGGCGATGCGTCGTGCAGGGAGACGTGCAGGCAGGGCGTTGACCAGTTTGATGACTCGGAGGGCGAAAGTTTTGGTCCGCTGCTTCATTTCTGATTCAGTCATGGCATGTCGGAGCGTTTTTTCGCGTTGGTGGTTCGTGCTCAAGATAGCGTCGGAGCGCGGGGCAATCAAAAATCAAAAATCGCCAATCAAAAATGACTTTAGTTCATCAGCAGGGGTTCGAAGGCGTCGGGGCGTTCGAGGGCGGTTTTGTACATGACGGCCTGTTGTTCAAGCTGCTGCCGCAGGGTGGTGCGGTGACCGACGGCTTCGCTGAGGAACTGGCGTTCCATGCGACGTTCGTATTGGAGGAAGAATTTGCGGCGACCGGGTTCGTTGAGGAACACCCCGCCATCGCGGGTCTCGAAATGGCCGGCCCCGAGGATTTGATGGCTGAAAAGGTCCAGCGCCAGGGCCTCGACCAGCAGGGGACGGAAGGGCTCGATGAGATCGAGCGCCAGGGACCAGCGTCCGTTGGTGGTGGCGTGCAGGGTGCCCAGGGCGGGATCGAGGCCGTGGGCGTGGCAGAAGGCGGTCGCCTCACCATAGAGCAGGGTGGCGCCGAAGGAGATGCAGGCGTTGACGGGATTGCGCGGCGGGCGGGTGGAACGGCGCTCGAAGGGGAAGTCGGCCGGCAAACAGCGGGCCCAGGCGGTGAAGTAACGGGCGGTGGTGGCGCCTTCGTAACCGCGCAGTTCGTCAATGGTGGTGGCGGTCTCGAGATCACGGAAACGCCCGTCGAGCCAGGCCAGATCGGCCCGGACGGCCCGGGCGGTTTCGGTTTCGGCGGCGGCGGGGGCGTCCTCCGGCGCCGGCAGGTCGCCGCGTTCTCCGGTCCGGAGCCAGCCGCGGCTGGCGGCGAGGCGCTGCAATGCGCGGCGCTGGTTGTAGAGTTTGGCGGTGATGAGACGGCCGGCAATGCGCCGGGCGAATTCGGGTTCGAGGGTGCGCTGGTACTGCCGCAAGCGGGACAGACCGTGCTGGTTCTGGGCGGGCAGGAAGCCGCCGAGGAATTTGCCCTGCCAGGAGAAGACCTGGATGGGCAGGGCGGCCTTGAGCAGGGCCGCCAGGGCCGCGCTGGTGAGGTGGACGGTGTCGCCGATGATGAGGCGGTCGAGGTCGCGCAGCGGAATCTGTCGCTGCCTGTGGTATTCGCCTTCTTCGTCGCGCACGTGCACTTCGAGCCGCTCGCCGGTGAGCTGCACGCGGGCATGGGGCTGGTTGATGATGGCGGAGGGCATGGGAGGGGATTTGTGAATTAGGATTTATGAATTATGAATTATAAGTTGCGATTTATGGGTTGTGGTGAGCCGGGGGGTGAGGGGAAAGGTGGTGGTGGTCCAGCGGTGGAGACGCAGCACTCCGGAACGACACGAACCACAGGCGGTGCGGTCCGAAGTCCGCGAGTGGGTCAGGGGCCGCCCGGCGGATTGCCGGGCCGCATCGGCTGCGGTTCGTTCGTTCATCACGGCGAGCAAATTGCCAGAATATCGCAAGGAGCGCCGGAAAACGGACGTCCGGAGACGTGCCGGACAAGGAACCCGCGAAGGCGGAAAAGGAAGGGGAGGGGGCGTTTCGGCGTTTTCCCGCCGCGGCGTCTAGGAAAGGGGGCGTTCTTCCGGGGGGCGGATTTCCCCGCGTCCCTTGCTCTCTTGGTTTTCTCCGTTCGACGGCTTTGTCCCCCGCGGCGGGCTTCTCGGGAGCTTGTCGGCAAAGGCGGGACCTCCCGGCCGGCAGGGCGGGCGCAATGTGCCCCCGGGAGGAGGCCGTTTTTCCCCGTCCGGCGTTTTTCGGCGGGGGCTCAGGGAAGTTCGATTCGGAGCTGGTAGAAGCGGCGGGGGGCGGAGGC
>CAZRPT010000107.1:0-5569 GCA_964601985.1 uncultured Verrucomicrobiota bacterium
GCCCCTTTTTCTTTCGGATTTCGGGATTCGGATTTCCTTCGGGCCTTCGGGCCTTCGGATCTCGGATTTTCCCCGCCCCGCCTTCCAGAGCGCGGACGGGCGTTGGCGGGCGCCCTCCGGGGAATCCGAAAACGACATCCCCTCCCTTTCCGCGTCTCCGGCGGAAGGGGAGGGGATCCGGGTTCCCGGCCGAATTTGCCGGGGTGGCGGGGCGCTTATTTTTTCGCGCGGGCGGCGGCCCGTTCCCGCAGTTCCTCGGCCAGGGCCTTGATCTCGGTGAGGTCCCGCTGAAGCTCGCTCCAGCCGTACCACAGCGCGTAGTCCGGGTTGGCGTGGAAGGTGCCCTGGAAGGTGCGCATCCGGTGTTTCATGCACATCACGAACAGTTTTTGCTCGATCACGCTGGAGGCGTCGTGGAAGGTCAGCACGTCCGGAAAGGCGTGGGCGTAGCCTTCCGGTTTCTGGAGGATGCCGTCCTGGTAGAGCTTGGCCACGATGCGAATGGCCCGGGCCATCAGGCGGTCGGCCTCGCGGATCATCTGGTCGCCCTTCTCCAGTTCGCCTTGGGCGAAGTTCTTCGAGTGGCACTGCCGGCAGGTGGCCAGCATGCGGTCCCGCTCCCGCTGCCACGCTTCCTGGGTCAGCCGCGCGACCTTCGCCGCCTTGACCACTTCCAGACGGGCGGTGGGTTTGCCGTCCGGATCCAACACGCCGAAGGCCTGGAGGATGGTGGCCCGGTCGGCGGCCCATTCGGGATCGTCCGGCATCGGCAGGCGCACCGCCAGGAAGCCCCACGGGGTGATGACGTCATGCCGGCCCTCCTGCATGTGGCAGGTCTGGCAGGTCGGCGCGGCGGCGGTTTCCGGGAGGATGCCCTGCTGCTTGAGGAGGAACCGGACGCCGTGCTTGGAGGAGGAATACATCTCCCACTGGGGGTGATCGAAGCCCATGTGGCAGGTCTGGCAGGCCTGCGGTTGGCGGGCTTCCTCGGCGGAGAAGGTGTGCCGGGTGTGGCAGGCGTCGCAGGAGGCCACGCCGAATCCCGAGCCTTCGCGTTTGAGCTGCTTCATTTCCTCCTCGCTCTTCAAGCCGATCTTGTGGCAGGCGCCGCAGCCCTTCATGCCGTCGGTCAGGATGGCGGGCTGGTGGTGGAAGGTGGGCATCGCCTTCATCGAGGCCCATCCCAGGGCGTGCTTGCCGGCCTTGAACTGGGCCACCTGGTCTTCATGGCAATCCGCGCACACGTCGGGGGTGGGAATGCGCACCCGGGCCACGTCGTCGTCCGCGTTGTGGGCCGTGCCGTGGCAGTCCGCGCATCCCACGTCCGAGTCGTGGTGGGCGCTGTGCCGCCAGTCCGTGACCAGGTCGGGTTGCAGATTCGCGTGGCATTTGACGCAGGAATCCGACGAAACCTCCGGTTCCGCCTCCGCCGCGGCGACTCCCCAAAGGCCGCCGGCGGCCAGGGCGAGCAGGACAATCTTGACGTGTTTCATGGCCGATTTTCGTTGTTTCACGGTGTGTTGTGTTTGTGGTTGGCGGCACTGTGGCGGCAGGGCCGCGAACCGGTCAAGCCCGGAGTGGGGATCGCCGGCGGACGCGAAAAAGGAACGCGCGCTCCCGCGTCCGGCTTCACCCGCCGAATCGCGAGCGAACGAGCACGAAGTAAAGCACCAGCGCCACCGCCAGCACGTAGAGCAGCCAGGAAACATCGCGTCGCCGGCCGGCCAGCAACTTCACCACCGGATACGCCACCAAGCCCAGCGCCAGACCGTCCCCCACCGAGACGGTGAAGGGGATGCCGATGACGATCAAAAAGGCCGGCAACGCCTCGGTGAAGTCGTCCCACGCGATGCGGGTAACGCTCTTCATCATCAGCGCGCCCACCACCACCAGCGCCGGCGCGGTGATCGGCGGGTAGCTGGCCACCATGGCGATGACCGGGCTGAAAAAGAGGGCCACCAAAAACCAGCCCGCCGTGGTCAGGGCCGTGATGCCGGTGCGCCCGCCGGCCTGCACCCCGGCGGCGCTTTCGATGAAACTGGTCACCGTGCTGGTGCCGAGCATCGCGCCCGCCACCGTGCCCGTGGCGTCCGCCAGCAACGCCTCGCGGGCGTGGGGCAGTTCGTTGTTCTTCATCAAGCCGGCCTGCTCGCTCACGCCCAGCAGCGTCCCCATCGTGTCGAACAGGTCCATGAACAAAAACACCAGCACCAACGGCAGCATCGGCAGGGTGAGGGCCGCCAGAATGTCCATTTTCAGGAACGTGGGGGCGACGGAGGGCGGGGGGGCCACCACGCCGGTGGCCCATTCGAAACGGGTCATCAACTGCGACTTGGCCACCAGCGGCGCGGCCTGCCAGCTTTCCGGCAGCAACGGCACCGCCAGCCGCAGCCCGGCGGCCAGCAGCCCGGCGGCGATGATCCCCCACAACACCGCGCCCCGGACCCGCCGCGCCAGCAGGCCGCCGGTCAACAGGAGGCCCGCGCCGAACACCAGCCGGTCCGGCGAGAGCCATTGGGTGTTCAATTTCACCCCCGTGCCGGGATCGGGCAGGATGACGCCCGCGTTTTGCAGACCGAGGAAGGCGATGAAGATGCCGATGCCGGCCGCCATTCCGCTTTTCAAGCTCGGGCTTACGGCGTCCATGATCCGCCGGCGAAAACCGAGCAGCGACAGCCCGAAGAACAGCACGCCGCCCACGAACACGGCCCCCAACGCCGCGCGCCACGGTTCCGCGTAGCCGAGCGCCGCCGCCGCGGGAATGGCGGTCAGGACGAAGAAGAAATTCTCCCCCATGCCCGGCGCCAGGGCGATCGGCAGCCGGGCCCACGCGCCCATGATGAGGGTGGCCAGCGCGGCGGACACGCAGGTGGCGGTGGTGACCGCGCCGAAATCCATGCCGGTCTCCTGCCCGAACAGTTGCCCGCTGAGCACCGCCGGTTGCAGGAAGATGATGTAGGCCATCGTGAGGAAGGTGGTGGTTCCCGCCAGCACCTCCGTGCGCACGGTGGTTTGGTGTTCCCGCGGTTGGAACCAGTTCGCCAGAAGTCCGCTCATGATTCGTGGTCGAGTTGTTGTGGGGGCCCAGCTTGCGCAACCCCTTTCCCCGAGGCAAGCAGAAGCCGGCCCGCCAGGGCGGGCGCCACCCGGCGGGAGGGTTTCGTCTCTTCTTCGCGTCCTTCGTGGTGAAATCGCGCGGGGAGAGAAATCGGCCGCCTCGCGGTGTGCCACGCTGCGACACGGCAGGTGCGCGGTTTTTTTTTCGTTGTTCCTGCTCGGACGCCGGGTCGGGGGATCCGGCCCACCGGGGCGGGGGCGTGTTGTTCCTCTGCAGGCCGGCTGTCCTCAGTCGGCGCCTTGTTGCCTCGGCGGCGACGAGGCGCCGGCCGGTTACTCCGCGGCGGGTGCGGCGGCGAGGAGTTCGTTGACGCGGCGCATGACGGCGAAGGCGTCGGCGACGTAGAGGACGTCGGCCTTGCCGCGCGCCCAGCCGCAGTTGGCGTCGAGGTTGATGGCCCGGCGCTCGGTGATGAAGCGCCAGCCGACGGTGTGGGGCTCTTCGCCGTGGCAGCAGGTGGAGAGGCCCTTCGGATGGCGCGGGGTGGCGCCGGTCTGGCCGATCTGGTTCAGGTGGGTCAGGAAGGAGAGGACCTCCTGCCCTTCGCCGCCGATCTCGACCAGCGATTTGCTGCTGCCCAGCGAGGCGCGGGTGAGTTTGAGGAAGTCGAGGATGAGCCGTTCCGCCTCGGGCACGTGGGCCTGGCCGTCGGCCTGTTGCTTGGTCCAGCCCGCGCCCGCCACGAAGAGCAGATCGGCGTCGGGGCGGATGGTCTGGGCGTCTTCGGCGGGGGCCTTGATGCCGGTGACCTCGGTGCGGAGCGGCTGGTCGTCGAAGGCCACGCTCACCGCCTCGGCCGCGGCGGCGCCGGACTCGCCGGTCCAGGCCGGGAAACAACCCGGATCCACGAGCAGGATCCACGGGCGCGCGGTGCGGCTCAAGCGCCCGCGCAGGCGCTGGCGGTAGAACCAGCGGACCACCTGCAGGCCGTCGCCCTCGGGCGCGATTTCGCTGACGTGGGTGTCCACGGCGCCGCCCAGCCGGTGGGAGACGCCGGGCAGGACACGGTTGAACCGGGCCGTGGCGGGAGCGATGACGACGGTGGCGTTGGCGGCCTGACAAAGCGCCTGCGCGGCGAGGGCGTCGGAGGCGTAACGCGGCTGGGCGAGGCGTTCATCGGTGGCGGCCAGGACGCGCGCGGCGCCCGCGCCGGCCACCTGGGCGACGGCGGGTTCGGTGTTCGCGCCGAGCAGGCCGATGACGAACGGCGCGCCGGCGGCGGCTTCCGCCAGTTGACGCGCGGCGGTGAGGGCTTCCCGGGCCGGGCGGCCGAGGGTTCCGTCGGTTTCCGTGTGAGCGAGAAAGAGGATGGTTTCCATGGCGGGGGCGGCGGCGGGGTTATTCCTTCAGCCAGTCCACGATTTCGCGGGCGATGTCGTCGGGGGACTGGTCCTTGACGACGCGGGTTTCCCGAAGCTGGCTGGGCAGGGTCACTTCGGCGAAGGTGAGCCCTTCATTCTTCACCGCCGCCGCTGCGGCGCGCTGAAGGGCGGGCATGACCTGCCGCATGTTTTGCATGCCGATCTGGGGGTTGTTCTTGGGTTCCGGCAGATGGCCGGTGGCCCAGCCGACCACCATCGGCGGGCCGTCGCAGACGGCGATCTGGTGGCGGCCGCCTTCGATGCGTTCGAGCAGCTCCAGCTTGCCGTCGTCGCGCACGGTCAACTGGTCCACCCCCTGGAACTGGTCGGTGATGCCGAGGCGTTCGCCCACCAGTTGCAGGGTGACGCCCGCGCCGCGCGAGGCGGATTCCCAGCCGCCGAAGAGCAGCAGCCGCGAGCGGTCCAGGCCGGCGAGGCCCTGGATGGCGTCCGCGAGGGCGGCGGCGGTGGGGGCGGCGTCCACGAAGCCGTTGGCCGGGCCGTCGAGGGCCACCAGCTCGAAGGCGACCTTCTGGCCGATGGTCATCATCACCTGCTGGAGCTTGGCCTTGGGGCCGAGGCTGACCAGCCAGACCTTGCTGCCCGGCGCGCGCCGGGCGAGGTCCGCCGCCTCGTACAGGGCGTGGCCGGCCCACGGGTCCAGCACCGCCGGGAGCATCATTTCATTCTTCAACGCCGGGCCGGCGGGGCCGGAGGCGGGTTCGAGGGTTTGCCACGGGTCCGGGACCACGCTGCCGCAGACCACGATTTGATATCCGGAACTCATAAAAACGGATTGTGTTCGGCCGCGCCGAAAAACCGGGCGTTGTTAAACCACAGCCACCCGGCGGCACCAAGCGGAAAAAGGGCGGAAAAGACGTCCTCTCGGGCAAATCAGAAAAAAAGGGGGGCATCCCTCGACGCACGCGAGGGCGCGTGCGCTCCCCTCCGTAGCGCAGGCTTCCAGCCTGCCGTAGCGCCGACTTCCAGTCGGCCAAGCGTTTCTTTTTACGCGGCGGCCGCTTTTCCTCGCCCGCCGGGCCGGCTGGAAGCCGGCGCTACAGCAGGCTGGAAGTCTGCGCTACAAAAG
>CAZRPT010000108.1:0-18056 GCA_964601985.1 uncultured Verrucomicrobiota bacterium
CTTACCGCTTTCCCATGGCGTTGAACATCATGAACAGCATCCAGATGACGCTCATGGCAAGGGCGGCGGCCAGCAAAAAACCCAGGCCGGTCCAGAACTTGGCGTGCCGTCGCAGACGATCGGTGTCGGCGCGGTTTTCCGCCTGCAACCGGGCGAATTCGCGCTCGATGGTCTTCTCCAGCAACGCGTCGTTTCGCACCGAGAACGTCCACCACTCCTTCTTCCCCGCGGGCAGCCGGAAGGCGGCCGGGAGACGATTGAGATCGGCGGCGGTGGCCGGGCGGAACCCGACCGTTTGCCAGAACTCTCCCGGCGGGCCGGCGATCCAGAACCGCGCCACCCCTTTTCCCCGCGACACCTGCTGCACGTGCTGCCACAGCGCGGGCAGACTGCTCTTTTCCTCGGCGGCGGAATAGAAACAGGGGCTGTGCAGCCAGCAGTGCCATCCCTCCACCCTCAGGCCCACCGCGCCGCCCACCGCGCCATCATCGCGGGCGGCGAGCTGAAACTCGGTCAAGCGTGGCTCCAGCTCGAACACCGGCAGACGGGCGGTGGTCCACAAGGCCCGTAAAACGGCCAGATCGTCAATCGTGGCCCGACGCACGCTGTACGGGTGGCTGCTCACGTCCGAAGGTTACGCGGCGATGGCGGCCCCGTAAAGCGCGCTCCGCGAGCCACCCCTTCGCGGGGGCGGCGCTTTGCAAGGAAGGACAAGCTGGCGTATGTTCGCCAGGCATTCAGACCACGTTCCACGGAAAGCGGCGCGTATGAGCGAAGCGGAGGACAACATCGTAAATCTGCCCGAGTCCGACACCCCGCGCGGTCGGGCCGCGGTCCGGCTGGGGGAAATGCTGGAACGCCGGACGCGGGAAGGGGTGTTGTGGCGGCGCGAGGGCGAGCGGGTCCGCTGCGTGGCCTGCGCGCATCGGTGCCGCTTGCGCCCGGGCCAGCGCGGGGCGTGCCAGGTGCGTTTCAATCAGGACGGCGCATTGCGCGTGCCGTTCGGTTACGTGGCGGGGCTGGCGGTGGACCCGATCGAGAAGAAGCCCTTTTACCACGTGCTGCCGGGCAGCGAGGCGCTCACGTTCGGCATGCTGGGGTGCAATCTTCATTGCGCCTACTGCCAAAACTGGCTGACCAGTCAGGCGCTGCGCGATCCGGATTCCGGGGGGCGAATCCAGGCCGTTTCGCCGGAGCAGATGGTGGCGGCGGCCCGGCGGGCGGGGGCGGGAACGGTGGTGTCCAGCTACAACGAACCGCTCATCACCGCCGAGTGGGCGGCGGCCGTGTTCGACGCCGCCCTGAAGGAGAACCTCCTGTGCGCGATGGTCACCAACGGCAACGCCACCCCGGACGCGCTCGATTTTCTTCAGATGCGCCTGTCCGCGGTGAAGGTGGATTTGAAGAGTTTCCGCGACGCGTCGTACCGTTTTCTGGGCGGCTCGCTGGAGGCGGTCACCCAGACCATCCAATCCCTCCATGCCCGGGGCATCTGGGTGGAGGTGGTGACGCTGCTGGTGCCCGGCTTCAATGACAGCGACGCGGAGCTGCGCGACATGGCCCGATTCATCGCCTCGGTGAGCGCCAACATCCCGTGGCACGTGACCGCGTTCCACCCGGATTACCGGATGACGCGGATTCACCCGACCCGGCCGCGGGACCTGCTGCGGGCGGCGGCCCTGGGCGAGGAAGCGGGCTTGAACTTCGTTTATGCCGGCAATCTGCCGGGACAGGTGGGGGAATGGGAAAACACCCGCTGCCCGCGCTGCCAGAAAACCCTCGTCCGCCGGGCGGGGTTCCGCGTCCTGGAATGCCGGCTGGACAAGGACGGGCGTTGCCCGGAATGCCGGGGGAGGGTGCCGGGATTGTGGAACGAGACCGTTCCGGATTCGGGCGCGGGACCGTGGAAGGGGCGAAAACCGCGACTGCTGCGCTTTGACGAATAACGAAAGGTTGAGTCATGACGGAATTTTTACTGGCTGAAATCCGCCGGCCCGGACAGGCCGGACGGTTTTATCCGGCGTCGCCCGCGCGGCTGCGCCGGGACGTGGAAACCTTCCTGGCGGACGCCGACCCGCCCGCCGGGCCGGCTCCCAAGGCGCTGATCCTCCCCCACGCGGGCTACGAGTATTCCGGCCCGGTGGCGGCCACCGGGTACGCCCTTCTGGCGCGGGACCGCCCCCGCGTCCGCCGGGTGGTTTTGCTGGGGCCGTCCCACTGGGCGGACTTCGACGGCGTGGCCGTCAGCGAGGCCGGCGTGTTTGCCACCCCGCTGGGCGCGGTGCCGGTGGACGAGGAGGGATGGGAAACCGCCGTCGCGCAACCCGGCGTGATGGTTTCGGAGGAGGCGCACCGCCCGGAACACTCGCTCGAAGTGCATCTGCCCTTCCTCCAGGTGGCCCTGGGCGAGGTGGCCATCGTGCCGCTGCTGGTGGGCCGCGCCACCCCCGGCGAGGTGGCGCGCGTCATCGAGGCCCTGTGGGGCGGTCCGGAAACCCGCGTCGTGGTCAGCTCCGACCTGAGCCATTACCACGACTATTTCACCGCCCGGCAACGGGACGCCGCCACCGCGAAGGCCATCGAGCGCTTGGACACCCGGGCGCTGGCCGACCACGACGCCTGCGGCCACCGCCCCATTCGGGGATTGCTCGTGGTGGCCGGGCGACGGGGAATGCGTTGCCGCACCCTCGATTTGCGCAACTCCGGCGACACCGCCGGCGGGCGCGACCGGGTGGTGGGGTACGGCGCCTTTGCCTTTCACGAACCGGCGGCGGAAGCGGAGTGAGCATCCTCCCGGCGCGACGGGAGGAGAACAAAAACGGGCCTCCGGCGAGACGCCCTCCGAAAAAACCGCGTCGAAAAAGAACCGACGCCCCCCTGCGGGGGGACGTTCCGCTTCGTCGCCTCGCCGGCGGGGAGAGGCACACTTTTTTCGGTCTTCGGATTTCCTTTGCCACCCCGGTGCCTGCGAGCGGGGCTATTCCGGAGGATTTCGGGGTTCGGGGTTCGGTTTTTCTTCAGCGCGGGAGGCGCGGTCGAGGGTGAGTTCCACGCGGTGAAAAAAGCCGCGCACCCACCGGACTTCGGCGGCGGTGGGCCGCCAGCGGGCCAGCAGCGCGGAGAAGCGACGGCGGACGCGCGGCGCTTGACGCGGCTTGAGAAAACCGACGCGCTCCAAGAGGGCAAGCCCGTGTTGCTTCAATCCTTCGACGTCCCCGCCGCGGGCCGGCGGCTCGCCGGCGGCGGCGGGCGCGGAAACGTCCTCCCGCGCCAGCTCGTAAAGCGTCACCGCCACGGCGTGGGAGAGGTTGAAGGCGGGGGCATCGCCGGGGGTGGGAATGCGCACGCAGAGGTGGGCGTGGGCCAGCTCCTCGGCCGTGAGTCCCCGGCTTTCGCGGCCAAACACCAGCGCCGTCCGGGCGGGCGCCGCGGGCCAATGCCGGCCCAGCCCGGGAAGATTCACCGTCGGCTGCCGGGGATCGCGCGGACGGGCGGAGGTGGCCGCCACCCAGTGGCAGTCGCGCACCGCCTCGGCGAGGGAGGGGAAGACCCGCGCGGCCCGCAGCAGCGCCCCGGAATGGGTGGCCACCCGCAACGCGGCCCCGCTCAAATGAGCGCAGGGACGCACCAGCCGCAGCTCGCGCGCGCCGAGGTTTCCCATCACCCGCGCCACGGCGCCGACGTTTTCCGGCAGGGAGGGTTCCACGAGCACCACGCTGAATCCCGCCCCCAAACGGGTCGGTTGGTCGGTGGACGTCGTCACGCCCGTCACCCCGCCGCAAAAGACGCCGTCCGTCAAGCGCGCGGCGAAGCGGCGCTCTTCATTCACCGGCGGCGGCGGGCCCCGTCTCGGCGCGATCGGCCAGCCGGGTGGCGGCTTCCGCCATGACCACCGAGTCGCGGCCGTTTTGCTCCGTGATCCGGCGCGCGTGGGCGGGATCGCGAATCCACGCCCATTGATCCTCCAGCATGGCGCGCACCAGCGCGCGGTATCGTTCCGCCTTGTCCGCGTTCGCGCCCGCCCGCAGCTCGACGCGCCGGTCCGCGGTGAATTCCTTGTGCCGTCCCCGGACGGATTGCTTCGCCCCGGCGTAGGTTTCCTTCACCTCCACCTCCGCGTCCGGAAAAAGGCGGGTCACGGCCTGAAGCGTCTCCTCGTTGACCAATCCGTCCAGGCGCGCCCGGATGGGCACCCATTCCTCGAGGGTGATCTCGCCGCGCTCGAACAGGAGCCGGAATTGCTGGCGATCCAGCCGGGCGGGCTGGGTGAAGCCGTGGTAGAAGTTGACGTGCACCCCCGCCGCGTAACGCACGGTGCATTGCACCTGCTCTTCGAGACCGGAGCCGGGCCGGCGGGTGCGCTGGGCGGCCACCACCCGTCCCGGGCCCAGCCAGCCGGCGAACAGGTCGAAGAAATGCACGCCGTGCTCGATGAAGATGCCGCCGCTTTGGGCGCGGTTCCAGAACCAGTGCGCGGGCGCCAACCCTTCATCGCCCGCGTAGTTCTCGAAGTAGCCGTGCAAAACGTCGCCCAACGCCCGCGATTCGATCAGGCCCCGCACGGCGTCGAACATCGGGTTGTAGCGCTGCATGAGGTTGGCGACGCAGAGCCGGTTCCGCTGTCGCGCCAACGCCACCAACTGGTCGGCCTGCTCGACCGACACCGCCAGCGGCTTCTCCGAAATGACGTGCCTGCCCGCTTCGAGCGCCTGCCGCGCCTGCGGAAAATGCAGAAACGGCGGGGTGGCGAGATAGATCAAATCCACCTCCGCCCGCTCCAGCAGGGACGTCCAATCCGCCAGCGGCTCGACGCCGAACCGCCGGGCCAGGGCCGCGGCCGCCTCGGGCCGGGTGTCGGCCACGCCGCCCAGCGTGACGCCGGGGATTCGCAAAAACTGCTCCACCGCAAAGGCGGCGAAACTGCCCGCGCCGACCACTCCGATGCACAAACTTGCTTCGCTCATTGTCCGGTCTCCACTCGGGGAAAGCCGCGTCAATGAACGCCCGCGCCCGCCGCTTGTCAATGGCCCTTCGCGTCCGGCCTCGTTGAGTCCCACGACAGGGACGAGTTGGGCGTAGAGCAGGCTCACGACATGGCTCCACGCCTCCAGACCAGCTGCGCAACGAAATGGCCTGGAAGCAATTTGCCAACCTGATCGAGGACTGTCAGCTTCGTTTGGGTGACGGGTTCGTGCTTTTTCCTCGAAGCCTGGCGGAAAAGCGGAACCTCCCGCCGCGGGGGAGCCCTCGACCTGCAGAAAGGGCGCAAAACACCCCCGGGCTGCAGGCCGGGTTCCCCACCCCGGTATTTTTCCGACCGGCTCTCAGGGGCCGAAGAAAATCCGAAATCCGAATCCCGAACTCCGAAAACGCTCCCCGCAGGCGGCGAGGTGAGGAGGCGGCGGTCCCCCGGGCAGCACAGGCTGCCTGCCTGCGTTACGGGGGGGGGACAAGAGGGGGCACACGCGCCTCGCGTGCGCCGAGGGGCGCCCCGCCCCCCCCCGATTCTCCGCAATCGAGTTCCGTGGCCGCCCCATCCCGACCCTTCAGGGCCTGTCGGATATCGCGCCTCCGGCGCGAGGAATTTCGGGATTCGGATTCCTTCGGGCCTTGGGGGGGGCGGATTTTTCCGTCGGCGGGTCCGCGTCGAGGCGGGGGGGAATCCTTCTTGCCAATCAGGCGGCGGCTTTTCTGGGTTTGCGGCGGATGAGGGGCTGGCTTTCGCCGCGAACGACGGCGCGGGTGATGGTAACGCCGCGCACGTTTTTCTGGCTGGGGATGTCGTACATCAAATCGAGCATGAGCCGTTCGATCAGGCCCCGCAGCGCCCGGGCCCCGGTGCCTTTGTTCAGGGCGACGTCGGCCAGCTCGCGCAGGGCGTCGGGGGTGAACTCCAGTTTCACGCCCTCCATTTCGAGCAGTTTGGTGAACTGTTTCACCAGCGCGTTGCGGGGGGTGGTCAGCACCTCCACGAGCTGCGCGGCGTCCAGTTCCTCGAGCACGGTGATCACGGGAAGCCGGCCGACGAATTCCGGGATGAATCCGAAGGCCAGGAGGTCTTCGGGCTCGATTTGGCGCAGAATTTCGTGGGGTTTGAGGGCCGCGGTCTGCGCTCCGCTCCAGGCGGCGCCGAACCCCACGGTGCGATTGCCCAGCCGCCGCTGGATGATCTTTTCGAGGTCCACGAAGGCGCCGCCGCAGATGAACAGGATGTTGGTGGTGTCCACCTTGATGTAGTCCTGCTGGGGATGCTTGCGCCCGCCCTGGGGGGGGACGTTGCAGGTGGTGCCTTCGAGGATTTTCAGGAGGGCCTGTTGGACGCCTTCGCCGGAGACGTCGCGGGTGATGGAGACGTTCTCCGTGCGGCGGGCGACTTTGTCAATTTCGTCAATGTAGATGATGCCCTGCTGGGCGCGGTTGACGTCGTAGTCGGCGTTCTGGAGGAGGCGCAGGATGATGTTTTCGACGTCTTCACCCACGTAGCCGGCTTCGGTGATGGTGGTGGCGTCGGCGATGGCGAACGGCACGTCCAAGGCCCGGGCCAGGGAGCGGGCCAGCAGGGTCTTGCCGCTGCCGGTGGGGCCGCTGAGGAGGATGTTGCCCTTCTCGAGTTCGACGTCGTCGGCCCGGGCGCGTGAAGCGGGCGCGTCGGCGCCGGTTTCCAAATGGGCGGCGGCTTCGACTTGCAGGCGTTTGTAGTGGTTGTGCACCGCCACCGCGAGCGTCTTCTTGGTCAGCTCCTGGCCGATGCAAAATTCGTCCAGCTTGGCCTTGATCTCCGCCGGGCGGGGCACCCGCCGCCGGAAGGGGGCGCGCTTGCTCTCGCTGCGCAGTTCGCGGTCGAGCACGCCCTTGCAGAGCAGGACGCAGCTGTCGCAGATGTACACGCCCGGCCCCTGGATGAGCTTTTTAACTTCGGCATGGGATTTGCCGCAGAAGCTGCACAGGGTCAGTTGGGTGGGGCGGGCCATGAAAGCAGGGGCGCGCGGGGGGTCAGGATTTCGCGGCGTCGCCGTCCGTTTTTGCCGCGGCGTCGCTCTTCTGGAGCAGTGTGGCGACTTCCTTGCGGGATTTCACCACTTCGTCCACGAGGCCGTATTCCTTGGCCTCCTCGGCGGCCATGAACCGGTCGCGGTCGGTGTCCTTGGCGACGGTTTCCTTGTCCCGCCCGCAGTGGGCGGCGAGGATTTCGTTGAGGCGGTCCTTCAGGCGCAGGATTTCCTGGGCTTGGATGCTGATGTCGGTGGCCTGCCCCTGGACGCCGCCCCACGGCTGGTGGATCATGATGCGGGCGTTCGGCAGGGCGAAGCGCTTGCCGGGCGTGCCCGCGGCCAGGAGCAGCGCCCCCATGCTGGCGGCCTGGCCGATGCAGTAGGTGTTCACGTCGCAGGTCATGAACTGCATCGTGTCGTAAATGGCCAGACCCGCGGTCACGCTGCCGCCGGGGGAGTTGATGTAGAGGTGAATGTCCTTCTTGGGGTCGCTCATCTGGAGGAAGAGCAGCTGGGCGATGATGACGTTCGACACCATGTCGTCCACCGGGGTCCCCAGGAAGATGATGCGGTCCACGAGCAGCCGCGAGTAGATGTCGTAGCCGCGTTCGCCGCGGCCGGTCTGCTCGACGACCATCGGAACCAGGAAATTTTGTGTGTTGTCCATGTCCACTGAAGCGCCAGCCTACGGGAGCCCCCGGGGGGCGTCAAGTGGCCGGACCGCCGGAAGGGCGCGGGGGGCGTTTTTTGCCTTCCGGAGCGGGAAAATCATCGTTCCACCGGGGGGCGCCGGTCTTTTCGGCCGGTCTCTTGGAAGAAGAAGCCCCCGCTTTCGGGCCCCACGCTTGGAGTCTGCGGGAAACCGCCGGGGGGGCGGCCCGCCGTCCACGGGGGATTTCGCGCCCCGCGCGCGGCGGGATGCTCCGTTTTCACGGAGGGGCTTTTACAAAAGGGTCACCACGGGCGAGGTGAGCCACCCCGGACGACGTATCCGCACGGAAACGGCGCTTTCCGCCGGCACGGTCACCGGTCGGGTGTAGGCGTGCCACACGCCGTCGGCGAGGGCGTATTCGGGGATGCCGGCGGGAACCGCCTTTATCAGCAGGGTTCCGTTTGCCCGCCATGCTTCCGGCGGCGCCACCTGCTGGATGACGACCTCCACCGCCTTCGAGCAGGTGAAGTTTTCGCGGAAGGCGATCATTTTGACGACGCCGGGGGCGGTGAGCAGCGGCGGTTGGGCCGGGCTTCGCAAGGTGGGCAGCCAGGTGTGGGTCGAGTAACGGACCCCGGATTCCGGGGTGGCGCTCGCGCCGCTCACCCGCGCCCACGTGCCGTCCGCCGCCCATTCGATGGCGGCCTTGGGCGGGGCCACTTCATTGAGCGGCAGGACGGTTTCGGAGTCGGCGCCCAGCACCACGCGAAAGCCGATCAGCTCGGAGTGCTCCTCTTTTCCGGGGTGGCGGCTGGCGGAGCGCAGGTATTCGAGCGGACAGTAAAAACTGCCGCCCCGGTAGTTGCGGATTTTGTCGTAGCCGAACCGGACGCCGTGCGGATAGGGGGTGTACCAGCCCAGACACCACTCGAAGACGTTGCCGTGCATGTCGTAGAGGCCCCAGGCGTTGGGCAGTTTCCCCCCCACGGGCATGGGCCGGGCCGTATTGAGGCGACACCAGGCGTGCGCGGAGATTTTCTGGTACTCGGGGTCGTCGCCGAAGTTGAAGCGGGTTTGCGTTCCCGCCCGGCAGGCGTATTCCCATTCCGCCTCGCTGGGCAGGCGGTACGCCGTGCCGGGGGGGATCACGCCCCGTTTCCGCTGGGTCGCGGTCAACCGCTGGCAGTACTGCTTCGCCTCGGTCAGGGAAACCCGGTTCACCGGCAGGAAGGAGGCCGTGTCCTCCATCGTGGGGTTGTAGTGCATCACCGAGACAAACTGCTTCACCGTCACTTCCGTGCGTCCCATCCAGAACCCCTTGTCAATGCGCACCTCCCGGCGCGGGCCTTCATCCGCTTCCCGGCCCTCCTCGTATTCGCCGCTGCCCATGAGAAAACTCCCCGGCGAAATCCACACCAGGCCGGCCGGCAGCGGGAAGTTCGCCAATCGCAGCCGGTAAAACGCCGCCGCCGCCGCCGCGGGAAAATGAATCACGTTTCCGTTGCGTCCGGTGTTGAAGGCGTAGCGCGCCCGCCAATCCCGCAAATCGGAGGACGTCTCCAAAACGGCCCGCCGTCGGAGGTCCACGGCGCAATTCAGCGTCACCGCCCCTTTCCCGCCCCGTTGAAGCGCCAGCGTGGGAGAAGCCGCCATCCCCACCACGCTTCCGCTCACCCCCATGATCCCCATGATCCCCGCCCACTGTTTTATCCCGCCCCGCATAAGTTCCTTTCCCATTGCCCGCGTTGTGTTCGGGGCCGATTTCCCGAGGGATTCGCCCCGCCCGTGCCCGCTCTTCCGCGCCAGACAGGCGTACCCACGCCATGCGTTCGCGTCGTGGAGTGGGTCAGGCTCCTCGCTCTTGTCACAGACAGTCCGGATCGGGGCGGGTTACAGAAAGACGTCTTTTTTTGGCGGCTTTCCGCGTTTTCGCCCCCCCCAATGAGGATCGTCAACACTCCGAAAAACCAGCAGGAATCGCGCCAGTCGGCGAGGAAACATTTGCTTGCCGGTGATGAATCCCCACCCAAGGATGCCCGTCCAATCCGCGCGAAAAAACATGACGAATCCAGCTTCCTCTCCCTTTCGGCGCCGGTCCTTTCTGAAGGCCGCCGGTCTGGGCGCCGCCGGCGTGGCCCTCGGGCTGCCGCAAATCGTTTCCTCCCGCGTCTTCGGCGCGAACGAAAAGCTCACCCTCGCCCACATCGGCGTGGGCGGGATGGGCACCGGGCATCTGGGCTACATGCTGGCCCGGCAGAGCCGCGGCGACCTGAACGTGGCGGCCGTCTGCGACGTGGACGCCAACCGCCTGGCCGACCGGCAACGCCGCTGCGGCGAGGGCACCGACGCCTACCACGATTACCGGCGGTTGCTGCAACGGAAGGACATTGACGCCGTGGTGGTGGCCACCCCGGACCATTGGCACGCCGCCATCATGGTCCACGCCGCCGAGTCCGGAAAACACGTGTACGTCGAGAAACCGGCCTGCTGCACCATCGAGGAAGGCAGGGCGATGGTGGCCGCCGCGAAGCGAAACCGGGTGGTCGTGCAGGTGGGCTCCCAAGGCCGGTCGCAGAAGGAGTGCTACCTCGCCCACCGCTACATCGCCAACGGCATGATCGGCCGGGTGCACACCGTCGAGTGCTGGCATTACGAAAGCCCGGTGGACAAAAACCCGCAGCCCGACACCGCCCCGCCGCCGGAGCTGGACTGGGACTTCTGGCTGGGGCCGTTGCGCTGGCGCCCCTACAACCGCCGCTACTGCCACGGCACCTTCCGCTGGATCATGGAGTCGGGCGGCGGCCAGATTCGCGACCGCGGCGCGCACGTGATGAGCAACGCCCTCTGGATCATGGGCGCCGACCACACCGGCCCGGTCGAGATCGAGGCCACCGGCACGCTGCCCAAATACGGCTTGTGGGACACGGCGGTGAAGATGCACGTGGAATACCGCTTCAAAAACCCCGACTGGAAACTCATCTGGGCGCAACCGGGCAAGAAGCGCCCCTACTTCGACCCCGACAAACGCAAGCGCCTCGGCATCCGCGACGGCTACGGCGCGGTCTATCACGGCACCAAGGACAGCCTCATCGTCTGGGTGGGCGACGGCCAGGTGTTCACCGAGCCCAAGGCCGTCAAGTGGCAGCCGCCCGCCGGCGCCAAGGACGTCTATCGCAGCCCCAACTTCGACCATCGCGAGGATTGGATGCAGGCCATCAAGAAAGGGACCCAACCGGTGATGAACATCGAAGCCGGCGTGGCCACGGCCAATCTGACCGTCCTCGGCAACCTCTCCTTCGTGCTGCGCCGTCCGTTGAAGTGGGACCCGGCTCGGCGCGAGATCGTCGGCGATCCCGCCGCCCACCGGCTCATGTCCCGGCCCCAGCGTTATCCGTACTGCCTGTGAACGCCCGCCCGTCCCCGAACCCTGAACCTGTTTTTCCCGCGACCATGAAAAAACACTCCTTGCCCGCTTCCTCCACTGGCGTCGCCGCCGTCGCCGCGACGCTGACCACCCATTCCGCCGCGCCCGTCGGCGCGGTGGCCGACCTGGTCCAACGCCTCCGCGCCGGCGACCGCGACACCCGCGGCGACGCCTGGCAGAACGCCGGCCCCGTTGGCGCGCCCGCCGTCGGGCCGTTGTCCGATCTGCTGACCGACCCCGACTTCGAAGTGGCCCGCTCGGCCAAACGCGCCCTCTGGCAGATCGTCCATCACGCCGGCCGTCCCGGCGCCGAAGCCGAGGCCCGCGCGGTGGAGCGGGCCCTGTTGCCGTTGCTGGAGCACTTCGCCGCGGCCGTCCGCCGCGAGGTCCTTTGGATGCTCTCGGAAATTGGCTCCGCCGCCGCCGTGGGGGCGATGGCCCGGCGGTTGCGGGACCGCGAAGCGCGGGACGACGCCCGCATGGCGCTCCAGCGGATTCCGGGGCCGGAGGCCACCCAGGCGCTGCAAACCGCCCTGCAAACCGCCCCCGAAGAATTCCGTCCCCCCCTCGCCGAGGCCCTCCGCAAACGCGGCGTCAAAATGCGGGATTACCCCGCCCGGAAGCTCGTTCCCGGTGAACGGCCCGTGTGAGACTCCGGGGGCGGCGCGCGAAGAAGACCGACGTCCCCCCCGGGCCTCCGGAATTTCCACCCGTTTTTTCGCGCGCCCCGGGGAATCCGCGCCCTTGGCGGGAGAGGAAAGGCTTTCCCGGTTTCCCGAAACGAAACGCCCGCCGCGGGAAAGCATCCGGCCGGGGAAGCGCGGGCCGGGCCACCCGGCCGCCTCCGCGAACCGCGCACGCCCCCCCGGATTTCCGCGAATCCCGGGGCGGTGACGAAAGAACCAAAAACCAACCGCAAAGGCATGAGAACGATGAAAATGATTTTCCGCGCAAACCGGCGGGGCTGGGGAAAATGGCTGCTGGCGTGGCTGCTGGCGGGCGGGGGAGGCGCCGCCGCGGAGCCGCCCGCCGCCGATCCGGTGGTGCTGTTCGACGCCCGCCCGCTGCGGCGGCTGGACCTGCGGCAACCGGCCCAAGCCCGGCGGTTGTGGGACACGTGGCACGCGCTGGCCGCCCTGCAAGGGCTGGCGAATCGCGCCGCGCCGCGCCTCTACGTGCTCTATTGCCGCGGGTTCGGCGTGGATACCGACTCGTTCTGGCTGGACTGGTACCGGGGCGAGGATGGCTGGTTGAAGAACCGTCCCCTGGAGCGGGTGGATTCGCTGGAGGCGTTGATCGGGCGTTTCCGGGACTGTTTCCGCGGGTTGGTGGTGTATGACGAACACGTGCCCGCCACCTCGAACGCCGCCTCCACCGCCGCCGGGGTCGAAGGCTTGTTGCCGGTGCGCTACGATCCCGCGCCGGATTCGCTCTTCACCCGTCTGCGCCGGGGGCTGAAGCTGCCGGTCGTGCTCTGGTTGATCCGGCCCGACGGACAACCGCTTTTCACCGGCCGCGGCACGATTCCCGGCGCCGACGCGCCCTCCAGCGGCAGCGCCAAAATTGACGTCTATCGCTGGGCCATGGCGCGCTATCTTCAACCCGGCCGCTGCGATCCCTCCGCGGCGGCCTATTACCTCGATGCCTGGTGGCTGCGAGACCCCGCGCGCTCCTCCAGCGAACTGCACACGCTCTGCAATCACGATTACTTCATCGCCCACCGGGCGTTCTTCTTCGATCTCTCCGCCTGGGGCGACGAACGCCCCGCCGACGATCCCCACCAGCCCCTGGGCGCGGACCGGGAAACCCTGTTCGCCCTGCTCCGCCGGCTCAACGCGCTGCGCGGGGGCGGCATGATCAAAATCGGCGGGTTCACCCCCTGGCCCTTCAAATACACGGATGCCCGCGGCGCGGGCGGTCATCACGGCGGCGTGCCCACCGAGTGGGAGCTGGCGCGGGTGTTTTCGGAATTCAACGGCTACCTCGAAGCCGACGCGCCCGGGCTTTCCGCCATCGCCAACGCCTCCTTTCATCAACACTACCCGCGGCGCGCGCGATATCCGCAACCCAACCCCCGGCCCGGCGTCCGCGAATGGCGGAAGCGCGGCTTTCTCCGGGCCGACGGGCGGGTGCGGCCGCGCTTGTACCTCGGCCACTACGTGGGGGATTACGACGCGCCGTCCTGGCTCTACAAGGCGGTCCCCCGCTTTTTCCGCGATCCCCAACGCGGGCGCGTGCCGCTGGGATGGGCCTTCAACCCGAATCTCGCCGACCGCGCGCCGCAGGCGCTGGTTTACGCCCGACGGCATGCCACTCCGAATGATTTCTTCATCGCCGGCGATTCCGGGGCGGGCTACGTCAACCCCCGGGCGCTGACCGAGCGGCCGCATTCCGGCCTGCCGCCCGCGTTGGCTGCCTGGGTGGCGCACTGCCGCCGGGCCTACACGCGGTGGGACCTCTCCCTCACCGGCTTTCTCCTGGACGGTTGCGCCGGCGCCTCCACGGAGCGGGAGTTCGCCGCCTATGCGACCTTCAGCCCCGACGGCATGGGCACCCATTTCGAGCCCGGTCCCGCCCTGCATGCCGGCGTGCCCACCTGTCGCGAACAGGACCTGCCCGGCAACGTGGATGCCGCCGCGGACCGGTTGGCCGCCTTTGCCGCGGAACACGCGGGACGGCCCGCCTTCTTCTGGGCGCGCGCCATCCTCAAATCGCCCGGCTGGTACGCGACCCTTTCCCGGCGCCTCCGCGAACGCCACCCCGACCTTGATTTCGTGGTGGTGGATCCCTGCACCTTCTTCGGCTTGATCGGGGAAATGCTGCGGCCGCGCTCCCGCCCCTTGAAGACGGAAACACCCCCCGCGGCCGCGGAAAGGACGGGAGAGCGGAATTGACACCGCGCGCGCTTTTCGCATGGTGGGGGCGCGAAAAAATCAGTCCCGCATATTATGGCAAAACAACGTAAATATCGGTTCAGCTTCGGTCCGTGGAACTTCAGCGAGGGGCAGGACCCCTACGGTCCGCCCACCCGGCCCGCGCAAACGTTCGATTGGAAACTCGACCAGCTCAAAAAGCTCGGCTTCGACGCGATGATGCTGCACGACGATGACGCCGTGCCGGACCTCGACGACAAGTCCGACCGGCAGATTCGCAAGGAGGCCAAGGAGCTGCGGAAGAAACTGGACGACGCCGGCGTCTTCGCCGAGATCGTGGCGCCCCGGCTGTGGTTCAACCCGAAGACCGTGGACGGCGCCTACACCAGCAACGACCCCAAATGCCGCCGCTACGCCATCGAGCGCTCGCTGCGCTGCATTGACATCGCCCACGAGCTGGGCTGCGACCTCATCGTCCTCTGGCTGGCCCGCGAAGGCACCTACGTGCGCGAGAGCAAGAGCGGCAAGCGCAGCGTCGAGCTGCTGGTCAAGGCCATGGACAAGATGCTGGCCTACCACAAGCGCATCCGCATCGCCATCGAGCCCAAGCCCAACGAGCCGATGGACGTGGCCTACATCCCCACCATCGGCCACGCCCTGGCGGTGGCCCAGTTTTGTTCCGATCCGAAGCGCGTCGGCGCGCTGATCGAGACCGCCCACTGCATCCTCGCGGGTTTGGATCCGGCGGACGAAATTGATTTCGCCTGCGCGTTCGGCAAGCTGTGGTCGCTCCACCTCAACGACCAGAACGGCCTGAAATTCGACCAGGACAAGCCGTTCGGCAGCGTGAACCTCCGGTCCGCCTTCGATCAGGTCCGGGCGCTGGAACGCAACCGCTACGGCAGCAAGGGCGAGTGCATCGCCTTCGACGTGCACCCCTTCCGCACCACCAAGGTCGAGCACTGGTCGCGCCACCTCGAAAACAGCCGGCAGACCTTCCTGCACCTGGTCGAGAAGGCCCGCACCTTCGACGAGGCCGCCGCGCGCAAGCTGATCGCCGACCGCAACTACGCCGACCTCGACCAG
Organism: uncultured Verrucomicrobiota bacterium; assembly: GCA_964601985.1. Classification (GTDB taxonomy): domain Bacteria; phylum Verrucomicrobiota; class Verrucomicrobiia; order Limisphaerales; family J093; genus J093. Next base: position 15,028 of record CAZRPT010000108.1, read on the forward strand.
ATGGTCCTCGAACACCTCATGGGCAAATAAGAGCCCGGCGGGAAAGCAGGGCGCCCGCCGCCCGCCGACACACGACCTGCCGGAGGGATAAAATATTCCGGGGCCATGCCGGCGCGCGGGGGGAAGCAAAGAACCCTTTTCCCGCGCGTGGGGGAGCGGGGAGCAATCCGAATTCCGAAATCCGGAAGAAAAGCCTCCCCGTCGCCGCCGAGGTGACAGGGCGGCGCCCCTTCCGTAGCGCGGACTTCCCGTCTGCTGTTTCGCCGGCTTCCAGCCGACCCGGCGGGCGAAAGAAGTGGCAGCCACGTAAAAAGGAAAGTTCGGCGGATTGGAAATCCGCGATACAGCAAGCTGGAAGCGTGCGCTACGGAAGGGCCGCCTCCACTTCATCACCTCGACGGTTATGAAGGGAACGTGATTTTTCGGAATTCGGATTTCCTTCGGCCCCTTGGCCCTCGGTCCTTCGGATTTCCCCGTCCGCGCTCCGCCCCGACCCGAAACCGCCCGCCGGCACGATCCATCATCGCTGTTTTCCGCGGTGAAACGCTCCGTCGTCCGTCGTTTGGTTTTGCGTGGCAGGCGGCGCAGCTCCGGTTACAGTGCGCCCATCCGCGCCGACGGATGGCTTTGCCCAACGGCGCCCCAACCGGATTGCTTGAGATGCCAGAAAACAAGAATGGTTCGACCGCCGAGGTCGTGGAGCGTCCGCGCATGGACGTGGACATCGTGTGCGTCGGTTTCGGCCCCGCCACCGGCGGCTTTTTGTCCACCCTGTCGGAAAGGCTGCTGAACCCGGACGGCTCCCCCCGCCATGAAAGCCCCAGCGCGCCCGGCATGCCGTTGCAGGTGTTGTGTTACGAACGGGCGGACGACCTCGGCTTCGGGGTCTCGGGCGTGGTGACCCGGGCGCGCGGCATCCGGGCCAGCCTGCCGGATCTCGATCCGGCCCAGATCCCGATGTGCGCGCCGGTCACGGAGGAAAAGGTGCTCTACCTGCTGGACCCGGTGGGGGCCAGCCGGCGGTCGCCGGCGTTGCGGGCGGCGGACCGGCTGGTCAAGGCGGGGAAACGGGTGTTGCGGGGCGGCGAACACGCGGTCGAGCTGCCGTGGACGCCGGATTTCCTGCACAAAAAAGACGGCCTGGTGATGTCGCTCGGCCAGTTCACCCAGTGGGTGGGCGCGCGCCTGCTGGGCAGCGGCACGGTGCAAATCTGGCCCGGCACCCCGGTGGAAAAGGCGCTGATCGAGGACGGACGCGTGACGGGCGTGCAACTGACGGACCAGGGCGTGACCAAGGACGGCCAGCCGGACGCGGGCTTCATGCCCGGCATGGAAGTCCGGGCCGCGCTGACGGTGGTGGGCGACGGTCCGGTGGGCGCCATCGGCCAGCAGCTCGATGCCGAATTCGGCCTGCCCGCCGGCCATCACGTCCGCGACTGGGCGGTGGGCATGAAGTGCGTGGTGGACCTGCCGGAAGACACCCCGCTGAAGCCCGGCACGGTCTTTCACACGCTGGGCTATCCCGAGCCGGAAATCTTCGGCTTCTTCTACGTGCACCCGGACCGCGTGGCGTCGTTGGGAATCTTCGTGCCGTCCTGGTTCGACAGCCCGGTGCGCACCAGCTACCGCTACCTCCAGCACTGGATGCTGCATCCCGCCCTGTGGCGTTACCTGAAGGGCGGCAAGCTGCGCTCGTGGGGCGCCAAGACCCTCCAGGAAGCGGGCCGGCGCGGCGAACCGTTCCTCGTGGGCGACGGCTATGCGCGCATCGGCGAAGGCTCCGGCAGCACCAACGTTCTCACCGGCTCGGGCGTGGACGAGGCGTGGGCCACCGGCGTGCAGTTGGCGGAGGCCGTCCTCGAGCTGCTGGAGGCCAAACAGCCCTTCACCCGGGAAAACCTCGAAGCCACCTACGTGAAGCGCCGTCGCGCCAGTTGGGTGGATCGCGAAGCGCGCGTGGCCGAGCGCGCCCGCGACGGGTTCCAGCGGGGCGTCGTCACCGGCATGATCGGCATGGCGCTGGCCGGCCTCAGCGAGGGGGAGCTGGCCGTGCCCGGACGCCCCTTGCGTCCGTACGAACGCATCCCGTCACTGGAGGATTATTACCGCGGGCGCATCCCGGCGGACGAGGTCCGCCGCCTGCGCGACGCCGCCTACGCCAAGGGCGTCTCCGCCCACGCCGCCCTCATGGAACGCGCCGGCTGGCCGGAAATTCCGTACGACGGCCAGCTCCTGCTCACCCACCAGGACGCCCTCCTGCTGGGCGGCAAGGTGCAGGCCAACCCCGGCTTCGCCGACCACGTCGCCTTTCTCCACCCCCACCTGTGCGAGCAATGCGACACCAAGCTGTGCGTGGAAGTCTGCTCCGGGCAGGCGATCACCCCCGGCGAGGGCGGCGTGCCGAATTTCGACCGGGAAAAGTGCATCCACTGCGGCGCCTGCCTCTGGAACTGCACCCGGGCCGCCCCGGACAACGCCGAGCGCATGGGCGTGCAATTCCGCGCCGGCGCCGGCGGCCTCCACTCCGCCGAGAACTAGAGAAATCACTGATCCTCCGCCTCTTTCCCACAACAACCGATGTGAGTGTGAGAAAGCGGACGCAGGAGGGGCGAGCTCTGCGAGCCCGAAGCCGATTTTTCGGGATTCGGATTTCGGGATTCGGATTTTCTCACTCCAGTCCCAGCACCGCCTGCATGTCGTAGAGGCCGGCGGGGTGGCTCCGGGTCCAGAGGGCGGCGCGGAGGGCGCCGTTGGCGAAGGTGTCGCGGCTGGCGGCCTTGTGGGCCAGCTCCACCCGTTCGCCGGGCGCGGCGAAGATGACGGTGTGCTCGCCCACCACGTCGCCGCCGCGCAGGGCGTGGATGCCGATCTCCTCGGCGGCGCGCGGGCCGATGACGCCCTGGCGTCCGTGCCGGGCCACCTCGCTCAACTGCCGCCCCCGCACCGCGGCGAGGATTTCCGCCAGCGTGGTGGCGGTGCCGCTGGGGGCGTCCTGCTTGTGGCGGTGGTGCATCTCGACCACTTCGAGG
>CAZRPT010000109.1:0-18552 GCA_964601985.1 uncultured Verrucomicrobiota bacterium
TACGTGGTGGACGAAACGCAGCTTCGCCGGAACCTGGCGGTGCTCCGCTCGGTCATCGAGCGCACCGGCTGCCGGATTTTGCTGGCGTTGAAGGGGTTCGCCATGTGGCGCGCCTTTCCCATCATCCGCGAATACCTCCACGGCACCACCGCCAGCGCGGTGAATGAAGCCCGCCTGGGCCGGGAGGAATTCGGCGGCGAGGTGCACGCTTACGCGCCGGCCTACAGCGAGCAGGACATCGCGGAGCTGCTGCCGCTGGTGGATCATCTGGTGTTCAACTCCTTCGGCCAGTTCCATCGTTATCGCGACGCCGCCCGGGCGGCGGATCATCCGGTGTCGCTGGGGTTGCGGGTCAACCCCGAGTATTCGGAGGTGGCCGTGGAGTTGTACAATCCCTGCCGCCAACGCTCGCGCCTGGGCGTGCTCCGGGAGGCGTTCGTCGGTCAGGACCTCGACGGGCTCGACGGGCTGCACTTCCACACCCTGTGCGAGCAGAACTCCGACACCCTCGAACGCACGCTGGAACGGGTGGTGGCGCGGTTCGGCGAGTTTTTCCCGCGGCTGCGCTGGGTCAACTTCGGCGGCGGCCACCACATCAGCCGGCCCGATTACGACGTGGACCGCCTCTGCCGCGTGATCGGGGAGTTTCAACGGCGCTTCCCCCTCACGGTCTATCTCGAACCGGGCGAGGCCATCGCCCTGAACGCGGGCGTGCTGGTGACCCGGGTGCTGGATTTGGTGGAGAACGAGGTGCCCATCGCCATTCTCGACACCTCGGCCACCGCCCACATGCCCGACGTGATCGAAATGCCCTATCGCCCCGACCTCACCGGCGCGGGCCGCCCGGGCGAAAAGGCCCACACCTATTTGCTCGGCGGCCTGACCTGCCTGGCGGGCGACGACATCGGCTACTACTCCTTCGACCGCCCGCTGCGGCTCGGGGACGTCCTCGTGTTCGAGGACATGGCGCACTACACCATGGTGAAAAACACCACCTTCAACGGCGTCCGCCTCCCCGCCATCGCCCTGCGCAAGGCCGACGGAGAAATCGAGCTGGTCCGCCGGTTCGGCTACGAGGATTACCGCGACCGGCTGTCGTGAACACTGCCGGCGCGTCGCCGGCAAAAATCCCGGCTGCCGGGGCAACCGGGATTTTCGTTGCGCCCCTGCCGCGGGGCCTTCCGCGAAACAGCGGTCAGACCGCTTCCAAGTCCACGTCGTCCGCCGCGGGTTCCACCGAGAAATCGGCGGCGCGATTGGCGGTGAGGTAGCGGTGGATGCCGTCGGCGGCCTTGCGACCGTCGCGCACGGACCAGACCACGAGATTCGGGCCGCGGACGAGGTCGCCGCCGGAGAAGACGCCGGGGATGTTGCTCATTTGGTTCTCGTCCACGTTGATGGTGCCCCAGCGGCTGGTTTCGAGCTCCTCGAATCCGCTGCCTTCGGGGAACGGGAAGGCGTCAAAGCCGAACGCGACGAGGATGATGTCCGCCGGGATTTCGTATTCGGAGCCCTCGATGGGTTGCGGCCGGCGGCGGCCGCTGGCGTCGGGCGGTCCCAGCTCCATCTTGACGCAACGCAGGGCCTTCACCTGGCCGTTTTCATCACCGATCACTTCCACGGGGGCGGTGAGGAAGGCGAATTGGGCCCCTTCCTCGGTGCTGTTGACGAATTCCTTGCGGCTGCCGGGCATGTTGTCGGCGTCGCGCCGATAGACGCAGAGGGCCTCCTTCGCGCCGCAGCGCAACGAGGTGCGGAGGCAGTCCATGGCGGTGTCGCCGCCGCCCACCACCAGCACCCGTTTGCCTTTCACCTCCACCTCGGGGTAGTCAATCGGGGTGTCGGTGTTTTTCTGGATGAGGTAGGGCAGGGCGGGCACCACGCCCTTGAGGTCGCTGCCCGGCACCCCCAGTTCCTTGGGTTTTTGCGCGCCGAAGGCGAGGAACACGGCGTCGAAATCCTTGCGGAGCTGGTGGAGGGTCACGTCCTTGCCCACCTCGACGTTGTAGCGGAACTCCACGCCGCGGTCCTTGATGATGTTGACGCGGCGGGCCACGATGTGTTTTTCCAGCTTGAAGGCCGGGATGCCGTGGGTGAGCAGGCCGCCCGCCACGGGCAGCGATTCAAACACCGTCACGGCGTAACCGCGCCGGGCCAGTTGATCCGCCGCCGCCAAACCGCCCGGGCCGGCGCCCACCACCGCCACCGAAAGGCCGTTGGGCGGGACGGGACGGGCGATGACCTCGCCGTGGGCGAAGGCGTATTCGTTGATGAACTTCTCCACCGCGCCGATGGACACGGGATCCGCCTTGCCGTTGAGGATGCAGGAGCCTTCGCACAACCGCTCCTGGGGGCAGATGCGGGAACAGATTTCCGGCATGTTGCTGGTGGACTGGGACAACACGGCCGCCTCGCTGAAGCGGCCCTCCGCCGTCAGCATCATCCATTCCGGGATGCGGTTTTGCAGCGGGCAGCCGTCCATGCAGAGCGCCTCGGGGCAGTTGAGGCAGCGCCGGGCCTGCGCCATGGCCTCTTCCTCGGTGTAGGTGCCGTAGATTTCCTTGAAATCATGCACCCGTTCCTCGGCCTTGCGCTTGGACGGCATGGCGCGGTCCACCTCGATCCACGCGTACTTGCGTTTGTCGCTGATTATCTTTGGCTCGTTCTGTTCCATGCGATTGCCTTTCCCGGGCTATAACACCGTTTGCTGAGCGGGACAAGCCGTCCGCTTACCGGCGGTTTTCGTCCGGCGGAAGGGACGCGGCGGCGGCAAAGGCTTCCCGGATCATGCCGCCTAAAGCGTCCAACCAGCGGGGATCATCGTTCAAAGCGGGGATCAAGTCGAACTTTTCCCCGCCCGCGGCCAAAAAAGTTTCGCGTCCGCGCATCCCGATCTCCTCGAGCGTTTCGAGACAATCGGTCACGAATGACGGGCACACCACCACCAGCCGGCGCACGCCGGAACGCGCCAGCCGGACCAGCTCGGCGTCGGTGTAGGGCCGCAACCAGCGGTCCCGGCCCAGCCGCGATTGGAACGCCACCGAACAGCGCGCGGCGGGCCGGCCCGTTTGTTCGCGAAACCGGCGTGCCGTTTGCAGGCATTGGTGCCGGTAGCACGTCAGATGCGCCGGATGCTCGCCCTCGCAGCAATCAGGCCGGGAGAGGCAATGCCCGCCGGTCAGGTCGGATTTGCGCAAATGCCGCTCCGGCACGCCGTGAAAGCTGAAGAGAAGGTGGCTCTCCTCGTCCTCCAGAAAGCCCCGCGCGCGCGCCGTCAGGGCGGCCAGGTAACCCGGATGGGCGAAAAACGGCGGCTGCACGCTCAGTTGCGGCGGGCGGTCCAGTTGCCGCACCGCCCGGTGCACGTGGGCCACCGCCGTTTCATAGCTGGACATGGCGTAGTGCGGGAACAGCGGAATCACGTGCAACCGCGTCACGCCGCGGCCGCCCAGACGCCGCAGCGCCCCGGCCACGGAAGGCCGCCCGTAGCGCATGGCCAGCTCGACGGGCTCCGGGAACCGCGCCTGCAAGGCGGCCTGAAGCCGGCGGCTGAGAACGACCAACGGCGGGCCTTCCGGCGTCCAGATGCTCCGGTAGGCCCGGGCGGAAGCCCGCGCCCGGCGGGGCAGGATGACCCCGTGCACCAGCCCCCAGCGGAGCGGCCACGGCAGGTCCAGCACCCGGGGGTCCATGAGGAACTCCCGCAGGTAGCGCCGCACCGCCGCCGGGGTGGGGGCGTCCGGCGAACCGAGATTGAGCAGCAGCGCGCCGTTCACGGGCGGGGGCCGGGCGGGCGCTCAATCCGGCTGGGGCAGGGTGGCCCGTCCCTGGTCAATACGGGCTTGCAGGGACTCCGGATGGATGGGGTGGGTTCCGCTGCTGGGCGGAAAGGCCCGTTTCGTGGCGTAGGGGTGCATTTCCGCGCGGTAATGGGCGCGCATGTCGTGCCCCCGGCGCCGGCGGCGCTCGTGACGCAGGCGCGGGATGTCAATGGGCCCCACCACCACCTTTTCCCCCGGACCGGGATCGGTCTGGGCCAGAACGCGCCCGTCGAAGTCCACCACCATGCTGCCGCCCGGCCAGGAGAAGGGCGGATAATTCCGCGTCTCCGCGCCCTGGTTGGCCGCCACCACGTAGGCGGTGTTCTCGATCGCCCGGGTCCGGTTGATCAGCGTCCACCAATCCAGCGGCGGCGTGGCGCCCCACGGATCCATGTAGGCGGACACGCGGATGAGCACCTCGGCGCCGTTGAAGGCGAGCTGCCGGATGCTCTCGGGAAAGAGCCAGTCATAACAAATGGCCACCCCCAGCCGGCCCAGCTCGGTGTCCGCCACCGGAAACGGGTCTTCCGCGTAGTCCGGCACGTCGTGCGGGCTGGAGTGCAGCTCCCACGGGATCCAGGGGTTCACCTTGCGGTACTTCGTCAAAATGCCCCGCGGCCCGATGAGCACGGTGGTGTTGAACAAGTGGCCGGGATAATTCGGATCCCGCTCGATGAACGTGCCGGTCTGGATGTAGCAGCCGTACTGTTTGGCCACCTGGGCGTAGGCGTCGGTGTGCTCGTTGGGAATCTCGACGGCCAGCTTTTCGGCGAGTTTTTCCACCGAGTCATACACCGGCGGCGAGTGGGCGAATTCCGGGAAGGCCAGCAGCCGGATGTCGAAAAACGGCTCGTAGCCCAGAATGGTGCGTTCGATGGTCGCGCACATGCGGCGGGTCCGCTCGGCGATTTCCGACCGGTCCCGCGCCATCGGAAAGTTGGTTTGGCAGGCCGCGGCGTAGTACTGCATGCGGCCCCCATCATGCGCTTTTTCCCCGCCGCTGGCAAACCCTGGGAATGCCCCCGGCCTACGGCGTCTCGATCACGCGGAAAAAACGGCGCGGTTTTTCGGCGGGGCTGCCCTTCACCCGCCAGGTGTTTTCGGCGGACGGATTGGGGCGCGACTCCAGGTCGGTCCACGTCGCGGCCGCCCCGAGGCCGGTCGTCGCCTGCAAGGTCTGGGTGCGTCCGGGGCCGCCCCCGCCGGTGGTCACCAGCTCCAGAGTGTCGGCGTCCACCCAGCGGATTTGCGTGAAGCGGAGGTCGCCGGGCGGCGGACCGCCGGTGAGGGTGAGGGCCCAAACCGCCTTGCGCGGCTTCCAGTCCGAATCCGGTCCCCAGCCGCCGTGCATGACCAGCGCCTCCAGCTCCGGAAACCAGATGAAGCCGAAATCAATGTTCGCCGGCGCCCCGCCGCTGCTGTTCACCAACGTCCAGTCGTCGCCGTTCCACGCCCACGCGCGGGTGGGGTAGCCGGGGACGGGGTCCGGCTGGTCGGGCGGGATGTGTTCCCCGCCGTACAACACGCAGCATTGCAGGGGCGGATAATAGGCCATGCCGGCCACCCAGACGCCCGGTTCGGGCACGGTGGCGGGCTCGCGGCGCGTCCACGTGGCGCCGTCGAACGTCCACGTTTCCATCGTGGTGTGGGTCACCAGCACCATCTCGGCGCGGGCGGCGTCAAACGCCATCACGCCCCCCGCCGCGCCCGGGGGCGAGGCGTCCGGTCCGGCGGCCCGGGTCCAGTCCTCGCCGTCCCACAGCCACGTTTCGGAGGGCTTCCCCGCTTCCGGCCAGCCGGCGGCGCCCACCAGCACGGTTTTCCTGCGGGCCGGATCGTACTGCAGCAGGGCGCCGTCCGAGCACTGCACCGGCGTGGTTTCCGCCTCCTTCAGCTCCCAGCCGTCGGCGCCCAGCTCCCACACCTTGTTGCCGGCGGTGGTGTAGAGCACGGCCACGTCGCGGTCGGCGTCGTAGGCGATTTCCAGATCGTCCCCCTGGGGCTGGGGGACCGGCGCGGGCAGTTTCGTCCACACCCCTTCCGCCGTCACCGCATACACCACCACGTCCGTCCAGTTTTCCTGGCCGACCACGAGCGCCCGGTGACGGGCGGAATCATAGGTGATGCTGTGATGCGCCAGCGCCGGCGTGCCGGGCGGCGTGAGTTCGGTCCACACGCCCTGAAGCTGGGCGTGAAGCGGCAGCACGGCCAGCAGCCACGCCCCCGCGCCGCCGGCAAAAATCCCGAATCGCCCGGAACAGTGTTTCATAATCGCTGATGCTTGAATCTGAACAACCTGTCTTCCCTCCCCCTACCCAACACCCCGCGGCGCGTGCAAGCGCAAAGTAAGGAGAAGGGTCGCTTCAAGGTGACTGATCGGATGGGGCGAGAACCACTGGAAACTTTGTTTTCAGCAGCTCCCGGCTGGTTCGAGCAATCAATCGTCCTGAAGCGTCCCCGCGTTCCCAACCGTCTTGGAGGGTGTCGGAAAACGTCGGGTTGGGGAACCCGGCCTGCCGCCCGGAGATATTTGGCGCCCTTTCCGCGGGGCGCGTGCTCCCACGCGGCGGAAGGGGCCGTTTTTTTTGACCGGCTCTTGCCGAAAAGGCTTGACAAAACAGGGAGAATTGCGGCATATGAACTCCCCGTTCCTTTAACCTGAGTCAACCCATGATCATTCGTTTTGTGACGGGAGCCGGGGGCGTGTTGCTGGCGGGGAGTCTTGCGGCCCAGTTGGCGTTTTCCGGAAACACGATGGTGATTGATTTTGACACCACGCTGTCCGGCGTGAACAACGGGCGGTTCACGGGAGGCGGATTTGCCCCCGCACCCTCGACGGGGCAGTTGGATTCGGACGCATGGGCCATAACGGGGCTTTCCGACGGCGATCTGGCTTTCGGGGGCACGGGGAGCAGCGGCGATTTCGCCCGGGGAAGCAGCACGGGCGGCGTGATCACGGGCGGCATTTATGCCTTCCAGGTGGGGGGCGCTGCCGACGTGGGGCTGGGGTTTCAACCCACCACGGATGATTTAACTTCCGGCACGATCACGTTGAAGGTTCAGAACACCAGCGGCGCCCCGTTGACCACGGTGCGGGTTTCCTATGACTTGTACTGTTACAATGACCAAGGGCGCGCCAATTCGGTGAAGTTCAGCTATTCGACGGATGACACCACCTACACCGCCGTTTCCGCGCTGGATTACACGTCTCCGGAGGCGGCCGACAGCAGCCCCGCGTGGGAGGAGACCGACCGCGTCGCCACACTGAGTTTTTCCGTGGCCGCCGCCGATTACTTTTATCTGCGCTGGACCACCGCCGACGTGAGCGGCAGCGGGAGCCGGGACGAGTTTGCGTTGGATGACATCACCGTTTCCGTGCCCGAACCCGGGGCGACCGCGGGCGTGGGCGCGCTGGCGCTGACGGGGTTGGTCCTGTTCCGGCGACGGCGGGCGGGCGCCTGAGGGCGGCCGCCTCTCTACCGCTGATCGCGGAGGAACACCGCCACGGCCTCGGTGCGGGTGCGGACTTGGAGCTTCTCGTAGATCCGCCGGATGTAGGTGTGCACCGTTTCGTAGCTGATGCCGAGCCGGTCGGCGATTTCCTTGTAAAGAAACCCCTGGCTGAGGAGGTCGAGCACCTCCTGCTCGCGTTGGGAGAGGTTGCTGGTGGGGGCGGTGGGGGCCGGTTGCTGAAAGGACTGGACCACCTTGCGGGCGATGTGGGCGGTCATGGGGGAGCCGCCCCGGCGGACTTCGCGAATGGCGTCCAACAACTCGGCCCGGGGGGTGCGTTTCAGGAGATAACCGGTGGCGCCGGCGGCGAGGGCGTTGAAGATGTTGTCGGTGTCCTCATAGACCGTGAGCATGATGACCAGCACCTCCGGCAGCAGCCGTTTCAGGCGCCGCACGCATTCCACGCCGTTGATGCCGGGCAGGTTGATGTCCATGAGGACCACTTGGGGGCGGTCTTTCGGGAGCCCTTCGAGGGCCGCTTCGGCGGTGGGATAATCGCTGACGCACTCGAATCCCTCCGCCCGGCTGATCACCCGCGCCAGGGTGGCGCGCAGCGGGTCCTGATCTTCGACGATGGAAACGGTGATGGCCATGCCGGGTGTCCGGTTTCGGCGGGTTCCGCCGGTGATCCGCGAAACTAACGGCTCGCCGCGGCGGGGTCAATTCCGCCCGGCGGGGCGGGGGGCTTTTCCGGCGGGACTCGTGGCGGCGGCGGCGGCAGTTCCACCGGCAGCGGGGGGAGCTTGGTTTGCAGCCGCCGCCAGCGCCGGCGTTCCTCCGGCGTCATGGCGGACCAGCGCGCCGCATTCTGGAAAAAGCGCGCCTGTTCGGCGGGCGGCAGGGCGACGAAGCGTTGCAGGGCCCGCAGGCAGCGCGCCCGTTCCTCCGGCGACAACTGGTCCAGGCCCCGGATCAAGCCCGCGGCCCGGGGCCGGCTCACGCGGGCGACTTCCGCCAGGGTGCGCCGTTTTTCCGCTTCGCTGAACAGGAAGAAGCGTCCCAGCCGGTCGGCCATTTTCCGGCGCTCGGCGGCGCTCATGCCGCGCCAGCGATCCAGCGTCCGGCGGGTGCGTTCCTGCTGCCGGGGAGACAACGACGGCTCGCGGTTTTTCCCGGAGGACGGGGGCTGGCGGCACAACCGGCTGGCCACGAGGTAGTCGTCCAGAAGGGCCTTCCGTTCCGGGGCGGGCAGGGCGTCCCACTCGGCCAGCAGCTCGCGGATGGCGTCGCGATAGGCCAGCGGGACGTTTTTGAGCTGCGCCGCGCGATGGTCCGCCGGCGAGCCCAGAAGGGGGCGCAGGTAAAACTGGAGTTCCAGCACCCGCAGTCGCGCCTCCTGCTCCGCGGGGCTGAGGGCGTCGAATTCGCGCAGGCGCGCTTCGAGGTAGGCGCGCTGGGCGGGCGAACGCCGGGCCAGCCGGGCCTCCCGCCCGGCGGCGTCCGCGCGCAAAAGCCGGCGGAAGGCCTCCACCGGCGAGGGCGGCAACGGCGGCAACCGGGGGGGCAGCGGCGGCAGGTGAAGTGATTCGGGGCGGCGCTCCGTCACGGACGGGGCGTTGGTGATCCCGGGCGGCGGAGGGGACGCGGACGGCGCCGCTTCCCGCGCGCCCGGAAGCAGGAGCAGCAAACCCAGCATGCGCGGGAGGAGGGACATGGCGGGGATCACCGCAGGGCCGACTCCAGATCGGCCACCGAGGGCACCGGCCCTCCGGGCAGGTTGTAGATGGCGTCGAAATCCTGGAGCATTTCCACGCTGGGCAGATCGCTGGCGGCGGCGAGGGCCTGCACGCTCCGGACCACTTCCCGGCGCGACTGCCATTGCTGCTCCATCCGCACGAACCACGCTCCCACCAGGAGCGCCGCCGCCGTGCCCGCGGCCCATTGCCAGCGCCGCCACCAGGCGGCCAGCCGGCTTCGGCGGGCGGGGGGGCGCGCCTGGCGCGCCGTTTCCCGTTCCACGGCGGCCAACACGCGATGGGTGAAGTTCGAGGGGACGGGGGAGGCCAGCAGGGAGCCCAGCACCCGGCTCAGACGCATTTCCACTTCCCACTCGGCGCGTTCCTCCGGATGGGCGGCCAGCCAGGCCTCCCACTCGTCCCGCTCCCCGGCGGTGAGCCGCCGGCGGGCGGCGGTGTCCACAAGTTGTTGTGCCCGGTGAATTTTCATGGCGTCGGCCGCTTCCCTTACAAAACCGCCGCGCCGGCAAAGTTGCGCTTTCCGCCGGGACAGTTGCGCGGGCCCGGGAAAAAAGAGCGGGCCCGGCGTCAAGTCTTCCGTTCCAAGGCGGGTTCGCGGCGGGGATCCGCGGTTTTCGCCGGAAAAAGGGGCGGGCTTGGCGCGGGACCGCTTCCGGTTTCGGGAAGGGGGACGGCGTTTATCGCGGCCGGGTGGCGGGCGGCACGTAATTGCGATGCCAGTAGAGGTCCCACAGTTTTTCCAGCGGTTTCAACTCCTCGTGTCCGTCCATGAAAACGAGGTTGATGGCGCCGGGCAGGGGATCGCCGGGCGCCAGATTGCGGGGCGCGGATTTGGGGCTGGAAGATCCGTGGCGGGCGATGAGATAGCGCCCCAGCCCGGCGGAGGGGCCGTCGCCGAGGTAGAGATTGCGGGGCGGGCGGTCGTTGGCCCGGGGCCAGGCGTCCACCCACATGGCGTCCGCGAAGGCGGGCGTCTCGGTGGGGCGCTGGATGTCGCTCTCGCGGTTGAATTGATACTGCGTCTGGGTGTGGAAATACTTGCCGGAATAGAGCCAGCCGTTGAACGAGTAGCTGCCCTGGTAGCCCTGACGGGTGTTGCGGTTGGTCTGCCAGAGCCAGGTTTCGTCGGCGGTGCCGTAGTTGGCGTTGAGGGGATGTCGCTTGACCCGGTGCAGCGGCTCGGGCGCGGCCGGACAGAGGCGGATTTCGTGGACCTGCGCCTGATAGCGCATCAGCACGGCCATCCACAAGTCGCGTTCCATCGTGTAGGGCAGCATCTTCCCGTAATCGTTCACGTACATGAAATGCGCCAGGCCCATCTGTTTCAGGTTGCTGGCGCACTGGATGCTCTTCGCCTTGGCCTTGGCCTTGGAGAGGGCGGGCAGCAGCATGCCCGCCAGGATCGCGATGATGGCGATCACCACCAGCAGCTCGATCAGCGTGAAAGCCAAGCGCCGCGAGCCGGACAGGGAAACGCTTTTGGAAACGCTTTTCATAGGGGGGAAATTATGGCCGGTTTGGCGCCGCGCGTCAATGCTTGCTTTACCCGCGTATCCTCTTCGCGAAGCGGCGGGTGCTTGTTTCGCGTCCCGGACTTCCGCTCAATCCTCCCATTTTTTGGCGCGGGAGAGGGCCTTGTTCCAGCCGGCCAGGAGTTCCCGGCGACGGGCGGGACGCATTTGCGGGGTGAAGACGCGGTCCACCTGCCATTGGGCGCTGATCTCCTTCCGGTTTTTCCAGAAGCCCACGGCCAGTCCGGCCAGATAAGCCGCGCCCAGGGCGGTGGTTTCGGCCACGCGGGGCCGGATCACTTTCGCCCCCAGGATGTCCGCCTGGAACTGCATGAGGAGATTGTTGAGCGCCGCGCCGCCGTCGGCGCGGAGTTCGCGCACCCGCCTGCCGGTGTCCGCCTCCATGGCGCGCAGGACGTCCACGGTCTGATAGGCGATGCTCTCCAGGGCCGCCCGGGCGAGATGGGCGGCGCTGGCGCCCCGGGTGATGCCCAGCAACGCGCCGCGGGCGTATTGGTCCCAATGCGGCGCGCCCAGCCCGGCGAAGGCGGGCACCAGATACAGCCCGCCGGCGTCCGGAACCTGCGCGGCCAGGGCCTCGACGTCGGGCGAGGATTTGATGATCCCGAGGCCGTCCCGGAGCCACTGCACCACGGCGCCGCCGATGAAGACGCTGCCTTCGAGGGCGTATTCGATGTCCCGCCCGACCTGCCAGGCGATGGTGGTGAGGAGCTGGTGCTTCGACCGCACGGGCTTTTTGCCGGTGGGGGTCATGAGGAAGCAGCCGGTGCCGTAGGTGTTCTTGGTCATGCCGGGCCGGGTGCAGGCCTGGCCGAACAAGGCGGCCTGCTGGTCGCCTGCGATGCCGGCGATCGGGATCGGCGCGCCGAACAGCTCGGTTTGACCATAGACCTCGCTGGAGGGGCGGACTTCCGGGAGGACGGAACGCGGGATTTCGAACAGATCGAGCAGCTCCGGGTCCCATTCCCCTTTTACGATGTTGAAGAGCATCGTGCGCGAGGCGTTGGTGACGTCCATCAGGTGTTGTCGGCCGCCCGTGAGGTTCCACACCAGCCAGGAATCCACCGTCCCGAAGGCGAGCCGGCCGTCCCGGGCCTTGCGCTTCGCGCCGGGAACGTGTTTGAGCAGCCATTGCAGTTTGGTGGCCGAGAAGTAGGCGTCCACGATCAGGCCGGTCTTGCGGCGGATGCGCGGTGCGTGGCCGTCGGCGCGGAGCCGGTCGCACACGTCCGCGGTGCGGCGGTCCTGCCAGACGATGGCGTTGGCCACGGGCTCGCCGGTTTTGCGGTCCCAGAGGAGGGTGGTTTCCCGCTGGTTGGTGATGCCGATGCCGGCCACGTCCGTCGGCGCGACGCCGGCTTTGGCGAGGGCCCGCTTCGCGACTTCCGCCTGGGTGGCCCAGATCTGGCCGGGATCGTGCTCGACCCAGCCGGGGCGGGGGAAGATTTGGGGGAATTCCTGTTGCGCGACCGAAACCGGCGTGCCGGTGTGATCAAACAAAATGGCCCGCGAACTCGTGGTGCCCTGGTCCAGTGCAAGGATGTATTTCATGGCGTGATCAATTTGCGTCAATCTCTGCGAAAACAGCGTCACTCGAAATTCACCCGGCGGCTTCCC
Source organism: uncultured Verrucomicrobiota bacterium (assembly GCA_964601985.1). Lineage (GTDB taxonomy): Bacteria > Verrucomicrobiota > Verrucomicrobiia > Limisphaerales > J093 > J093. The sequence goes on from CAZRPT010000109.1 coordinate 12,181, forward strand.
GGGTGGCGCAGGCTTCCAGCCTGCTGTAGCGCGGATTTCCAATCTGCCAAGTTTTCCCTTTTTCGCGACTGCCGCTTTTGTTCGCCCGTTTGGCCGACTGGAAGTCGGCGACACAGCAGGCTGGAAGCCTGCGCTACAAGCGGGGCGCACCTTCGGCGCCGTCGAGATGGCGAGGCGGAGATCCTCCATTGGCGGCGTGGACCGGCCTTCCCCGCGAGGCGCGCGCGCTCCCCTCCGGATGATTGCGCCGGGCCGATCATCCCAGGAACAACGCGCTGGCGCGGGCCGCCGCCTCGGTCACGGCGGGCCAGAGCGCATGATAAAAGCCCGCCGCCAGCAGCCCGCCGAGGATGGGCCCCACGATGGGCACCCAGGCATAGCTCCAGTCCGAATCGCCCTTGCCGGGGATGGGGAGAAATTGGTGCGCCAGCCGGGGGCCGAGATCGCGCGCCGGGTTGATGGCGTAGCCGGTCGGGCCGCCCAGCGAAAGGCCGATGGCCCAGACGATCACCCCCACCAGGAAGGGACCGAAACCGACGTTCCAGCCGCCGGCGGGATTCAAGTTTTCCGGGCGCAGGATGGCCAGCACGCCCAGGACCAAAACGAACGTCCCGATCAATTCGGTCAGCAGGTTCGCGCCGGACCGGCGGATGGCCGGCGCGGTGCAAAAGACGGCCCGCTTCCCGTCCGGGTCGTCGCCGGCCTCCCAATGGGGCAGGTAGGCCAGCCAGACGAGCACCCCCCCCACAAAGGCCCCGGCCACCTGGGCCAGGACATAACCCGGCACCTGGGCCCACGGGAACTGTCCCAGGGCCGCCAGGGAGATCGTGACCGCCGGATTGATGTGGGCGCCGCTGATCCAGCCCACCAGATACACGGCCAGCGTCACCGCGAACGCCCAGCCGGTGGTGATGACCATCCACCCGCCACCGTTTCCCTTGGTTTTGCCCAGGACCACGTTCGCCACCACGCCGTCTCCCAGCAGGATCAGGATCATGGTGCCCACAAATTCCGCGACATAAACCGACATAAGCAAAGTTGTTTGAACCGGCTGCGCGCCCTTGTTAGCAAGCTCCGGCCCGCGAGGCAACCGGAGAAGCGGAAAAAACGCGGGAATGAACGGTCCCGGGCGGCAAGGGACCGCGGAAGGCGCAACCGCCCGGGCGCGCCGTTTGCCCGCAGGTGCTCAACGCGGGAACAGGAGCAGGTAGGCCCAGTTCAGCAGCACCAGCGCCAGCGTCACGCCGGCCCAGAAGCGGACCTTCCGGGGGAAGGCCGGCGCGGCCGGAGCCGGCCGGCCGCGAATCCGCGCCAGCAGCAGCCACCCGCCCCCGAGCACGGAAGCCGCGCACGCCAGCACCAGCAGCGGGTTGAGCGCGAGCGCCGCCCACAAGTGTCCGCCGCCCAGGGCGTCCAGGGCGCGGGTGCTGCCGCAAAAGGCGCAGGGCAGGCCGGTCAGCCGGTGGAAGGAGCATCCCGGCAACGGCGCGTCGTGATGGCGCAGGAAATGCGCCGCGCCCGCCAGCAGCAACGGCGTCAACAGCAGGGCCAACGGAACGAGCCCGCCGCGGGCCGGCGGAGGGGAAGGAGGTTCGGGCGGCAGCCGGGGCGGCTTCATGCGCGGGACGGACCGGCGGAACGCACCTCCTCGACCACCGCCGTGCCGAGGTTGTGGCGCAGGATGCGCACCCGCGCGCCGGCTTCGATCAATTCCCCCTGGGTGGTGACGTCGAGAAGGGCGTCGCCGAACTGCGCCTTGCCGCCGGGATGGAGCGGCGTGAGGGCCACCCCTTCCCAGCCGATCTGTTGCTGGAGGGCGCTTTCGCGGGATTGCACGGAATCCACCCCGCTGGCGGACTGGCTGACCAGCACGCTGTACACCGGGGTTTTGGGCAACCAGCGGAGCAGCGCCGCGATCAACACCGCCGCGCCCACGATGGCGACGCCCAGGTCGCGCAGGGGCAGGCGGAGCTGCGGCAGGGTGGGAATCGGCGGCATGCCGGGATAGAGGTCCACCATCGCCATGACCAGCGTGATCAACATCAACGTGGCGCCGGTCAGCCCCAGCACCACCGTGCCCGGCCAGAGGAACAGCTCGAGGATCACCAGCAACAAGCCCACCAGAAACAGGGCCGCCCATTCCAGCCCCGCCAGCCCGGCCAGATAGCTGCCGAAGAAATAGAGCGCGAAGGCGGTGACGCCGACGATGCCCGGCAGCCCGAAACCGGGCGTCTTGAATTCGAGGTAAATGCCCGCGATGCCGAGCAGCAGCCAGAGGGAATTGAGCGCCGTGAGCCACGTTGCCAGCCGCTCGGCGCCCAAAGGCTCGACCCGCCGCACCTCGCCGGGTTGATAGCCCAGCCGGGCGATCAAATCGTCCAAGGTGGCCACCGTGCCCGCCGAGAGCAGGGGCCTGGGGGGATCGCCGTATTTTTTTTCCGCCTCACGGTTGGTCAGGGTGAGAATCTGCCCCTTCTCGTTGAGCACCTCGCCGTCCAGGACCAGCTCCGTCTGCTTGTTGATCATCGCGTTGACCACCCGGGGATTGTGGCCGTACTTCTGGGCGTAGGCGCGGACGCGGGCGGCCAGCGCGGAGGTCATCTTGACCTCCATCGTGCCGGGCATTTCCTGCACGCCCGTGCCGCCGGGGGACATCATGATGGGCGCCGCCGCGCCGATGACGCTTTCGGGGGCCATGTAAATCTCCTCCGTGGCCACCGAAATGAAGGCGCCCGCCGAGTAGGCGGTGTTGTTGACGTAGGTCACCTTTTTCCCGGGGAACTTGGCCAGGATGTCGAGAATCTCCATCGTGGAATCCACCCGTCCCCCGTTGGTGTTCATGTCCAGAATCAGGACCTTCGCGCTGGCCTCCATCGCCTCCTTCACACCGCGCCGGACCAGATACACCAGCGGCGGCATGATGTCCTCCCGGATGGGCAGCACGAAAACCTTCGGCGAAACGGCCGGCGCGGGCGCGGGCGTTGGGGCCGTCCGCGCCGGTCCGCCCAGCGCGCACGCCATTCCCAGGAGGATTCCCGCTGCCCACCGATTTGCCATGCGCCTACCGTAAGCCCGGCCGCCGGCCTCGGCAAGCAAGGGCGCGGGAGGGCGCTTTCCCGTTCGCGGGGGAGGGGAGGAAGCGGAAAAAGGGTCCTTTTCACGGGGAAAGCAGGGTTGGTCTTTGCAATCGGGGAGCGGGGCCGGTACGTTGGGCTCGTGCATGTTTTCGTGGACGAGTTTTCCGTGACGGGCCAGTGGGAGGGCGGCTTTGACGAACCGGCCCTGCGCCGCTGGGCGGAATCGTTGCGGGCCAGCCTGCGGACGCCGCCGGTGTCGCTGGGGCTGGTCTTCATGTCGCCCGAGTGGTTCGACGACGCGGAGGAGGCGCTGGAGGTGCTGCGGGTGCATGCCCAAATCCCGCTGCTGGTCGGCTGTTCGAGCGCCGGCTTGATCGTCAACCGGCAGGAAATCGAAGGCGTGCCCGGCCTGGCGCTGGGGCTTTACCACCTGCCGGGCGCCGAGTTGCGCGCCGTTCATTTCAGTCAGGAAGAGGTCGAGGCGGCGGCGGAGGAGACCGCGCATTGGGTCCGGGTGACCGGCGTGCGTCCCGGGGACACCACCGGATGGCTGGTGTTCGCCGATCCGTTTCATCTGGACGGCGAGACGTGGCTGGCCCAGTGGAACGAGACCTATCCCGGACTGCCGGTGCTGGGCGGGCTGGCCAGCGGCCGGGCTTCTGAACAACGGACCCAGGTTTACTGGAACGGCGCCGTGCACGAAGCGGGCGCGGTGGCGCTCTCGGTGGGGGGCGCGGTCGAGCTGCTCGGGGGCGTGTCCCAAGGCGCCACCCCCATCGGCCAGCCGTGGACCATCACCCGCGCGCAGGGCAACCTGATTCAGGAAATCGGCAACCGTCCCGCCTATCAGGTGCTGGCGGACACCTTCAACGGCCTCTCGGGCGAGGAGCAGAAGCGCGCCCAGGGCAACCTGCTGGTGGGCTTCGTGGCCAACGAGTATCAGGAGGAATTCCAGCGGGGCGACTTCCTCATCCGCAACCTGCTGGGCGGCGACCCGAAGAGCGGCGTGCTGGCCGTGGGCGCGCGGCCCCGGCCCGGGCAGTCGCTGCAGTTCCAATGCCGCGATCCGGAGGCCGCCACCGAGGACCTGCTGGAAAGCTTCACCCGCACCCGGGACGCCGTGGGCGACCGCCCCCTCTACGGCGGCTGTCTCTGCCTCTGCAACGGGCGCGGCCGGCGGCTGTTCCAACGGCAAAACCACGACGCCGAGCTGACCCAGGAGGTCTTCGGGCCGCTGGGCGTGACCGGCTTTTTCGGCAGCGGCGAAATGGGCCCGCTGGCCGGGCGCAACTACCTCCACGGCTACACGGCCTCGCTCGCCCTGTTCGCGAAAAAATGAGCCGCCCGGACGCCCCCGCTTCAGCCCGCCCGCCGGAACGCGTCGTCGTTCCCGGGCGGCTGCTTTACGAGATCACCTCGCTGACGGAACCGGTCCCGGTGGCCGCGCTGTTTCCCCGCCGCCAGCCGGTGGAGCTGGAGCTGGGCGCGGGGGACGGCTCCTTCCTGATGGACTGGGCCGAGCGCCACCCCGAGCGCAACTTCATCGGCGTCGAACGGCTGCTGGGGCGGCTGCGGAAGATTGACCGCAAGGGCCAGCGGCGGGGCTTGGAAAACCTCCGGGGCATCCGGATCGAGGCGGCCTATTTCCTCCATTACCTCGTGCCCCCCGCCTCGCTGAGCGCCATCCACGTCTATTTTCCCGATCCGTGGCCCAAAAAACGCCACCAGCGGCGGCGGCTGGTGAACGAACGCTTCGTCCGCGACGCCGCCCGCGCGCTGGAACCCGGCGGCATGGTGCATCTGCGGACCGATTCCGGGGACTATTTCGCGCGGATGCAGGAGGTGTTCGCGGCGGCGGCGGATTTCGCGCCCGCCCCCACCCCCGAAGAACTGGCGGCGGTGCGGACCGATTTCGAGCGCGACTTCAACGCCCGCGGCATCCCCACCCGACGCGCTTCCTGGCGGAAGCGGGGATGAGCGGCGCGCGCGGGGAGGGCTTCCGGGAGCCGCTTCCGGGCCGGCCGGAGAACGCCGGATCGGACAACCCGGCCTGCCTCCCGAGGAGCTTTCCGCGCTCTTTCCGACGGCGGGACGTTCCGCCTTTCGGGCCGGCGTTCAGAAGCTCAGGGAAAGGCCGAGAACGAGCTCCACGGAACTGTCGAGATTCAGGGTGGCCTCTTCGGCGCCCGCGCGGATGCTCGTGTCGGAAAGCCCCTGGAACTGCGCGCCGACGTAACCGCTCAGGTATTCATTGAACCGCAGACCCAGGGCCGCCTGCCCGTAAAAGCCGAACAGCCATTCGCTGTCGTTTTCCTTGGCCGAATGCGTGGCCAGCAGCGTGCTGGAGCCGGCGCGGTGGATCTGCTCCGTGTAGCGCAGCTCGGTCAACACGTCCATGATCGCCGCGCCCACGCTGAGCCGGAACGAAAGCTGCCGCCACAAGGGCAGCTCCACGAAGCCGCCCACCTTGAAGCCCAGCACCAGGGTGTCCAGTTGGCTGGTCAGATCGGACGTGGCATTCGGGGTGTCCGTGAGGGTTTGGGCCGGATTCAACGGCAGGGTCGGCCCCGGCCGGTTGTAGGATCCCCAGTAAGGCGCGTGCGGCACCGCGATGCCGCCGGCGTCGTAGCGGTCCGTCCGGTAACTCACCGGCCCGGCGGCCCGCTCGCGCGTTTCGAAATCGGCGTTCAGCGTGGTGAACCCGCCCTCCACGCCCACGAGCATCACGCGGCGTTCGGCGAGCGGCACCCGCAGCAAATCCCGGGCGTAAAGGATCTCGAACCCGGGCTGGGGCTCCAGCGGGTCCATGTCCTCCCCCCGGCCGGTGAACAACGCGCTGTCAGTGACGTGTTGATCCACGAACGGCGGCTGATATTGCGCCTCGTTCAGATAGCCCCAGTTCCACGTGACCCCGCCGCCGTTCACATCCGGGAGCACGTAGCCGTCGTCATAGTGGGGCGGAATCGCCGGACTCGAGCCCACGTGACGCAGATCCGCGGAAACGTCGAAGGCGAACCGCCCCCCCACCCGGACATGATTGGGCCGCAGAGTGGGATCGCTGAAATCCACCTGGGCGTGGGCGAACGGGCCGGCCAGCAAGCACAATCCGGTGATCCCGGCCTGAACCCGGGCGCGCGACATGGTCGTTTTGGCGGTCATCAGAATCTCTCGCCCCGCGCCGACGGAACATTCCGCGCGAACGCGGCGGGCGGCCACCCTTTCTGCGCGACTCCCCCCGCGAAGTCAAAGCAAAGTTCCCTCCCCCTGCGCGCCCGCCGCCATCAGGAAACGCCCC
>CAZRPT010000110.1:0-4820 GCA_964601985.1 uncultured Verrucomicrobiota bacterium
GGGCCGTGATCCAGCCGGCAGACCATCAATTCATCCAACTGTTCCGAATCGTCCATAAGCCGCAACCATCGGCGAGTGACCGGGCGGTTGCAAGCGGGCGTCGCGACCTCGGATGTCCCTCCGGGTTCCGACACACCTCCCCTTGCGGATGGGGAAATCCGAGACCCCGGGGGACCGAAGGCCCGAAGAAAATCCGAACCCCGAAATCCGAGAGCCGAAAAAAACATCTTCCGCAACCGCCGGCGTCAGGAGGCGGAGCGGCCCTCCGTGGCGCACGCGCAATTTCTTTCGGATTTCGTAATTCCCCGTCCGCAGCCCGGTCCTGTCCTCCCATGCGCCGAACGGGTTGCGGCAAGGACACCCCGCCACTCATCCCTTCTGCTTCCGCCCGGGACGCCGCATGTTGACGCCCGGCGCGGGGCGGCGCACGGTGGGGGCGATGTTCGAACTTGTCGCGCCTTATCAGCCCGCCGGGGACCAGCCGCAGGCCATTGACCGCCTGACGGAGGGGGTCCGGCGCGGCCTCAAGCATCAGGTGCTGCTGGGGGTGACCGGCTCCGGCAAGACGTTCACCCTCGCCAACGTCATCGCCCGGACCCGGCGCCCCACGTTGGTCATTTCCCACAACAAAACCCTCGCCGCCCAGCTTTACGCCGAATTCAAGGGCTTTTTCCCCCACAACGCGGTCGAGTATTTCGTCAGCTATTTCGATTACTACCAGCCGGAGGCCTACATCCCGCGCACCGACACCTTCATCGAGAAGGATTCCAGCCGCAATGAGGAGATCGAACGGTTGCGGCTCTCGACGATGAGTTCCCTGTTCGCCCGGCGCGACGTGGTGGTGGTGGCCAGCGTGTCGTGCATCTACGGCATCGGAAGCAAGGAGGATTACGAGGAGATGGTCATCCCGCTGAAGGTGGGGGACGCGATGTCGCGCGAGCAGTTGCTGGGCCGGCTGGTGGATTTGCAATACACCCGGAACGACGTCTCCCTGCAACGGGGTCTGTTCCGGGCGCGGGGCGACGTGGTGGAACTGATCCCCGCCTATCTCGAAGAGGGGCTGCGGATCGAGTTTTTCGGCGACGAGATTGACCGGATCACGCGGTTCGATCCGTTGACCGGACGGACGCTCGAATCGCTGGCGGCGGTGACCATTTATCCGGGCGCGCAGTTCGTGACGCCGAGGGACAAAATCAAGCGCGCCATTCTCACCATCCGCGAGGAATTGCAGGAACGGATCGCGTGGTTCGAAAAGCGGGGCAAGCTGCTCGAAGCCCAGCGCATCAAGATGCGCACCGAATACGACATCGAAATGATGGAGGAAATGGGCTTCTGCTCGGGCATCGAAAATTATTCCCGCCACATCGCGGGCCGCCCGCCGGGGTCGCGGCCGTGCACCCTGCTGGATTTCATGCCGGAGGATTATTTGCTGGTGATTGACGAATCGCACGCCACCGTGCCGCAGATCGGCGGGATGTACGCGGGGGATATTTCACGCAAAAAGGTGCTCGTCGAACACGGCTTCCGCCTGCCCAGCGCGCTGGACAACCGCCCGTTGAGCTTCGCGGAATTTCAATCGCTCCAGGGCCAGACCATCTATGCCAGCGCCACGCCGGGGCCGCAGGAGTTGAAATGGGCCCGGGGACGGGTGGTCGAGCTGATCGTGCGGCCCACCGGCCTGGTGGATCCGGTCATCACCGTGAAACCGCTGCGGGGACAGATTGACGATCTGATCGAGGAAATCCGCCGGCGGGTGGACCGCAAGGAACGCACGCTGGTCACCACCCTGACCAAACGAACCGCCGAGGAGCTGACCGACTACCTGCGCGACATCGGCATCAACGTGCGCTATTTGCACAGCGAGATTGACGCCATCGAGCGGGTGGAAATCCTGCGCGCGCTGCGGCAGGGCGACTTCGACGTGCTGGTGGGCATCAACCTGCTCCGCGAAGGGCTCGACCTGCCGGAGGTGTCGCTGGTGGCGATTTTGGACGCCGATAAAGAAGGCTTCCTGCGCAGCGAGACCAGCCTCATCCAGACCGCCGGCCGCGCCGCCCGCCATTTGCGCGGCGAGGTGATCCTGTATGCCGACACCCGGACCCGGAGCATCCGCAATTTTCTCAAGATTTCCCAACAGCGCCGGGAACGGCAACTGGCCTACAACGCCGAACACGGCATCACCCCGCGCAGCGTGAGTCGGGCGGTCGAGGACAGTCTGTCGTCGGAAAAAGCCCGGGAAGACACCGCCGGGCACGCCCTGCGCGACGCGGTGAACGATTTCGACGCCGTGGAAACCCTGCGCGAACTGGAGGCGGAAATGGTCGCGGCGGCCGAACGGCTCGAATTCGAAAAAGCCGCGCTCCTGCGGGACCAGATTCGCGAGCTCAAACGCACGTACGGCCTGGGCGATGCCGGGGCGAAGGCCCCGGCGGATTCCGCCGCGCCCGGCCGCCGCTCCACCCCCTATCCTCCTTCCCGTCGCCAGCGCGCCAAACGCGCCCGGCGCGCCGGCCAACGCCCGGCGCCGCAATAACCGGGCGGGCAAATCGCTTTCTTGACGCGCCACCCGCGCGCCAGTCGAACGGAAAGCGCCCTGCGCAGTTACGCGCCACCAAACCCGCGGATATAAAAAGCTCCTCGGCACGGAACGCCTCCCCACGCCGGATTGAAGGGACCCGGCCTGCGAAAGCCGACCGCGTGGCGTCCCTCTCCTGCAGGCCGGCCGCCCTCAGCCAGCGGGGAGGGCTTCCGCCTCGTTGCCTCGACGGCTACAAAAAGAGCGCGATTTTTTTTGGATTTCGGATTTCGGATTTCGGACTTCGGATTCCCCCCATCCACACCCTCACCGAATGGTTTTTCGTCCGCAAATGCTGACTGCCCCCACCGTTGGCGAATGGCCGGGGACCATGTAAACTGGCCGCCATGCCGGCCGCTCCCGCATCAGGCCCCGCTCCGCAACCGCACCGACTGGTGTCCATCCGCACCAGTCTGCTGCTGAGTTTCGGTTTGATTCTGGCGATTTTCGCGGGGGGAGTGGCCTTCAACAACATTCACGTGGGCCGCCGCATTCAGCAGCGCTTCCTTGCCACCTTCATCAATCAAACCGCCGGCCTGACCGAAACCAAGGCCAAGGGTTTTTTACAACCGGCGGCCCGGTTGTGCTCTTTTCTGGGATTGCTGGCGGAATCCGACCTGCTGGACCTCAGCCGTCCGGAAGGGTTGGTGCAGATGGCGGACGCGCTGCTTCGGGATCTGCCGATCGTCAGCTCGCTCAACCTGGGCACCACGGAGGGATGGGGCTTGCTGGTCCGCAACGACGGCACCAACTGGCTGACCCGCGTGGTGGATGCCCAAAACGCCCCCGGAGTGGTGCATTGGACCCGCTGGGACGCCCGGATCCGGCCGGCGCGACAATGGACCGAAACCTTGAACTATGATCCGCGGCAACGACCGTGGTTCCGGAACGCCATGGCCGCTTTTCGGCGGGGCCGGATGGAAAAAGCCCACCAACTGCCCCGCGTGGTCTGGACGGCTCCTTATACCTTTCGCGCCACCGGCGAGGCGGGATTGACCACCTCGGTGGCCGTGCGGGCGCGCGGACCGCACGGTCCCGCCACGCTGGTCATCGCCTGCGATGTATTGCTGCGGGATTTGGACGAATTTACCCGCACCCATCCGCCCACGCCCAACGGGTGGACCATCATCATTGACGACGCCGGACGCGTGGTGGGACGCCCGTTTCAAGTCGCCGGCGACGTGGCCTCCGCCGACCAGCTGGTGGTGGAACGCCAACGCGTCACCGACGCCCCCCTGCCCCGCCTGGCCGCGGTGGCCCGGGCATGGATGGCCCAGGACCAGCCGGCGGATTATCTCGCGAAACTGCGGGAAGGAAACGAAACCTTCTGGTTCAGCGCCCGCCCCATCAATGTGCGCGGCACGCGTTTCTGGGCCCTGATGATTATTCCCGAACGCGACGTCATGGCCGACATTTTATGGGAACGCAAAATTCTGGCCGGAGTGCTGGCCGGAGTGTTTCTGGTGGCGCTGGGGCTGGTGTTGTTTCTGGCCTCGGCCTACAGCCGCCCCGTGCGGACCCTGGTCCGCCGCAGCGAAGCCATTCAACGCCTCGAACTGAACGACGGCCCGCCGCCGGAGGACACCCACATCCGCGAGCTGCACCGGCTGTTTCAAGCCCAGGCCAACATGCGCAACGCGCTGGCCTCCTTCAGCCGCTACGTGCCGGTGGGGGTGATCCGGGAATTGTTGAAACAACGGAAAGCGGCCCGCATCGGGGCGCGCCCCGCCGAGCTGACCATCCTGTTCAGCGACATCCGCGGCTTCACCCGCATCAGTGAACAAATGGCGCCGGACGCATTGGCCGGGCTGTTGTCCGAATATTTTGGCGCCTTGCAGGAAGTCATCGAAAAACGGCAGGGCACCACGGATAAATTCATCGGCGACGCGGTGCTGGCGTTTTGGGGCGCGCCGGCGGCGGATGAAGCCCACGCCCGGCACGCGGTGGAAGCGGTGCTGGAATGCCGGCACGTGCTGGCCCGCCTGAACCGGCAGTGGGAGGAACAAGGCCGCCCCCGCTTGGAAACCTGCTTCGGCCTGGCCACCGGCCCGGTGGTGGTGGGCAACGTGGGCGCGCCCACCCGCATGAATTATACCGTGCTGGGCAACACGGTGAATGTGGCCAGCCGCCTGGAGCATCTGTGCCGGGAGGTGGGCTGCGACGCCCTGGCCACGGAAACCGTCGTCCAGGCCGCCGGTAAAGAGCTGCTCTGGCGGCGCGTGGGACCGGTGGCGGTGCGGGGCAA
>CAZRPT010000111.1:0-9974 GCA_964601985.1 uncultured Verrucomicrobiota bacterium
CCTCCGCGATCATGCGGTCCAGCGCCTGCTCGCGCGACTCGGCCAGCATATTGGTGTATTCGACGATCTCGCCGCCCACCAAGGTCCGCAGGCCGGCCAGGATGTCTTTCCCCACGTGACGCGCCCGGATGGTGTTGCCCCGGACCAGGCCGAGGGTCTCGATGATTTCGTAATCGGCGAATTCGTCCTGGGTGGTGATCTGCATGGTTGCGTCCTTATTTGTCCACGTGTTTCGAGTAATAATCGTCTTCCTTGTTGTTCAGGCGATCCTTGATCACCTTGGCAAACAAGAAGCCCACGCCGAGGATGCCCAGCAGGCCGATCAGGCCCACGGGGAAGGCCACGATCAGGCCCAGCAACATGGCCGCCAGCCAGCACACGGCCACGAGGGCCAGCAAAATGTATCCGATGTTTTCCATGAGGCTTTTCGAATCAGTTTGTTCCCGCCGGGATTCGCTCGTCCGCCTGTTTCGCCGTTCGCTGAATAAGGCGCAAGCTGCGCCCGCCGACCCGGCTTGTCAATGGCGCTTCCGCCGACTTGCTCCACGCGATTGTCGCCCACGCGGCGCGGGTTTATCCTCGCGCTCCGCGCTTATGAAAACACGGATCGTTGCCACTTTGTTGGGGAGCATTTTGCCGGCCCTTTCGCTCACGGCCGCCGGGCCGTTTCTCGCCACCGGGTTCAAGGTCGGGGAGGTCGCGCCGGATACGGCCATCGTCTGGACGCGCACAACGCTGCGCCCGGAACGCAATCCCGCCGACGGCCCCATGATCGAGGTCCGGTACCGGCCCGGCGGTCGGGGACGGAACCGCGTGTTCGATCGGGTTGTCTTTCCGCCGGGGGTGACGGTGGCCGATTTGCGCAACGCCGTGCCGGGCGCCCCGGGCGAAACCCGGGTTCGTTACCGTCCGCAAACCGAAACCGCCTGGCAGACCACCGAATGGCGGGCGGTGGACCCGGACCGCGATTTCACCCGGCAATTCCGGTTGACCGGCCTGCGCCCCGCCACGACCTACATGGTGAGGGTCGAGTGTCGTCCGCCGGGCGGCAACGCACCCAGTGCCGTTCTGACCGGCCAGTTTCGCACCGCGCCGGCGCCCGAGCAGCCGGCCCGGGTGGTGTTCGCCGTTTCGACCGGCCAAGCCTACCGCGACAAGGACGGTCCGCACGGCTTTGATTTGTACGCGGGCATTCTGTCGCTGCACCCGGACTTCTTCGTCCACACCGGCGACATCGTCTATTACGACGAACTGGGCAAGAGCGCGGCGCTGGCGCGGTATCACTGGCAACGCACCTACAGCCTGCCCTCAAACGTGGCCTTTCATCGCCAGGTGGCCAGCTATTTCATCAAGGACGACCACGACACCCTGGTCAACGATTGCTGGCCGGGCATGAACACTCCTTACATGGGCGACCTGACCTTCGACCAGGGACTGGCCATTTTCACCGAGCAGGTGCCGATGGGCTGTTCGACCATCCGCACCCACCGTTGGGGGCGGGATTTGCAAATCTGGCTGATCGAAGGGCGGGACTTCCGCAGCCCGAACACCATGCCCGACGGCCCCGACAAAACCATCTGGGGCTCCACGCAAAAGGCCTGGTTCAAGCGCACCGTCCAAGCCTCCGACGCCACCTTCAAGGTGCTCGTCAGCCCCACCCCCATCGTGGGACCCGACCGGCCGGGCAAGCATGACAACCTCGCCAATGCCGCCTTTGCCCACGAAGGCAATGAAATCCGGCAGTTCATCGCCACCCAGAAAAACCTGGTGGTGGTCTGCGGCGACCGGCACTGGCAATATTTCAGCGTCGATCCGAAAACCGGCGTGCGGGAGTACTCCTGCGGCCCGGCGAGCAACCGACACGCGGGCGGTTGGAGCCAGAAGAACTTTCAGCCGGACATCCACCGCTTCCTGAAGGTGGCGGGCGGTTTTCTCAGCGGCACCGTCGAGCGGCGCGAGGGGCGGCCCCGGCTGACGATCCGGTTCCATGCCGTGGACGGCGCGGTGCGCTTCACCGACGTGATCGAGTAATCCGCGGCGCGTTGCCGTCCTTCTTCCCGCAAACTGTGAGCTTTCCGCCGGGGTTCGGCGCTTTTCTCAGCCCCGCCGGGTCAGGCGGCGGTAGAGGGCGGCGTAGTTTTTCACCGCCCGCCGCCAACTGAAATCCGCCTGCATGCCCCGGCGGCGGTAGGCGGCCAGTTGGTCGGGCTCGGCGTACAGCGCGAGCGCCCGGCGCCAGGCGTCCGCGAGGGCTTCGGCGGTGGCGGCTTGGAATTTGAGGCCGGTGGCCCGTTCCGGATCTTCGGCGGCGTCCACCACCGAGTCGTCCAAGCCGCCCGTGGCCCGCACGATGGGCACCGTCCCGTAGCGCAGGCTGTACATCTGGTTCAAGCCGCACGGTTCGTAGCGGGAGGGCATGACGAAGAAGTCGCAGCCCGCTTCCAGCCGGTGGGCCAGCCCCTCGTCGCGTCCCTGGCGGAAGGCCACGCGGTCGGGAAATTGCCGCGTCAAGTCCCGCGCGGCGGCTTCGAAACGGTCGTTGCCGCTGCCGAGCAGGAGATATTGAAAATCCCCCTCCGCCAGCAAACCCGGCAGGGCGTCCAGGATCAGGTCCACCCCTTTCTGGAGCTCGAGCCGGCCGACCGTGCCGAACAGGGGCGCGTCCGGGCGTTCGGGCAATCCCACCTCGCGCTGCAGCGCCGCCTTGTTGGCCGCCTTGCCCGCCAGGTTTTTGACCGTGTAGCCGTGCGGCAGGTGGGGGTTTTGGTTCGTGCGCCAGACGTCGTAGTCCACCCCGTTGAGGATGCCCGACACGGCGGCCCGCCGGGAACGCAGCACGCCGTCGAGTCCCTCGCCGAACTCCGGGGTCATGATTTCCTCGGCGTAACGCGGGCTCACGGTGGTCACGGCGTCGGCGAACACGATGCCCGCCTTCAGGGAATGGACGTCACCGTAGTATTCGCAGCCGTCCAGGCAGAAGTAGTACCACGGCAGCCCCACGAAGGGGTATTCCCACGAGGCGGCCCGCCCGGGAAAGGCGAGGTTGTGGATGGTGAAGACCGATTTCGGGACCGATTCCCACGCCTCGTACCAGCCCCGATGGCGCGTCATCAGGGGGAGGAGAGCGGTCTGCCAGTCGTGGGCGTGGACCACCTGCGGGCGCAGGTCGAGCTGCCGCCAAAACTCCACCACCAGCCGGGAAAAGCCCACGAACCGGGCGAAGTTGTCCGGATAGGCCGCGCGCCCGGCGGGGCCGTGCTCGTCGTAGAGGCCCGCGCGGTCGAAGAACTCCGGCTGGTCCACGAAGTAAACGGTCAGGCGCGGCCGCGGGTTCAGCTTCAGCAACGCGCCGCGCACCGGCCGGGTGCCCAGGGTGATCGTGACCGGCTGGCCCGCCGGCTCCAGCCCGGCCGCCGCCGGCAGCTCCCGGATGCCCCGGTAGAGCGGGGTGAACACGCTGACCTCGTGACCGCCGCGGGCGAGGTATTTGCCCAGCGCGCCGACCATGTCGGCCAGACCGCCGGTCTTCGAAAACGGCAACAGCTCGCTGGCGACTTGGACGATGCGCATGGCGGGCGGGGCTCAGGGACGCAGGACGTCCGCGCCCAGATAAGGTTGGAGGGGTTCGGGAATGCGGACCGAGCCGTCGGCCTGCTGGTGGGTTTCGATCAGCGCCACGAACAAGCGGGCCAGGGCCGTGCCGCTGCCGTTGAGAATGTGCGGCAGTTGCTTGCGGCCCTCGGCGGTCTTGAACCGGATGCCCATGCGGCGCGCCTGAAAATCCTCGCAATTCGAGCAGCTCGACACTTCGAGATACTGCCCCTGCCCCGGCGCCCAGACCTCGATGTCATAGGTCTTGGCGCTGGAAAAGCCCATGTCGCCGGTGCAGAGCAGCACGATGCGGTAATGCAGCCCCAGCCGTTGCAGCACCCGCTCGGCGTCGGCCACCATCGTTTCCAGCTCGGCGTAGCCGTCTTCCGGCCGGACCAGCTTGATCAGCTCCACCTTGTCGAACTGATGCACCCGGATCATGCCCCGGGTGCCCACCCCCGCCGCGCCCGCTTCGGCCCGGAAACAGGGGCTGTAGGCCACGTACCGGATCGGCAGTTGCTCCGCCGTCAACATCTCGCCCCGGTGGATGTTGGCCACCGGCGCCTCGGCGGTGGGCAGCAGGTAGAGTTTTCCCAGCGTCTCGCGGTCCAGCCCCTCCTGCACGGCGTAGGCCTGGTCCTCGAACTTGGGAAACTGGCCCACGCCGAACATGCACTCCCGCCCGATGAGATACGGCGGGGAAACCTCGGTGTAACCGTGCTCGCGGGTGTGCAGGTCGAGGAGAAACTGGATCAAGGCCCGTTCCAGCCGCGCCCCCCAGCCGGTGTAGAGCAGGAACCCGCTGCCGGAGAGCTTCGCCCCCCGCTCGAAATCCACCAGCCCGAGCGACTGGCACAGCTCCATGTGCGGCCGGGGCGCGAAATCGAACGCCGCCGGCTCGCCCCAGCGCCGCACCTCGGGATTGTCCGCCTCCGACGCCCCCACCGGCACGCTGGGATGCGGCAGGTTGGGCAGCCGGGCCAGGAGGGTCTGCTGCTCCCGCTCGACCGCCGCCAGTTCCCGGTCCAGCGCGGCGATGCGGTCCCCCACCTCGCGCACCGCCTGTTTGCGGGCCTCGGCCTCCTCGCGTTTCCCCTGCCCCATCAGGGCGCCGATTTCCTTGGACGCCCGTTTGCGCTCCGCCTTGAGCGATTCGGATTGCGCGATCAACTTCCGCCGCCGCTCGTCCAGCGCCAGCAATTCATCAATCCGCCCCTCGTCGCCCGCGCCCCGCGCCGCCAGCCGGGTCCGGACCTCGTCGGTCTGTTCGCGCACCAGTTTGACGTCCAACATCGGCGCATTATCCGAGCCCCGCCCCTCCGCCGCAAGGCGGAAGCCGC
Source organism: uncultured Verrucomicrobiota bacterium (assembly GCA_964601985.1). Classification (GTDB taxonomy): domain Bacteria; phylum Verrucomicrobiota; class Verrucomicrobiia; order Limisphaerales; family J093; genus J093. The sequence continues at coordinate 4,932 of CAZRPT010000111.1, forward strand.
CGCCGCTCCCCGGCCGCCGGAGAAAAGCGGGACGCCTGGGCGCTTGCCTTGGAAGGGGGGCGCGACTAGGTTCGCCGCTGCTTATGGAGAACATCGTCATCATCGGCACCGGTTGCGCCGGCCTGACGGCGGCCATTTACACCGCCCGCGCCAACCTGAACCCGCTGGTTCTCACCGGCACCATGCCCGGCGGATTGCTCACCACCACCAACACGGTGGAGAATTTCCCCGGTTTTCCCGAAGGGGTGGACGGATACGAGCTGATGAACCGCCTCCAGCAGCAGGCCGAGCGGTTCGGCGCCCGGGTGAAGTTCGGCACCCTCGAAAGCGTGGACGCCACGAAACGGCCCTTCACGCTGACGGTGGACGGGGAACCGGTCGAGGCCCGGGCGATCATCATCGCCACCGGCGCCGGCCACCGGCATTTGGGGCTCGAAAACGAGGCCAAGCTCGAAAAGAAGGGCGTCACCTACTGCGCCACCTGCGACGGCGCGCTGCCCATGTTCCGCAACCAACCGCTGGTGGTGGTGGGCGGCGGCGACTCCGCCTGCGAGGAGGCGTTGTACCTCACCCGGTTCGGCTCGGTGGTGTATTTGATTCACCGCCGCGACGAACTCCGCGCCTCGAAGATCATGGCCGCCCGCGTGCTGAGCCACCCCAAGATCAAGCCGGTCTGGGACTCGGTGGTCACGGACATCCAGGATCCCGCCCAGGACAAGGTGACCTCCGTGCAGGTGAAAAACGTGAAAACCGGCGGGGAAAGCACCCTCGAATGCGCCGGCGTGTTCATCGCCATCGGCCATGTCCCCAACACCCGGGTGTTTCAGGGGCTGGTGGACATGGACGAAAGCGGCTACGTGCTGCGGCGGGAGGGCGCGGCCACGAACGTGCCGGGGATTTTCGTGGCCGGCGACTGCGCCGACCGGGTGTACCGGCAGGCCATCACCGCCGCGGGCATGGGCTGCATGGCGGCGATTGACGCCGAGCGCTACCTGGCCTCGCAGAACGAAGAATAACCCCCAAAAGCGTCGTTCAGCGTTGCCCCCGCCGACGGGAGACGGGTAGAACAAGGGCATGTTGCCGGAGTTGCTGAAACACGGCGGCGTGATCATGTGGCTCCTGCTGGGCATGGGCGCCGTGGCCACCGCCGTCTTTGTCGAGCGGGTGCTGCATTATCACCGTGAGCAGATCCACGCCGTCGAGTTCCTCAATGGCGTGCGCAACGTGCTCAAACGGGACAACGTCGTCGAGGCCATCTCCATCTGCGACGCCACTCCCGGCCCGGTGGCCCGGCTGGTGAAAACCGCCCTCCTCAACCGGGACAAGGGACGCGAAGGCGTCCTGGACGCGCTGGAGCAGGCGGGCCTCATCGAGGTGCCCCGTCTCGAGGAGAAACTGAGCCTGCTGGCCACCATCGCCCAGATCGCCCCCATTCTCGGCCTGTTGGGCACGGTGCTGGGCCTGATTCAGGTGTTTTACGTGGTCCAGCAGGAGGGGCTGGCCGCCTCCCCCGGCACGCTGGCGGGCGGGGTGTGGACCGCCCTCGTCTGCACCGGCGCGGGCCTGGCGCTGGCCGCGCCCTGTTACGCCGCCTACAACTACCTGGTGGCCCGGGTCAACAGCATCGTGCTGGACATGGAGAAATCCTCGACCGAAATCCTCGCCGTGCTGGACGAGATTCCCTCCCTGGAGGCCAGGAAGAAATCCGCATGAAATTCCGCCGCAAGGCCCGGAGCTTGACGGGGCAGCTGGACATGGCGCCCTTTGCCAGCCTCTTCTTTCTCCTCCTCATGCTCCTGCTCTTCCAAACCTACCTGGTGCCGCCCCCCGGAGTGAAGGTCGAGCTGCCGGTGGCCGGCGTGCCCAACCTGCCCGCCACCGGGGCCCCGTGGCTGGCGGTGGCGGTGGACCAGGTGGGCCGCCTCTACTACCAAAACCAGGTGGTGACCGAGGACGAACTGGGCCGCAAACTGGCGCGCCGGGTCCGCAACAGCAGCGTGCCGTTGAGCCTGCTGCTGCAGGCCGACCGCCGGGTGCCCCAGGAAACCATCATGCGCCTGCACGCCCTGGCCCGCCGGGCCGGCCTGCGCGAAGTGGTGGTGGCCACCCGCCCGCCGCTGCTGGCGCCGGGATCCGGGAAGCGCCTCCCATGAACGCCGTCCGGGCCCAGGAACCGCGGCGTTGGAACGCCCGGCGCTGGCTGCTGGCGCTGGCCCTCATCTTCGCGGCCGAGGTCAGCCTGGTGCTCGTGCTCTCGTGGCGGCCCGGCGCCTCCACCCCGCCCCTGGTACGCCGCACGGCATTGCGCCTGGTGTGCGATCCCGCCCTCAACGCCCGCCTCAGCGATTTGGTCTGGCTGCCGGACCCGGCCCAGTTCGCCACCGTGACGCCGCACGGCTTCACCGCCGCCCTCTGGCGGGAAACGCCCCCCCTCCACACGCCGCCGCCCCCCCTCGCCGCCGCTCCGGAATGGCTCGAACAGCCGCTGCAAGCGGACACGCCCGTCGCCTCCTTCTCCCTCCGCTCGCCGTTGCCCACCGTGATCGTCGCCGAGCCGCTCCGGCCGCGCCCCCACACCCGCCCGGTCGAGAGCCTGCCCCTCGCCTCCCGCTCCCGGCTGGACGTATCGGGCGACCTTCGGGGCCGGCGTCTTCTCCGCGCGCCGCGACTGCCCGTCTGGCCGGTGGCGGACATCCTGCGCCCGACGGTGGTGCAGGCGCTGGTCAACGCCGCCGGCGACGTCCTCTCCGTCGTGCTGCAACCGCCCGGCAGCGGGCTGGCGGAGGCCGACGCCAGGGCGTTGGAGCTGGCCGCCGCCGCGCAATTCGCCCCCCTTCCGGGCGGCGCGAAAAAACTGACGTGGGGACGCTTGATCTTCCGCTGGGCCAGCGTGCCGCCTCCCGCGCCCGCCGCCACCGCCACCCATCGCGCCGCCGCCGTCACTCCGACGAACGCCGCGCCCGTCCACGCCCGGCCATGAGAATGGACCAGATTCTGCTCGTGTACGCCCTCTCCGCGCTGGGGGTGATTGCCCTGCTGGCGTTGCTGTACGAATGGCGGCGGCGCAGCTTCAACCCCCGCCCCTCCGAAGATCGCATCTTTCGCTGCCGCGACTGCGGCTACGTTTACACCGACGACCCGGACGTGGACCGCTCCCGCTGCCCCCAGTGCGGCTGCTTCAACGACGCCGTGCGCTTCTGAACGACGGCCCGCAGACGGGTGTCCCCCGCCCCGCCCCGGGAAATCTTCCGCGGAGGTCCGCGCTTTGTCCGGGAGTGTTTTCCGCTTGAAAGCCCGTCTGAAAGGCCGGGTCGGGGAAATCAGTCGGGGGCCCCGGGGAGCCGGGGCGGCCGGGCCACGTGCGCCGGGGCGGGCGGAATGGCCGCCGGCGCCGGGAGGGTGGCGCGGAGGGTTTCCCCGGCCCGCAGACGGGCCACGAAGCAGCGCCCCACGCGCCGCACCTCCGGGCGCGACCACGTGAGGGGCCGGCCGCCGAAGTTGTCGAGGATGCGGACCTCTCCGTCGCGCGTGGCGGTGACGGCAAACCGCACCGTGGCGTTGTTGTGGCGGGTGGCGGAGACTTTCCACGCGCCCTCGGCCCGCAACCCGCGAAACGCGGCGTCGTGCCAGCGCCACGGCGTGGCGGGAAAGAGCCGGATCACGCCGCCCCAGCTTTGCAGCAGCATTTCGTGGACGGCCTCGCCGGCGAGAAAATTGCCCTCCAGGGTGAAGGCCCGGTAGGTGGAGCGGGACAGCCCGGCCTTCAACTGGTCGCCGTTGACGTGAAAGCCGTTGCGCAAGATGAAGGCGCGCACATAGCGGTCGAGGTAATGCAGGGCGTCTTCAGCGCGGGCGGCGCGGGCGAAGGAGCAGGCAATCCAGGAGAACGAATAGCCGGTCCAGGCGCTGGTGCCGAGTTTGTTCATCCGGTCGAGCGTGGCATTGATGATCCGGCGGGCGTCCCCGCCTTGCTCGATATTCAGGGTGCCGAACGGATGGATGCCCATCTGGTGGCTGTGGTGCCGGTGGGATTGATGGAACGGCTCGTTGCCGGAAAACATCAGCACCCCGTCCGCGTCCACATGGCGCGGCCCCAGCGCGCCGGCGAGCTTCCGCCATTTCGTGGCGGCGGCGTTTTTGCCGGAAGCCCGGGCCATGTCGGCCAGCCCGAGAAACAGCGCCTCCATGCAGTCGCGGTCGTAATTGCTGTTCGGCTTGAGCCAGGCGCGCAGGCTGTTGTTGAAAATCTCGGGCGAGGAGGACAGCGGCAGCGTCAACGTGCCGTCGGGCTGTTTTTCCAGGAGGTGTTCGAGGCAGGTCGCGATCTCCTCGCAAAACTCGTAGCCCCGGCGCAAGTCGGCGGGATCGCGGGTATAGAGCCAGTGCCGGTAAAACATCCACGCCACCCAGGCGCCGTTGACGGGCGAGTAGGAATATTGGACCCAGCCGCCCATCGGTTCGCCGTCCAGCGACATCACCCCCGGCACCGCCGCGCCGGGCGTTTCATAAAAATGCCGGGCAAAGGCGCGAAAACGCGGCAGCAACTGGTACATGAAATCCAGAAAGGCGGCGCCTTCGCTCCAATGATTGGCAGCGAGATAGTGGACATAGGTCATCTGGGTGTTCAAATCATGGTGATAATCACCATGCCACGGCGGCAGGTCGCCCGCGTCGGCGGTCCACAGCCCTTGCAACGGGATGGGCGGATCACCACGCCGCGAGGCGGCGCCGAGGAAATAAGTCACCAAATCGTAGTGCTGCTGCAGCGGGGGGTCGGGAATGCTGACCGAGGATTTCGCCCAAAAGGCGTGCCAATGGGCGCGATGTCCCGCCAGCAGTTTCGCGTAACCGTCCGCGAGCGCGGCGCGCACAATCCGCCGGGCCGCCGGCAACGGGTCGGATCCGTCGGTGGTGGCGGTCACTGTGACCGCGAGCAGGGTCACGTCGCCAACGCGGCGGGTTTCGGCGCAATCGGCGTACCGCAATCCCTTGGCGGCGTTTTGCACGAACCAGAGGGCCTTCCCTTCACGCCCCAATGCAGCC
>CAZRPT010000112.1:0-27221 GCA_964601985.1 uncultured Verrucomicrobiota bacterium
CGCGTGCCCCCGCCCGCGGGATGTCCCGTGTTCCGCCGGGCTTTTAAAAGCTGAACCCGTAAGCCACCGAAACCAGATGCACGTTGAACGTGTATTTGCCGTTATAGGCCGGCGATTGATCGTTTTGAATATCCCGGTCCAGATAAAACACCGGCGCGTAAGCCGCCTCCACCCGATGGCGTCCGCATTGGTACCGCACGCCCAGCGTGACGGTGTGTTGATCGGAATCCGGAATGCCCGGAGAAAAAGTGGCATCCGGCACCGGCGACTCGAAATACTGGTAGCTGAGCCAGAAGCGCCAGTGTTCGTCCAGGTCCCAGCGCGCGCCCGCCCCCACGGTGAAGGTGTCGTCCCAGTTGTGCACCTGCTTCTGGGGGAGGCCGGGCAATGGTTGCGCCGTCTCCAGCGCCAGGCTTTCGAAACGGGAAAACTGAACCCATTCGGCGTTGACTTCGAAATGCCATCGAGGGGAGAAGGCGAAGCCATAGCCCACCGCCACCACCGTGGGAAAGTCAATCTCGGTCCGCAGGGGAGTGTCAACCGTGGCGCCGCCCTGGGTCGGCACGTGGGTGACTTCGATGGAGCCGTCGTACGTGGCGTCCATCGGCGCCCGCACCGACGCCATCAAGCGGTGCCGGGGCAGAAAGTCCCACGTGATGGCCACATTGCCGCTGCAACTGGTGTCGTCTCCTTCCACCCGCACTTCCCCGTCGGGCAACCCCGGTATGCCCGTCACCAGCGACCACGGGTAGTACTGCCGGTAGTCAATCCGCGACCACATGATGTCCGCCCCCACTCCCACCGAGAGCGTGGGCGTGATGCGAAACGCCACCGTGGGATTGAAGTTGAAGCACTTCAAATCCACATAATGCGGCGCGGTGTAATGAAACGCTCCGCCGTCTCCCCAGTCCACCGACAAACCATAAGGCACGGTGACGCCCAATCCCGCCGCCACCTTGTCCTTCACCACCGGGCCGCCCGCGAAAAAATGGGGCAAAAGCTTCCACGGCTTTTCCGTGTGGGCCGTCGCCCCGGTGGAAGAGCGGTATTCCACCTCGTGGTGGACGAAAGTGGGTTCGGCGGAAGCCTCCCAGCGGTCCAGCTCCACCAAATTGGCCGGATTGTGGCTGATGGCCGACGCGTCATCAATGAACACGCGCCGCCCGCCGGACCCCGCCAGGCCGGAGGTTCCGATGGTGGGACTGCGAAACCCCTCGGCCCGCGCCGGCACGGACGCTCCTCCCCCGGCCAGCAACAGGGCAACCATAAACACCCCCGCTCGTCCCGGTGTGGAATGCCGGTTCACCGCTGTTTGACAAGGTCCCAAGGCATCGAACCCACCAGTACAAAAGGAACTCATGTCCTTGTTTGTGAAATAATTCGAACGGCAGGTCAACCCTTGTTTTTTTCCAAGCCCGTTGGAATGAAAAATTCCGCGCTTCGGAAAAAACGGAGGGGCCGGCCGGCGGGACGCGGGATGCTCTCTCCATCTCCCCGCCCCCCCGAACGCCGGTTCAGGTTCCGCGAGCTCAGCCGCGCCGGGCGCCGGAGAGTTTGTCCACCACGGTTTGGACGAGGTAGTAGAGCATCGGCACGGCGATCAGGCTGACGCCGGTGGCCACCAGCATGCCGGCGAAGACGGTGGTGCCGATGATCTTGCGGCTCTCGGCGCCGGCGCCGGCGGCCACCAGCAGCGGAATCACGCCGAGGATGAACGAAAAAGCGGTCATCAGCACCGCGCGCAGACGCAGGCGGGCGGCGGTGACGGCCGCCTCGAAGGTGTTCAGGCCGCTCTCACGCTGCACCTTGGCGAATTCGACGATCAGGATGGCGCTCTTGGTGGAAAGTCCAATGAGCAGCACGATGCCCACCTGGGCGTACACGTCGTTGGCGTAGCCGCGCGCGATCAGGCCCACCACCGCGCCGAGCAACGCCGTGGGCACGGCCAGACAGACCGACACCGGGATGCTCCAGCTCTCATACTGCGCGGCCAGCACCAGATAGACCAGGATGAGGGCGATGAGAAAGATGACGTTGGCCGTGCCGGAGGCGGCTTTTTCCTGATAGGACAGCTCGGTCCATTCGATGCCCATGTTTTGCGGGAGTTTGTCCCGGGCCATGTCCTCGATCACCTGCATGGCCTGGCCGGAGCTGTAGCCCGACGCGGGCTGGCCCATGATCTTGGCGGCGGGGTAGAGGTTGTAGCGTTTCACCGTCTGGGGACCGAGGACCTCCTTGACCTCGACCACCGCGCCGAGCGGGACCATCTCGCCGGACCGGTTGCGGATGTGAAAGCGGGCGATCTGATTGGGCTCGCCGCGAAACTGCCGGTCGGCCTGGGCCTTGACCTTGAAGACCCGGTTGAAGAGGGTCACGTCATTGATATAGACCGAGCCGAGGAAGTATTGCAGGGCGTTGAAGACGGAGGAGAGGGAGATGTTTTTGGCCAGGACCTGGTTGCGATTGATGTCCACGAACAGTTGCGGCGTGCTGGCGCTGAAGGTGGTGTTCATGCCGGTCAAGGCGGACTGGGCGTTGCCGTCCTCGACGAATTCCTCCGCCACGTGTTGCAGGGTTTGCAATCCCACGCCGCCCTTGTCCTGAAGCTGCAAAGAGAAGCCGCCGGACAACCCCACGCCGGGCAGGGAAGGCGTGGCGAAGGCGAAGGCCAGTCCCTCCTGGAGCCGGCTCAACCGCTGATTGAGCTGGCGCAGGATGGCGGGCTGGCTTTCCGCCGCGCCGCGTTCGTCCCAGTCCTTGAACACCACGATGCAAAAGCCGCAGTTCGGCACCACGGCGTCGTCCAGCAGGGAATAGCCGGTGACGGCGAGGTTCAGGTCCACGCCCGGCGTTTCTTTCACCACCGCTTCCACCTTGCGCATCATCGCCTGGGTGCGCTCCTGCGAGGCGGCCTCGGGAAGCTGCATCGCCAGCACGCAATAGCCTTCGTCCTCTTGGGGCACAAAGCCGCCGGGCAGCCGGGCGAAGCCGTAGCCCGCCGCCACCACCAGCCCGACAAAGATCGCCGTGCCCAGCGCCACCCGGCGCAGGGCCAGGGTGACGGTGGCGCCCAGCCCCTCGGTGACCTTGCCGAGCGTCTGATTGAACACGCGCCAGACCACGAACTCCCGACGGTTCGGATCCCTGGGCTTGAGCAGCACCCCGCACAAGGCCGGACTCAGGGTCAGGGCGTTGAGTGAGCTGAAGAGGGTGGCCACGGAGATGGTCACGGCGAACTGCTGGAACAGGATGCCCATGATGCCGCTCATGAAGGCGGTGGGCACGAACACCGCCAGCAACACCAGCGTGGTGGCGATCACCGGGCCGGTGACTTCGCTCATGGCGCGCCGGGCGGCTTCCTTGGGGTCGGCCACCCCCTTGTCGAGATGCACCGAGCAGTTCTCCACCACCACGATGGCGTCATCCACCACGATGCCGATCACCAAAATGAGCCCGAACAGGGTGAACTGGTTGATCGAGAATCCCAGTGCCGCCAAGGCGGCAAAGGTGCCCACCAGCGAAACCGGGATGGTCAGCGAGGGGATGAGCGTGGCGCGGAAATTTTGCAGGAAGACATAAACCGTGAACACCACCAACGCCAGGGTGAGAAACAACGTCTGGAGCATCTCCTTGATCGAGGCGCGGATGATCTTGGTGTTGTCATAGACCACCTGGTAAGCCACGCCGGAGGGGAAGGCGGCGGCCAGTTCCTTGAGCCTGGTCTGCACGCCATCCGCCACGGCCAGGGCGTTGGCGCCGGGGATTTGATACACCGACAGGGCGGCGCAGGGCCGGCCGCTGAGCCGGGAGGAAAACCGGTAGGTGTCGGAACCCAGCTCGACCCGCGCCACGTCTTTCACCCGGATCATGCGGCCGTCGGCGCCGGTCTTGATGACGATGTTGCCGAACTCCTCCGCCGTGGCCAGCCGTCCCTTGACGCTGACCACGTATTGAAAGGCCTGCCCCTTGGGGGCGGGCGGCTCGCCGATCTGGCCGGCCGCCACCTGCCGGTTCTGCTCGGAAACGGCGGCCACGACGTCGTCGGCCGTCAGTCCGGCCATCCGCAGTTTGTCCGGGTTCAGCCAGATGCGAATGGCGAATTCGCCCACGCCGAAGGTCCGCACCTTGCCCACGCCCGGCACGCGGGCGATCTCGTCCTTGACGTAGAGGTTGACGTAGTTGGCCAGGTAAAAATCGTTCCGCGACCCGTCCGGGCTGATGAAGGCGAGGTAGAGATTGGCGCTGGTCATGCGCTTCTCCACCTTGACGCCCATGCGGCGAACCTCCTCCGGAAGCTTGGAGGTGGCGGCGCTGACGCGGTTCTGGACCAGCACGTTGGCCATGTCGAGGTCGGTGCCGGTCTCGAAGGTCACGGTGAGCGTCATCGAGCCGTCGTTGGCGCTGACGCTCTCCATGTAAATCATGTGCTCGACCCCGTTGACCTCCTGCTCGATGGGGGTGGCCACGGTCTCGGCGACCGTTTGGGCGTCCGCGCCCGGGTAGCTGGCGCTGACGGAGATGGTGGGCGGCGCGATGTCCGGATAGCGGTCCACCGGCAGCGAGAGCATCGCGAAGCCGCCGATCAGCAGGATCACCAGCGAAATGACGCCCGCGAAGATGGGCCGGCGGATGAAAAAGTGGCTGAACATGGGGCGCGCCTACGAGGTGGAATTCGTGCTCCCGGCGGGAGCGGGGGCGGCTTGAGCGGGCGGAGGTTGGGAGGGAGCCGCCGCTTTTGCCGGGGGAGCATTCGTCCCCCCAACCGAATCAGGAGCAGGGACCGGAGCGGACTTGTCGGGCGGTGATTTGGAGGAGGCCGCTTTTTTCGCCGAAGGAGCGTTCGTGTTCCCGACGGGAGCCGGGGTGGCGGCGGGTGGTTCGGCCGGAGGCGACACCGGCTTCACCACCACGCCGGGCCGGGCGCGTTGGAGGCCGTTGATGATCACGCGGTCGGTGGGGTCGAGGCCGGACTCGATGATCCGCAACGATTGCTCCACCTTGGGCCCCGGCTGGACGTATTTGCTTTCGACCTTGTTTTCCGCGCCGACCACCAGGACGTACGTTCCGCCGATGTCGCGTTGCACCGCCAAGTCGGGCACGAGAATGGCGTTCGTCCGGACATCGGGGATCATGGCGTCGCCGTACAAACCCGGCAGCAGGCGGTAATCGGGATTGGGGAAGGTGGCCCGGACCTCGATGGTGCCGGTCTCGGGATCCACGCGGTTGTCCACGAAATCGAGGCGCCCTTCCCGCTCGTAGATCGCGCCCTGCGCCAGCCGGAGCTTGATGGGCGGGGCTTTTTTGAGGTCCGCCTTCTCGCGGCTCAGCCTGCCCATGAAGCGCAGGAGGGTGCGCTCGCTGACGTTGAAATACAGGTAGATGGGATCGTTGACGATCAGGGTGGTGATGAGGGTGGCGTCGGACCCGCCCACCAGGTTGCCCTCGCTGACCCGTTTGCGGCTGAGCCGGCCGGCCATGGGCGCCCGGTTGGTGGTGTAGGAGAGGTCGAGCCGGGCCTTGGACAGCGCGGCTTCCGCGCCGAGCACCGCCGCCTTGGCGGCCGCCAGGTCGGCCTTGGCCTTGAGCAGGTCAATTTCCGAAATGGCGCGGGTGGAGAACGCCTTCTCCCGGCGTTCGTAGGCGACCTGGGCGATGTCCCGATTGGCCTGGGCGCCGGCCAGTTTGGCCTGCGCGGCGATCAGGGCCGCCTGGTACGGCGCGGGCTCGATCACACACAACAGGGCGCCTTTTTCCACCACGTCGCCGTCCTTGAAACAGACCTTCTGGAGGTAACCGCTGACGCGCGCCCGAATTTCGATGCTTTCCGTGGCCAGCAACCGGCCGGGGTGGCTGTCGTACACCGTGACGTCCCGGACCTCCGGGGGCGCGACGGTGACCTCCGGCGGCGGGGGCGGGGCGAAGGTGTTGGACTGGCGACAGCCGCCGGTGAACAGAAGCGGCAGCAGGAGCGGGAGGAGGAGGCGGGGAAGGGTCATGAGAGGAAGGTGATTGACGCACAAACGCCCCGCTGACCGGCAGCGGGGCGCGTTCAACGCGGAAAAACTAGCGGTCGGCCACCGGGATGGGCGCCGCCTGCGGAATCTCCAGCCCGTTGGGCGGCGGCGCGGCGGGATCCCAGCCGCCCCCGAGCGCGCGATACACGCTGACGGCGTTGGCGGCCAACGATCCGCGGCTGACGGCAAGGTTGTCCTCCTCGACCGCCAGGGAGCGTTCCATGTCCAGGACGTTTTGGAAATCGGTCAGACCGTTGCGATAGAGGTCCTTGACCAGCCGCACCGAGGTGCGGGCGGCTTTCCGGGCCTGCTCGACGATGGTTTTCCGGTCCCGTTCCTGGGCCACGGCCACCATCGCGTTTTCCACGTCTTCGAGGGCCAGCAGGACGGTTTGTTCGTAGTTGTGCAGCATCTGGCGGGTCCGCGCTTCCTCGGCCCGGATGGTGTTGCGGATGCGTCCGCCGGAGAAGAGGCTCCAGCGCACGGTGGGGCCGAAGGCGTAGGTCAAACTCGAACCATCCAGGTTGCCCGGGTCAAACGCCTCCAACGCCAGGGTGCCGGGCAGGCTGAATTGGGGATAAAGCTCCGCGGTGGCCACGCCGATCCGGGCGGTTTGGGCGGCCAGCAGCCGTTCGGCGCGCCGGATGTCCGGTCGCTGCCGCAGCAGGTCCGCCGGGACGCCGGCGAGGATGGTCTCCGGCGGCACGGGAATGGGCCGGGGTTGGTTCAGTTCCTCGTGCAACGCGTTGGGCGGCTCGCCCAGCAGGACGCCCAGCCGGTTGATGGCCTGGACCAGGGCGGTCCGGTAGGCCGGGATCACCGAACGGGTGCGGGCGAGGTTGAGCTGCGCCTGGCTGATGTCCAGATCGCCCACCAACCCGGCGTCGTTCAAATCGCGGGTCAGTTTCAAGGTGCTCGCCTGCGCAACGGCGTTGCTCTCGGCGTAACGAATGCGCTCCTGGAGGGTGCGGACGTTGATGTACGTGGTGGCGACTTCGGCGCAGAGGATGACCAGCGTGTCGCGGTAGTCCTCCAGCGAGGCCTGGAGATTGGCGTCCGCCGCTTCCATCAACCGCCGCACGCGCCCCCACACGTCCAGCTCCCACGAGGCGCTGGCGCCGACGCTGTAAAAGCCGGTTTCCCGTCGTCCCTTGGGGGGATTGGGATAGGTGTCCTTGCTGTAGCGTTCGTATCGGGCGGTGGCATTGGCGTCCACCTGCGGCAGCAGGCCCGACTTGGCCGCGCCGCGGAGGGCCATTGCTTCATCGAGCCGGGCCACGGCGATGCGCAGGTCCAGGTTGTTGGTGGCGGCGCGGGTGATGAGCGAATCGAGGAGCGGATCGTGGAACAGCGTCCACCACTCGACCAGTTTGGGTTGTTCGCCCTTGAGGTCCCGGCTCACGGCCTGTTGCCAGGCATCCGGCACCTGGGTTTCCGGCGGGTGGTAATCCGGGCCCACCATGCACCCCGCCAGCAGGCCGGGCAGCAGGACGGCCAGCAACAGGGAGGAAGCGTCGCGTTTCACGGATTTGCGCGGAGGACGATGGAAAGGGTGCTCGGGCATGGAAAATGGAACGGGGAGTTCAGCCGGATCAGTGATCCAAGTAGAGGTAATGTTCCCAGCTTTTCATGCGGAGCAGAATCTTCCGCATGATCGCCACGTGGTGGGCGTGTTCGGAATAGACGGACGCCATGGCCGTCGTGCCGTCGGGCAACTGGAACCGGCTGATGTCGTCCTCGATTTCGATCGCCACCGGCACCAGGCCTGCCTCGTCGAAGCGCGAAGCCCGGATCATGGTGCCGCCGGCCTGCAACTCGCCCTCGGCCAGGGCCGGCATGACCAGGGCCACCTTCCCCTTGAACACCCGTCCGGGCAACGCCGGAAAGATGATTTCCGCTTCGCTGCCCACCTTCAGGCGTTGCAGGGCGTTCTGGCGGTAGCTGACCAGCACGTTCCGCTGGGACTGGTTGACGAACACCATGGTCGGGCGGACGGGAAACGGCACCGCCATCATGCCCGGCCGCAGGAAGATCTGGGTGGGATAGCCGTCGGCGGGCGCCCGCACCACCGTGCTGTCCAGATCGAACTGGGCCTGCTTCAGCTCCGCCTTCAATTTCGCCACGACGTTGTTCCTTTGCGACTGAAGCTCGAGGATCTTCCGGTCCAGCTCGGCCTGGGCCTGAGTCAGCATGGCCCGGGCCTGAACCAGCATCTGGCGCCGGTTTTCAACCGCCAGTTCCGACACGCTGCCGCCCTTGGACGCCTGCCGGTAGCGGTCGTAGGACTGCTGGGTGCGCTCCACCTCCGATTGCGCCTGCTTCACCGCGGCCTTCTGCTGTTCGATGCTTTTTTCCAACTGCCGGACCATGGACTGGGCATCGGCCAGCGCCGCCTTTTTCTGGTCCACCACGGCCTGATAAGGGGTGGGATCAATCTTGAAGAGCACGTCGCCCTTCTTGACCGGCACGTTGGCTTTGACGGGGATCTCGGTGACCAGTCCCCGCACGTTGGGCACGATGGGCGTCGTGACGAAGCCGATCACCCCGTTGCGGGAGTAGGGGTGGTTGTAATTCATGACAAACACCAGGCTGCCCACCAGCACCACGCCGCCCAAGGCCGCCGTGGGCACCGTCCATTTGTTCATCGGCACCCGGAAGACCTTGAAGATGACGATCATGATCGCCGTGTAAGTGAGTAAAAGCAGAGTTTCCATACGGGCTGGGGTCGGAAGGAAAAATCGAAAAGGTTCAGAGTTGACGAGCCATCAGGCCGCCGCCGGTGATCCGGAAGATTCGGCGGGCGGCGTTTTTTTTGCCGCTGCTTCGCCGGCGGGTTCCTTCAATTTCGTGAGTTCCTCGCGCAGTTGGTTCATTTCCTCCTGAAGCTGTTTCAACTGTTCGTCACGCGTGGGACCGCCTTTTTTACTGGCAAACCCCCAGCCGCGATCCTCCCGGTAAAGCGTGGCCCAGATCCACAAAAACGGCCAGATGACGTGCAGCGTAAACAAACTCACCCATCCCGCCACGTGAATGGCGTCCTGATGGGGGTGGTTCCGTTTCTTCGAAATCTCGTAGGGAATGTCGTGAATGGCGATGATCCCGTAAAAGATGATCAACGCCACCACCACCAGAATGCCCAATGATATCCAGTCCAGCGCCGTCCGGGCGTACGTGAATGTTATTGCCTGTTCCATGACCAAATTTTCGTGCCGCGATTTCCGGCGCCGCCGTCCCGCGCCGCCGCCGCGGGGGCCGTTTGGGAAACATCCCGCCCGCGGGCCACGGAGAAGGCGCCCCTTGGCGCCGGCGGGATGCCGGGGCATTCCTCGCCCGCCATCCCCACCGCGAAGTAGGATGCCGCCTCGCGGCTCATTGGCAAGGGGGAAATGGCCGGAAAATCGAGGGGATGGTCTCCTTTTTGGGGGGCATTGTCCGGCCGGTTTTCGTCTGCCGGTGGCCGCTCCGCCCGCCCCCGCGCGCCACCGCCGAGACGAAGGCCGAAGGAAATCAGAAAGTGCTTCCCGTAGTCGCCGCCGTGGCGAGGCGGCGGCAAGTCTCCGTAGCGCAGGCTGCCAGCCTGCCGTATCGCAGCGTGGCACGCTGCGAGGCGTCCGGTTTCTCCCCCCTGCGGGATTTTACCACGAAGGACACGAAGGGTACAAAGGGGAGGGGAAGCCCCCTCGCCGGGTAGCACCCGCCTTTGGCGGGGCGGCTGCGGCGTCCCGCCGAAGCCCTCTCCACATCCTTTGCTCGCGGCTGCTTCAACGGCCGCCCGCGCGCCGGAGCGGTTGGGGTCACGAAGAACGCGCGGTTGAAGCAAAGAACCCTTTTCCCGCGCGCCGGGAGCCGGGCGGGACGCCCGGCTCGACCCGCGAGACGCGGGTGCCACCCGAGCGGCCACGGGGCGGACGGAGCGGGACGGGGAGGGGAAAATCCGGGGCCCCGAAGGAGCGAAGGGCCGAAGGACCAAAGAGACAGACTGGCCAACCGACTCGAACCAAGGCATGGGTGGAGATCCGAAATAAACCGGAGCGACCGTAGAGACAGCTGCCGGATTTGGCGGCGAAGCGAAGGGCGGTGGACCCGCCGGGAGCGGAGGCGCGGATGGCGAGTGCCATGGAACGGCGGAGGCGGGCGAAACGAAAGTGCTGAATGATGAACTGATGGAAAGAGTGCTGGCCCCGGAGAACCTGCGGGCCGCCTGTCTCGCCGTGAAGGCGAACCAGGGGGCGGCGGGCATCGACGGGATCGGCACCGGAGGCCATCGGAATTCGTGAAGCCGGAGGGAACTCCGAGCTGAACCGTGGTTCAACCGCCGGATGCTGAAAACGGCATGTCCGGTGGTGTGGGAGGGGTGGCGGGCGCAATCCCGTCACCTCGACCCGATCAAAAGACGCGCGCTTCTCTTTCGGATTTCGGAATTCGGATTTCCTTCGGGCCTTCGGCTTCCTCGGCCTTCGGATTTCCCCGCCCTGAAGGGGCGGGAGCGGGGCGGGCGCGGAAATCGGTCGCGGGGGAATCGAGGGGCGGGGGCGTCCCCCGGGGCACGCGAGGCGCGGGCGCTCCCTTTCTCCGCCGCGCTTCCGGGTTTTCGTCCAAGGAAGGAAACGACGCGCGCGATTGACCTTTTCGCGCCGAATGCCGATAACCGCCTCCATCATGAAACGCAATTTCCTGGGCCTGTTGCTGCTGCTTTGGCACGGGCTGGGCGCGGCGGGGGCGGCGGACCGTCCGAACTTCGTCTGGCTCGTTTCCGAGGACAACTCGAAACATTTCATGCGGTTGTTCGATCCCACCGGCGCGCCCGCGCCCCGGATCGAGGCGCTGGCCCGGCACGGACTGGTGTTCGAACACGCCTTTTCCCAGGCGCCGGTCTGTTCGGTGGCGCGCACCACGCTGATCACCGGTTGCTACGCGCCGCGCCTCGGCGCCCAGTTTCACCGGCGGGCCAAACTGGTCCCGCTGCCGGACGGGTTGCGCATGTTCCCCGCCTACCTGCGCGAGGCGGGCTATTACACGGCCAACCATCATAAAAAGGACTACAACGCCGTGGAAGGTCCCGGCGTCTGGGACGTCTCCTCGCCGCGGGCCTCCTGGCGCGGCCGGCAGTCCGGTCAGCCGTTTTTTTACATGCAGAGCTTTCCCGTCAGCCACGAAGGCCGGTTGCATTTCCCGGTGACCGACGTGGGGCGCGTTCCCACCGTGACGGATCCCGCCAAGGTCTTCGTCGGCCCGCAGCATCCGGACACGCCGCTGTTTCGTTACACCTACGCCCGTTACCATGACTGCATCCGCAAGCTGGACGAGCAAATCGGCGCGGTGGTGGATCGGTTGAAACAGGACGGCCTGCTGGAGGACACCTTCATCTTCTATTTCGGCGATCACGGCGGCGTCCTGCCCCGGAGCAAGGGATATATTTACGAAACCGGCCTGCACGTGCCGCTGGTGGTGTACGTGCCGGAAAAATGGAAGGCCCTGGTCCCCGCCTCCTTGGGGAGCCGCATTCAGGGGTTTGTGCAGTTCATGGACTTCGGCCCCACGCTGCTGCATCTGGCCGGTCTCAAAGTGCCGCCGGCGATGGATGGCCGTCCGTTTCTGGGGCGCGGCATTACGCTCGCGGAACTGAACCGGCGCAACGAGACGTTCGGATACGCCGACCGGTTCGACGAAAAATACGACCTTGTCCGCGGCCTGCGACGGGGACGGTTCAAATACCTGCGGAGCTATCAACCGTTCAACTTCGACGGCCTGCAAAACAATTACCGGTATAAAATGGGGGCGTATCAGGAGTGGCGGGAATTATACCGCGCCGGCAAGCTGGACGCCGTCCGCCGGCGGTTTTTCGAGCCGCGCGCGCCGGAAGCGCTTTACGACTTGGAAAAGGATCCGTATGAACTCCACAACCTCGCCGGCGACCCGGCCCATGCCCAAACCCTCGAAAGTCTGCGCGCCCGGCTGACGGAATGGGTCAAGGGAATGCCGGACCTGAGTTTTTATCCGGAAAGTTACCTGGTGGCGCGCGCCTTCAATCATCCGGTGGCGTTCGGCCGGGCGCACCGGGCGGAAATCAGCCGGTTGGTGGACATCGCGGATTTGGAGCTGCTTCCCTTCGCGCGGGCCGAGGCCGGTTTGCGTCAGGCCCTCGCGGCGCGCAATCCGTGGGAACGCTACTGGGGGCTCATCGCGTGCAGCAGCCACGGCCGGGCCGCGCGGGCGCTTGTGCCCCAGGCGAAACAACTGGCGGTCCACGATCCCGAACGACTGGTGCGGGTGCGCGCCGCCGAATTCCTGGGGCTCATCGGCGCCGCCGATCCCCGGCCCGTCATCAAAAAGGCCCTGGCGGAAACCGATTCCGAGGTCGAAGCCGCGTTGATCCTCAACACGGTGGTTTTGTTGCGCGACGGCCGCCCGGGATACGAATTTCACCTCACGCCGCGGGACATCGCCGGCGGGAAATTCGCCAGCGGGAAAAAAGGCAATGTGGGTCGCCGGTTGCAATACCTGAACGCGAAGCGTTAGAACCGGGAACCCGCCCGGTTCGCGCGCGGAACGGTGGCGGACGGGAATCGTTCCGAAAGCGCCCGCGGTCGCCGACGGAACGCGCGCCGGGAAAAGGAAGGCGAAGACGCGGAAAACCGGTCACGTCCGCGCCGGTTCCGGCAGCACCTGGGCGAAGGCCCGGAGGGTTTCCGAACGGGGGGCGCGCAGGAGGTCCGCGAGGGGGCCGTGTTCCACGATCCGGCCCTGTTCCAGCACCAGCGCCCGCCGGCACAGCCGCGTCACCTCCCACGGGTCGTGGCTCACCAGGATCAGCGAAATCTCGAACTCCCGCACCCAGCGTTCGATTTCCTGAAAGAGCTGCAACTTCAGCCCGAGATCGAGCCCGGAAAACGGCTCGTCCAGCAGCAGCAACCGCGGTCGCAACGCCAGCGCCCGGGCCAGGGCCACCCGTTGCTGTTCGCCGCCGGAAAGGCGGCCCGGCTTGCGGCGGGCCAGCGCGCCGATGCCGCATAATTCGAGCGCTTCGCGGGCGCGCGCGCGGCGGCGGGCGCGATCCGCCGCCTCCCGGGCCAGCCCCAGGCGCACGTTTTGCTCCACCGTCAGGTTCGGCCAGAGGGCCAGGTCCTGAAACACCAGCGCCACCTTCCGTTCGCACGCCGGCACCCGGAGGGTCCGGGCGGTGGAAACCGTCCGCCCGTCCATCACGATTTCGCCGGTGGTGGGCGCCTCCAGACCCGCCAGCAACCGCAGCAGGGTGGACTTGCCGCAGCCCGACGGTCCCACGACCGCCAGCGGCGTCCGCGGTTCCAGCGTGAACGAGAGGTCCCGCAGAACCTCCGTCGTTCCGAAGCGGCGGCTCACGCCGCGCAGTTCCACCCAGGCCTTCATGGAGCGCGAACGAGTCGTTCGGCCAGCGCTACGCCGCCGCCCAGCAACAGCGCCGCGCCGCCCAGATAAAACAAACAGAGCAGGCTGACCAACGATTCCGGGGCGTTGGCCATCACGGTGAAAATGGTCAGCGGCAACGACGCGCTCCCCGGCGGATGCAACAGCAGCGTGGTGCCCACGTCGGCCACGGCCAGCAGCGCGATCAACAACGCGGCGGCCAGCAGCGCGCCGCGAATCCACGGCAGCAGGACCCGCGCGAGATAGAGCGGCAACGACACGCCGTGCAGGGCGGCCGCCCGCGCCCAGGAAGGCGACATCGCCCCCAGACTGCGCAGGACGAACAACGCCGCGATGGGCGTCAAGCGCAGTCCCAGGCTGAGACTGACGATGCCCCGCCCGCGCAACAGCGGATCCCACGCCGGCGGCGCCACGGTGGCGAGTTGAATGAAGCCCAGCGCGCTCAAGGCGGGCGGCAGGGCCAGCGCCACCAGCAGTCCCGCCAGCAGGAAAATGCGCGGCCCGGCAAAACGGCCCGCCGCCAGCGCCAGCGCGCCGCCCATCCCGGCCGCGATCACGCCGGCCCCCAGGCCGTAAACCAGGGTGTTGCCGAACGTCTGCCCGACCCGTTGCCAGGCTTCCCCCCACGGCGGCGCGTCGCCCAGCGAGGAGAAAAATCCCAGCACCGGCAGCGCCAGCAACGCCGCCACCAGCAGCCCCAATGCGCCGCTGGCCAGCCACGGCGCAATCAGGGGGAGCACCCGCCCCTCGGTGCCCGCGTCCGAATTTCGCGGCTGCTTCGAAGACGCGGCAAGGTTCCCGTTCCCCGGCTCCGCGGTTTTTTCCAGCCTTCCCGCCCGCCGCCGTATTGAACGCCCCTGGGGGTTCGGCGGGGCGTCCCGCCGACGCGGGACACGCGAGGGCGCGTGCGCTCTCCGGCGCAAGTCATGCAGCGGCGCGGGGGCGAGGTCGCGGGCCAGCAGCCCGGTGGCCAGTCGGGGCGCCAGCAGGAGAATGACCGGCAGGCTGACCGCCAGCACCACGCCCGCCAGCGCCAGGCATTGCCGGGCCGCCAGGGCGAAATCGTATTGCGCCGCGAAGGTCACCAGGATTTCCGACGCCGCGCCGCGATGGCCGAGAATCTGCCCCGGGCCGGGATCCGAGAGCGTGAGCGCGCTGCCCAGCAGGGCCGTCAACACCGCCACCGGCCCCACCTGTCGGGCGCTGTGCCACAACACGTACCGCTCGCCACCCGCCAGCCGGGCGGCGTCCTGCTGGCCGCGGGAGATGTTGCGCGCCGCCGCCACGGTGATGAAGAGCACCAGCGGGACGACGAACGTGGCAAAGGCCCACACCACCCCCACGTATCCCGAGAGCGCGCTGTCCGGCGGCAGACGGAGGGCGATGCGGAGCCGGGAGAGGCCGATCGCGCCGAGGAACGAGGGCAACAGCAGCGGCAACGCCAGCGTCAACAGCAGGCTTCGTCGCAGGGGAAAATCATACAGGCCCGCCAGCAGGCCGGCCGGCAATCCCACCAGCGCGGCCACGCCGGCCACCCCCAGGGCCACGCGCAGACTCCGTCCCAACGCCGGCCCGTACGCGCCGCTCCACCAGCCGTCGTTGGCCGCGCCCGCGAAGGGCGACACCGCCAGTCCCACGCCGGCCGCCGGCGCCCACAGGAGCGCCAACCCGAGACCGATCACGAGCCATCGCCACGCCCCCGGTTTTTCCAGCACCTCGCTGCCCGGCATGGGAAAAAGCTGCCTCAACGCCCGCTCGAAGGGAAGCCCGCGCGCGGGCGGGGGCGCTTCCCTACTGCTGCGCGTCCGCCCATTCCTTGAGAAAGCCCCGGGACAGCTCCTCGAGCAAGGCCGCCAGGCGGGTGTAATCCACGCTCATGGTCTTGAGGTCCCCGACCCGGCGGACGTTTTTCGGCACGGGCACGCCGGGGCGCAGCGGCATCTGGGCCGCCTCGCTTTCCGCCAGCGCCTGCTCGACGGCGGGCGTCAGCAAAAACTCGATGAAGCGCCGGCCCGCCGCCTCGTGCGGCGCGCCGGCGATCAACACGGCGGCGTTCGGGATCAGCAGCGTCCCCATGCCGTCCTGGTCCGGATACACCACCGCCACCGGCTTGCCCTCCTTGAGCGCCACGCTGGCGTCGTCGGTGTCCAGAATGCCCCACGCGAAATCGCCCGCCGCCACGCGCCGTTTGACCTCGCCGTTCGAGGAGACCATCCGCACTTCGTTGGTCCGCAGCCCCTGGAAAAAGGCCTTCGCCTTTGCGTCACCCATCGTCTCGAACCACGCCGCCGCCTGCATCGAGGTGGTGCCGAAGAGCGGATTGGCCAGACAGGCCCTGCCCTTCCAGCGGGGATCCACCAGCGCCCGCACGGATTGCGGCGCGTCGGCGGCCGTGACGAGGTTCGTGTTGTAGAGAATCACCCGGGCGCGGGCCGAGAGGGCCGACCAGTAACCGTCCGGATCGCTGAACCGCCCCTGCGTGTCCGCGGGATCTTTCGGCTTGAAGGGGGCGGACACGCCCCGGCGCTTGAGGATGGCGGCCCGGACCGGGTCGCCGCTCCAGAAGACGTCCGCCTGGGGGCGGTCCTTTTCCGCGATCAACCGGTTCAGCAGGCCGGTGCTCTTGGTCTCCTCGGTGTCCGGCACCAGCTTGACCGCGATGCCGGTTTCCTCCTGAAACCGCCGGGCGATGGGCCGGGCGAAGACATCATCCACCGAGGTGTACACCACGACTTCCTGACGGCCGGTGGCCGCCGGCTTGCAACCGACCAGCGCCGCCGCCAGGCCCAGTCCCGACAGCAGGAGGAAACCTTTGCGTTTCATGGTTTGCCCGAATGCGTTCCGGATTCGCGGAAGCCGTTATTTCCCCTGCACCATGAAGTCATCGAAACAGGACGCCGCGTCCGCCTTGGTCCACAGCCCCACGCCGCCGGCTTCGGTGAAGGTCTGGTCGGTGGCCGTGAGCAGCTTTTTGCCGTCCAGGTAGCAGGTGATGTCCTGCCCTTTCTGCACGACCTTGATGGTGTGCCACTGCTTTGGATCGGCCTTCACGTTGGCGGTGGCGATCTGTTTGCGGTGTCCGTCCTTGACGAAATAGAGGCGGAAGTTGTCCTCCAGCGGATTCCAGCGGACGATGTAGTAATTGTTCGCGTCCTTCACCCGCCAGATGGGGCCGCCGCCCTGATCCTCGTTGCCGGTGCCGGCGTGGACCTTGACCTGAATGACACCGTCTTGGAACGACACCTCGTCCGTCCAGCAGAGGTTGAAGGTGCCGCCGTAAAACCGCGGCGTCTCGGGCAGGGCCAGCACTTTCTTGCCGGACACCGCCCGGCTGTCTTCCTGAACCCGCCACGCGTTGGGCCGGCCGTTCGGATGGGTGGCCGCCACCTGCCAGCCCGCCGGCAGACTGCCCGCCGGGACGTTCTCGAAATCCAGCATCAGGGTTTTTTTGCCGCTCGCGGCCTGCAAAACCGAGCCGCCCGACACCATCGCCACGCTCACCAGAGCCGCGATCCACGAACTTTTTCCGTACTGTCTTTTCATCATCATGCCTCCAATCATTTGCGTGTTGAATTGCCGCCGACCCTGCCTGATGGCCCGCGCAAAGTCACCTTTTTTTAGAAGCGGTCGGAAAAATGGGACCGCCCGCCGCCGGAGGACACGCGGCCTGCCGGAGGGGCGCAAAACGGCCTTCGGCGGTGGGCCGGATTCCCCTGGGCCGGCGTTTTCGTTGAAACGCGGCGGCGGGGTTCAGGCCCGCGTCGCGGCGGCGGCGCCGGCTGGGTGGAGGGCAAAGTGGTAGAGGGCGGCGACGACGAGGGAATGGCGGATGCGCCCGGCGGCCACGAGGGCGGGCAGTTCCGCGACCGGCACGAGGCGGGTGGCGAGGTCTTCGCTCCGGTCCCATTCGCAGGGATGGCGGCGCTCGCAGTCCTCGATCAGCACCACGTGGCAGAGGTTGTCCTGGATGGCGGGGTTGGCCGCCACGTGGCCGATCACCCGGGCGCGGGCGCCTTCGTAGCCGGTTTCCTCCCGCAGCTCGCGCACGCCGGTGGCCACCGGGTCGGCGTCCGCGGCGTCCATCACGCCGCCGGGGATTTCCAGTTCCACCGTGTTGGTGCCGTGGCGGTACTGCTCGACCAGGATGGCCCGCCGGTCGGGGGTCAGGGCCACGACGTTCACCCAGCCGGGGCATTCGAGGACGTAAAAGTCATGCTCCGCCCCGGTGCGGGGGGAGCGTTTGAAATCGCGGCGCAGGTGAAAGATGCGGAAGTCGCCGAGCGCCTCGGTGCGCAGGGTGGGCCAGGGCTGGATGCTCATGCCGCGCGGTCTCCGGTCAATGAGCGGCGGCGGCCACCGGCGAAGCGGTTTGTTTGTTCCCGGGGGCCAGCAGGTGGATCAGGTCCACGAGGATGCGCTTCGCCTCCTTGAGGCCCACGTCCACCACCGGCTCGTTCTCCGTGTCGTCGGAAGCGCCGGAATCGGGCGCCGTCTTGTTGTTTTTGCCGGACGGGGCGGCGGCCGGTGAATCCGCCGGGGCCGTTTCGGCGGCGGTTGTTTCCGGCAACCGGGTGTCGGTGGCGGCGATGTCTTCGCTGATGGGGTCGGGGAGGCCCGGCTGGTCCACGGTGTCGAGGGTGATCTCGTAGCGCACCTCGTTGAGCGGCTTGCGGGCGGCGCGCTCCTTTTTGCGGGCCTCGCGCCGGGCTTCGTCTTCGGCGCGCTCGCGCCGCCGGATTTTTTCGTTGAGCGAGACGGTTTTGTCGGCCTCGCGGCGTTCGTATTCGGCCATGTCCTCCCGCACGTAGGCGAAGTCCTTGTCCCGCCGCTGGCGGGCTTCGCTGCGGCGGACCAGCTCCTCCCGGATGGGGGCGATGCGGTTGAGGGGGGTGAAGTCCGCGCTGGGGATGGTGTCCCACGGGAGGGCGTATTTTTGGGAGGCCTCGCCCACGTCGAGGAGGTTGTTGACCGAGGGCAGGATGAGGTCCGGCACCACTCCGCGCAACTGGGTGGACTCGCCGTTGGCGCGGTAGAATTTGCGGATGGTGATCTTCACCGCGCCGGGGTTGACGGCGGAGGGGAAGCGGCGCGAGCGGGCCAGCTCGAAGATCGTCTGCACGGTGCCCTTGCCGTGGGTGCATTTGTCGCCCACGATGAGCGCCCGCCCGTAATCCTGCAACGCCGCCGCCAGAATCTCGGACGCGGAGGCGCTGAAGCGGCTGGTCAGGACGATCATCGGGCCGTCATACAGCACGGTGGGATCGGGGTCGGACTCGACGTCAATCTCGCCGGCGGTGTCGCGCACCTGCACGATGGGGCCCTCGCGGATGAAGAGACCGGTGAGGCGGATGGCTTCCTCGAGCGAGCCGCCGCCGTTGCGGCGCAGGTCCAGCACGATGCCCTTCACGCCCTCTTTCTCGAGTTTCCGGATCAAGCGGGCCACGTCCTTGGTGGTGCTGCGCGGCTCGGCCTGCTCCTTTTCATCGCCGATCTGCATCGTGGCGTAGAAGGAGGGCAGGTCAATCAGGCCCAGCCGGTTGGTGTGGCCGGCGGCGTCCGGCAGGTCAATGATCTCCGCCCGGGCCTGCTGGTCCTTGAGCTTGATCTCGTCGCGAATGAGGGTGACCTGGATGCGGGCCGAGTCGTCCCGGGCCGGGATGATGGTGAGCGTCACGGGGGTGCCTTTCGGCCCGCGGATCATCTCGACCACCTTCTGGAGCTTCATGCCCACGATGTCCACCGGCTCCTCGCCCTCCTGCTGCACGGCCACGATGCGGTCCTGGGGGTGGATTTTCTTGCTCTTCTCGGCGGGGCCCTCGGGAATGAGGCTTTCGATGGTGCAATAGCCGTCGTCGTAGCGCAGCAGGGCGCCGATGCCGAAGAGGGAGAGCTTCATGCTGATGGCGAAGTTTTCGAGGCGCGCCTTGCCCATGTAATCGGTGTGCGGGTCGTAGGCGTTGCAGAGGGCGCCCAGATAGACCTGGATCACGTCATCGGAATCGAATTCCGCCAGCAGGCGCAGGGTGCGTTTGTAGCGCTTGGCCAGTTTCTCGACGATTTCCTCCGGCGGGGTGTCGTGGAGTTTTTCGGAGAGGTATTCGTACCGCAGGTGCTGGGTCCAGAGGTGGCGCGCCTCGGCCAGGTTTTTCGGCCACGGCTCGTCCTTGCGGGAGGTCAGGTAGCGGTCGTTTCCGTCGAAGGTGAAATGGTTCGTCTTCAGCAATCGCGCCACCAGGAGGGTCCGCTGGTGGAGGCGTTCAAGGAAGCGGCCGAAGATTTCGAAGGCGGGCGTGGTGTTGCCCTCCTTGAGCGTGAGCACATTCAACCGGTCCCGGTAATGCGCGAACTCCGCCAGGTCCTCCTGGGTGAAGTGGAAGTGCTGCGGATCGAGGTGGTCGAGGTAAAGCCCGTAAAAGCGCCGGGACATCTCGCGATTGAACGGGTGCCGCGAATAATGGGCGTTTTGCAGGACGCTCGCCGTCAGCCGCGCGATGGAGCCGTCGTAGATGCCCGGCAGCATCGGAAAGCCGGTGCGCACGCTGGCGGTGTAGGCAAGGAGGTCATCCACCGCCGAGATCTTCGCCGCCGCCGGTTTCGCCGCCGCCGGGGCATTGGTCTCCCGGGCGGCGGGCGGCGGCGGCGCGGGTGAGGCGGGCTCGGCGGCCCGCGGGGCGCCGACGGCAACAATGGCGACCAGCCCCCCGGCCATACGGCCCGGAAGCGCGGAAAACATGGCGAACAAGGCTTGCATAGGATTCGTCGGACGTCCCCCGACCCCCGCAAGATAAGGAAAAAGCCGCGAACGACAAGCCCCGGCTGCGGCGCGAAGAACGGCGCGCCGCCGGTTTCACCCGGAAAAAACGCCCCGCCGGGCTTCGCCCGCCCGCCCGCCGGCGCGCCGGATCATTCCCGGCGCAACTGCTCGATGATGCCCGGCAGGCGTGCCAGCACGGCGTCCACCTCCGCCTCGGTGGTGTAGCGGCTCAGGCTGAAGCGCAGGCTTCCCCGGGCCCGCGCGGGCGGAACGCCCATCGCCGTGAGCACGTGCGACGGCTCCAGGGAACCGGTGGCGCAGGCCGAGCCGCTCGACGCGCAAATGCCGGCCTGATCCAGCAGCAGCAGGGCCGTCTCCGCCACGATTCCTTCGAAGGCCAGGTTGGCGGTGTTGGGCAGGCGCGGTTCGGCGGCGCCGTTGCGCGCGCTGTGGGGCACGGCGGCCAGGAGTCCCTGCTCCAGCCGGTCGCGCAATCTCCGCACCCGGGTCTGCTCGTCCCGCAAATTTTCGCGCGCCAGCTCCGCCGCCCGTCCGAAGCCCACGATGCACGGCACGTTTTCCGTGCCGCCCCGCCGGCCCCGCTCCTGGTGGCCGCCGATCACGTAGGGGTGAAACGGGACGCCCCGCCGCACGTAGAGCAGCCCGACGCCCTTCGGGGCGTGCAGCTTGTGCGCCGAGAGCGAGAGCAGGTCGCAACCCGCCTCCCGCACGTCCAGCTCCAGCTTGCCGGCCGCCTGGACGGCGTCGGTGTGAAACAGCGTTCCGCGGCTGCGACAGAAGGCCGCGATTTCCGGGAGGGGAAACAGCACGCCCGTCTCGTTGTTGGCCCACATCACCGACACGAGCGCGGTGTCGGGCCGGATGGCGGCCAGCAGGCGGCCCAGGTCGAGCGAGCCGTCCGGCTGCACCGGCAGGTACGTCACCTCGTGGCCCCGGCGTTCGAGGTCGCGGCAGAAATTGAGCGTGGCGGGATGCTCGACCGCCGTGGTCAGGATGTGGCGTTTGGCCGGATCCACCCGCAGGGCGCTGGCGAGGGCGGTGTTGATGCTCTCGGTGCCCCCGCTGGTGAAGACGATTTCCCCGGGGTGGGCGTGAATCAGGGCGGCCACCTGCTCGCGGGCGGTGTTCACCTGGTCGGCCACCCGGCGGCTGAATGCGTAGGCGCCGCCGGGATTGCCCCACCACTCCGCGAACAACGGCTGCATGGCGGCAATCACCTCCGGCGCCACGCGCGTGGTGGCGTTGTTGTCGAGGTAGATGACCGGACGTTTGCTCATGACCTCCCGGGCAACGGACCGCCGCCGCCGCCGTCGCCCGGCAGTCTAGCCCGCGCCCCCGCGCCACGAAACACCCGAAATGCCCCGGGGAGGCGGCGGGAAGGTTTCCCCCGAAGAAAAGCCCCGCCGTTCAACGACCACCCGGGGCAATCAGCGGGGCGGGCCGGCGCGGGAGGGGAGGCGGCGGAGGAATTCGAAGTTGGAAAGGCGCAGCTCGGGCTGGCCGGTGCGATCCCGCACCAGCCGCCGGCTTTCGTCCACGGAGACCAGCAGGTGGTTGGGACGCAGGTAGAGGTGTTCGAAGCCGCGCCGGCGGAGGCGGGCGGCGGCGTGATACACCAAATCCGCGAGGGTTTCCTCGTTGATGATGCCTTCGAGGCAGGCGGCTTCGGCGTCCAGCCCGCGGTGGGAGGGCCCCCGGTGGGTGGCCACCAGTTTGTCGGCCCCGTTCCAAAACCCCCAGATGGTGATGTACTCGTGGTCCGGTTGCAGGACCGGATCGCCGTCGGGGGTGCGGCAGTCGGCCAGTTTTTCGTAGCGGCTCCAATCGGGCGGCGCGCCGCGATCCACCCGCCGCCCGGTCATGTAGATGGCGCGCAGAAAAATGGTCCGGAATCCCAGCCGGTTGAGCTCGTACGCCAGGGCGAACTCCTCGAAGGGGCTGTTGAAGCCGTGCCGTTTGAGCTCCGCCAAACGCGGGCCGGCGTCGGTGTAATCCGGGATGTCGCCCACCCGCGAGACCCGCCAGACGAGGTTGATGTTGTCCTTGGTGCGGGTGCGGTACACGCGGTTGTAGGGCGAGAGCGATTCCTTGGGGGTGCGCCGCCAGCGCTCCGGCAGGAAGAAGTTGACCAGGTCGGGGTCGTTGCCCGCCACCCAAAGCCGTCCGCCGGTGCTCTCGGCCCGGGCGTAGATGTAGTCCACGCCCAGAATGTTGACCGCTTCCAGGTGGGGCGGCAGCGGCTTGGCCCGCTGAATTTCGAACCGCCGGGCCATGTGTTCGAGGTAGTAGAGCCGGTGGGACCGCTGCACCGCCTCCTCGTGCGCCCGGGTGCGGGTGAGCAGCTCGTAATCCACCACCGCATAGACCACCTGGCCCATGCGGTCGCGCAGCAACGAGCCGTCCTGCGAGAGGCGCACGATGATGTGCACCGGTTTCATGTCCGCCACCCGGTAGCCTTTCAGCTCCAGCTCGTGGATGACCAGGCTGGTGACGCTGCCCAGGATTTGCTCGCGCTTTTTCGGGTCCGGCTCGATCCGGTTGAGGGCTTCCACCAAATCCACGCCCTCCACCCATTCGTAGATCAGGACGTACTGGCGCAGGATGTCCAGCTCCACGCCCGGGTGCTGGGCCAGCTTGGCGGCGATCTTGCTCTCGGACCGGCCGGTCTCCCACAGCTGCAACCGCTCCGAGGGCACGTAAATGGCCAGGGGACGCTGGGTGCGCACGTGAAACCCCGGCGGACCGCCCCGGCCCCGGCGCAGCTCCATCAGCAGGGAAAACTCCTCGAAGGGGCTGTTGAATTCGGCGTTGACGAAACGGTTGACGCTCAAGGTGTCGCCCGGCACGTCCTCGCCCACCCGGGACCATTTGATGACGAGCTGCAAGCTGCGCCCGTTGACCGGCCGGGTGGGCAGGCGGTACACCACGCTGGTGCCCTCGAGCCGGCAGCGGTGCGCCTCGAACCACTCCTTGGCCAGCCAGTTTTCCGGCTGCAACGCCGCGAAAAACGGCTCGCCGTATTCGGTGAGATACAGGTCGCCCCCGTCCCGGGTGCGACAGCGCAGATAATCCACCCCCAGCAGTTGCACCCGGCGGGGCGCGGCCCCGGACGGCGGCGCGGCCTCCGCCGGGGTCGCGGGATCGCGACCGGCCTCTCCGACGGCTTCCCGGGATTCCGTTTGCATGGCTTCAGGATACCCGTTCCCGCCCGCGAAACGCAGCAAGAAAGGGGAAAGGTCCCGCCGCCCGCCGCCCGTGTGGATTGGCTCACCGTCTTCCGGGAGGGGCGCCACCCGCCCGGCTTTCCCGTCGCGGAATGGCGGGGAGATTGCCAGCGGGAAAAAGAGCGGGTTTACTGGAGGGCGAATCCGCACGAAGCTGGAATGGTGTTCTGGGAAGCAAAAATACCGCCCAAATGGGTGAAACTGGCGCCGGCGATTGCCGGGGTGCTGGCCGCGGCCGCCTGGGTGGCCTGGCTCGGCCTGAGCCGGCCGCCGGCGTTGAGCATGCGGGTGCCGGGGACGGACCGGCCGCCCGGCGCCCCGGCGCGCCCCAGGGGCAACCCGGTGCTGGCCGGAAAAACCATTCCCGGGCCGGGCAAGCCGGCGGATTTGCCGGGGTTGTGGCCGGGCTTTCGCGGCGCGCGGCTCGACGGCGTGGCGGCGGTCAGCGCGCCCCTGCTGAAGGACTGGAGCGGCGACCGGCCAAAGGCCTTGTGGCGGGTGGCGCTGGGCGAGGGTTACGCCGGCGCCGCCGTGCGCGCGGGCCGGGTGTACCTCTTCGATTACGACCAGAAAAAGCGGGAGGACGCCATGCGCTGTCTTTCGCTGGCGGACGGGCGGGAAATCTGGCGGTTTGTTTATCCGCTGGTGGTGAAGCGCAATCACGGCATGTCCCGCACGGTGCCGGCGGTGACGGAGCAGTACGTGGTGGGTCTCGGCCCGAAATGCCATGTGGTCTGCCTGGACGCCATCACCGGCGAGCTGAAGTGGGGGCTCGATCTGGTGCAGGACTTCGGGGCCACCGTGCCGCAATGGTATGCCGGCCAATGCCCCTTGATCGAGGGCGACCGGGTCATCCTCGCCCCCGGCGGTCCCGAGGCGCTCCTGATGGCGGTGGAGCTGGCCACGGGAAAGGTGATTTGGCGGACGCCGAATCCGGATGACTGGAAGATGACCCACGTCTCGATCCTGCCGATCGAGTTCGCCGGCCGCCGGCAGTACGTCTATTGCGCGAGTCGCGGCGTGGTGGGGGTGGACGCGAAGAGCGGCGAGCGGTTGTGGTCCACCACCGACTGGCGCATCAGCATCGCCACCGTGCCGACGCCGGTGGAGGTGGGCGAGGGGAAGCTGTTTTTCTCCGGCGGCTACAACGCCGGCAGCCTGATGCTCCAACTCGAGCAAAACGGAGACCAAATCGTGCCCCGCACGCTCTTCCGGCTGAAGGCGCGGGTGTTCGGCGCGACCCAGCAGACCCCCATCTTCCACGCCGGCCACATCTTCGGCGTGCGCCCGGACGGCGCGTTCGTCTGTCTGGACCTGGAGGGCAGGGTGGTCTGGGACAGCGGGCCGGACCTCAATTTCGGGCTGGGACCCTATTTGCTGGCCGGCGACGTGTTTCTGGCGATGGATGATTCCGGCACGTTGCGGATGCTCGAGGCCAGCCCGGAAAAGTTTCACCTGCTGGCCGGGCGCAAGGTGCTGAACGGCCGGGAATCGTGGGGGCCCCTCTGCCTGGCGGGCACCCGGCTCCTCGCCCGGGATTTGACGGAGATGGTGTGTCTGGATTTGTCGCCCCAATGAGCGGGAACAGATGGACTGGTTGGCGGAAAAGTTGGCGGTTTGTCGGGCAACTGCTACGGTCTTGGACGGGAAGCAAGGGAACCTCCACGAAGGAGCAAAAGGCACAACCATGATGAAAAGCGACCAGAAGTTTGGGTTCACGGGAAGCAGGAAAAAGGGTCGAACGTGGACGGATGTGCCGAATTTGACGAATCGCTGATGCGTCATGGCCGGCATCATTCCCCCGCATAAACTTGAGGAAATTCGCGCCGCCAGCGACATCGTGGAGGTCGTGGGAGGTTACCTTCCCCTCCGGAAGGCGGGGGCCAACTTCGTGGCGTTGTGCCCCTTTCACCACGAGAAGACCCCCAGCTTCAACGTCAACCCCGGCCGCCAGATCTTTCACTGCTTCGGCTGCCAGAAGGGCGGCGACGTGTTCACCTTCGTTCAGGAATACGAGCGGCTCACCTTCATCGAAGCCGTGCGGCGGCTGGCCGAGCGGGCCCACATCGAGCTGGAATTCGCCGAGGGCGGCCAGGGCCGCGAGGAGCGCAACCTGCGCGACCGGTTGCGGGACCTGCACGAGGCGCTGGCCCTCCGCTGGCATCACCTGCTGAAACGCGACCCCGTCGCCGCGCCCGCCCGGGAGTATCTCGCCCGCCGCGGCGTGCCGGACGAGGCGGTGGAACGCTTCCGGCTCGGTTACGCCCCCCCCGACGGCCGGGACACCGTGCGCTGGGCCCGCCAACAGGGCCACGAACTGGAACTGCTCGAACAGGGCGGCCTGCTTCTGCGGGCGGACGACGGCGCCTGGTACGGGCGGTTTCGCGGGCGGTTGATGTTTCCCATCAACGACCCCCAGGGGCGGGTGGTCGGCTTCAGCGGGCGGTTGATCGAAGGCGACGAACGCAAGGCGAAATACGTCAACTCCCCCGAGACCCCCCTCTTTCACAAAGGACGCGTGATCTACGGCCTCGACCGGGCGCGCCGGGCGGTGCTGGACAGCGGACAGGCGGTCCTGTGCGAAGGCCAGCTCGACACCATCGCCTGCCACCTGGCCGGCATCGAAAACGTCGTGGCCCCCCAGGGCACCGCGCTCACCGCCGACCATTGCCGCCTCCTGCGTCGCTATGCCGAGGAGGTGGTGCTCTGCTTCGACTCCGACGCCGCCGGCCAAAAGGCCGTGCTTCGCTCGCTGGACGACCTGCTGGCCTCGGGCCTCGCCATCCGGGTGGCCACCGTGCCCGCGCCGCACGACCCCGACAGCTTCATCCGGGAACACGGCGGCCCGGCCTTTCAAAAACTGCTGGACGAGGCGCGGGGATTTTTCGATTTCCTGCTCGACCACCTCTGCGCCACCAACGACCTCCACACCGACCGCGGCCGCGCGGCGACGGTCCGGCTCATGGCGGAAAGCGCCCTCAAAACCGGCAATCCGGTCACCATTGACCGGGTCATCCGGCGCACCGCCGAACGGCTGGGTCTGCACATCGAGGCGGTGCGGCAGGACTTCCGCCGGCATTCGGCGCGCTCCGCCCGCCGCCCCCGCTCCGAACCGCCCGCCCCGGACGCGCCGGACGCGGAACCCCCCGCACTGCCCCGCCCCGGCGCCGCCGAATTCTGGCTCCTGCGCATCCTGCTGGCCGACGACGACCTGGTGCCGTGGGCCGCGGACAACCTCGAACCGGGCTGGATCGAGCACCCCGTGGTGCGGGAAGTCGTGCAACGCCGCTTCGCCGCCGCGGAAGCGGACGACTGGGCGGGGGTGCCGGCCCTGCTGGACACGCTGGAAACGCCCGGCGCCCGCCAACTGGTCACCGAAGCCCTCGCCCAGGCCGGGGAAATCCCCAACCGCGTGCGCCAACTGATGGACATCGTGGCGCGGCTGGAACTCGGGGCCGTGGACCGCGAACTGCGCGCGCTGCGGCGGCAACTGGCCGAGCCCGGCGCGCTGAGTCCGGACGAAATTGCCGAACTCCAACAGCGCAGCGTCGAGCTGGTCCGCCGCCGTCTCGAACTCCGCGCCCAATTTTCCCGAACCGGCTGAGCCCCCCCACCCGCCGAAGCGGACTTCCCCTCGCCTCAAAGCCCGGCGAAAACGCCGCGTTGGGGAACCCGGCCTGCAGCCAGGGACATTTCGCGTCCTTCCGGCAGGCCGCGTGCCCGCACGCGGCGGAATGTCCCGCTTTTCCGACAAATGCCACGTCCCGGCCCCGCAGGAACTTCGCGGCCCCGCCCAACACC
>CAZRPT010000113.1:0-9296 GCA_964601985.1 uncultured Verrucomicrobiota bacterium
GGCTTGACCCGGAAAATTCCGCCGCGCATTACAATCTGGCCCTGATCGCCGATCAACCGGACGATCCGGAAGCCGCGGCCGAACATCGCCGCCCGCATGAAATGCACCGACCGGATGACAACGCCCGCGACCGCGCCATCACCATCGAGCGCCGGCGCAACCCCGCGGCCGACCACGCCGCCCGGGCCCTTGTGATCCATCCGCTCCAGCGGGTGGGGGCTTTCGGGTTGCCCGCCGCCGCCCGCCCGCCCGGCCGGGCCGCTCCTGACCGACCGCGAATGATTTTTGCCGCATGAAGAAACCTCCGGAAGACCCGATCCCCGCGCCGCGCGCCACGCCTCCGGAGCCGGAGACCCTCGTCGTGGACGCCCCCCTCGATCCGACCGGGGAGGAGCATTACGACGACGAGGTCATCAGCCGCGCCTTCAAGTGGTCCCTGGTGGTGCTGGTGTTGCTGTTGGGCGGCGGCGCGGGTGCCTTTTTCTGGCTGCGGCAAAAGCCCGCCCCCTCGCTGACGGTGCTGCGTGATCCCGCGGCCCCGCGGGTGCCGGTGACGGTCATCAACGAGATTCCCGTCGTGCCCTTCACCGACATCACCCGCGAGGCGGGCATCACCTTCCGGCACAACAGCGGGGCCTACGGCGACAAGCTCCTGCCCGAGAGCATGGGCGGCGGGGTGGCGTTTTTCGACTTCGACGCCGACGGCGACCAGGACCTGCTCTTCATCAATTCCTGCAACTGGCCGTGGCGCGAGCCGGCGTCGCCGCCCTCCACCTCCGCTCTGTACGCCAACGACGGCACGGGGCATTTCACCGACGTGACCCGGGGCTCCGGCCTCGACCTCGTGTTTTACGGCCAGGGCTGCGCCGTGGGGGATTATGACAACGACGGTCTGCCGGACGTGTTCATCAGCGCCGTGCACGGCAACCGCCTTTTCCACAACGAGGGCGGCGGGAAGTTCCGCGAAGTCACCTCCGCCGCCGGCGTGGGCGGCTCGGGGCAGGATTGGAGCACGAGCTGCGCCTTTTTCGATTACGACAACGACGGCCGGCTTGACCTCTTCGTCTGCAACTACGTCCAGTGGTCCCGCGAGATTGACATGGAGGTGGGCTACAAGCTGGTGGGCATCGGGCGCGCCTACGGCCAGCCGCGCGATTTTCCCGGCACCTTCCCCTTCCTCTACCACAACGAAGGCCGGGGGCGGTTCGCGGACCTCTCGAAATGGGCCGGCGTGCAGGTGAAAAACCCCATCACCGGCGTGCCGATGGCCAAGTCCCTGGGCGTGGCCCCGGTGGACCTCGACAGCGACGGCTGGCTCGACCTCGTGGTGGCCAACGACACCGTCCAGAACTTCGTCTTCCACAACAACCGCGACGGGACGTTCAAGGAAATCGGCGCGCTCTCGGGCATCGCCTTCGACAGTTACGGCCAGACCCGGGGCGCGATGGGCATTGACACCGCCCGCTTCCGCAACGACGACTCCCTCGGCATCGCCATCGGCAATTTCGCCAACGAGATGACCGCCCTCTACGTCTCGCAGGCCAAGTCCCTCACCTTCGCCGACGAAGCCATCATCGAAGGCGTGGGACCCGCCAGCCGGCGGTTGCTCAAGTTCGGCATCTTCTTCTTCGACTACGACCTCGACGGCCGGCTGGACATGCTGACCGCCAACGGCCACCTCGAGACCGACATCAGCAAGGTCCAGGAAAGCCAGACCTACGCCCAGCCGGCCCTGCTCTTTTGGAACGCCGGTTCCGGCAAGCATCGCGGCTTCATCCCCGTGCCGCCCGCCAAATGCGGCGAGGATCTCTTCCAACCGATCGTGGGCCGCGGCTCCGCCTATGCCGACATCGACGGCGACGGCGACCTGGACGCCGTGCTGGCGCAAACCGGCGGGCCGCCGGTGCTGCTGCGCAACGACCAGGAACTGGGCCGCCACTGGATCCGGCTCAAACTGATCGGCCGCCGCGCCAACCGCGACGCCATCGGGGCGGAAGTCTGGCTCCGGGCCGGCGGCGTCACCCAATGGCGGATGGTCATGCCCACCCGCGGTTATCTCTCCCAGTCCGAGCTGCCCGTCACCTTCGGTCTCGGCCGGCACGCCCGCGTGGATTCGGTGGAAATCCGCTGGCCCGGCGGCCACCGCCAGCAACTCGGCCCCCTGGAACCCGACCGCCTCCACGTCATCACCGAACCGCAACTTCCCTGAAACACCGTTTTCCCCTGGGGTCGCCGAGGTGGCGAAGCGACAAAAGCTCGGGGTGCGCGATTCTCCGTCGTCGCGATGTGAGGGATGGCCTCCCTGCCGGACGGGGACGACGCGCGGCCGCGCAAGGTGCCGGTTTTACCGTTGTTTCGGCGGGAAAGGCGGCGTTCAATGGTCGCGACACACCGATGAAAAATCCGGACGTCCATGCGCTTCCGCGCCCCGACCGCTTCGGCGGCCGGCGGGAAACCGGCGCGCGCCGCCGTCCGGGAGGGTTTTCTCCATGAATTCTCACGTTACTGATCGTCGTTCCTTTCTGAAGAGTTCCCTGCTGGCGGGGTTGGCCGCCGCCATCCCCCCGTGGCGCGCCGGGGCCGCGCCCGCCGCCGGGGCATCCGCCCCCACCCGCGTGGCCTTGACCACGGGAACCGACCGGGCCGCCATGGCCTTCGAGGGGCTCAAGCCGTTCCGGGAGCAGGTGCGCCGGGGCATCGCCGGCCGGCAGATCGTGATCAAGCCGAACAATGTCGCGATTGATCACCCGCTCTGCGCCACGCACGCCGACACGATCCGGGGCATCCTCGAGTTTCTCAAATCCCTGGGCCGCACCGGGGACATCGTCATCGCCGAGTCCCCCGCCAGCGGTCCGGCGTTGGAGGGGTTCGCCAACTACGGCTACACCCGCCTGGCGCAGCAATACGGCGCGCGGCTCGTGGATTTGGATCAGGATGCGACCGAAACGTTGTACGTGTTCGATGAAAAGGATTTTCGCCCGCACCCGGTCCGGGCGGCCCGGACGTTGTTGAGCCGCGATCGCTACCTCATTTCAGCCACCCGCTTGAAGACGCACGACCGCGTGGTGGCCACTTTGTCGCTCAAAAACATCGTGGTCGGCGCGCCGATCAAGGATGCCGGTTTCGTCTGGGGGCGGGGGCGCCAACCGGGCACCCGCTCCGACAAGCCGGTGGTGCACGGCCGCGGATTTCGCGCCATCAACTTCAACCTCTTCACCCTCGCCCGGCGGTTGCGCCCCGATCTGGCCGTGCTGGACGGGGTCGAGGGCATGGAGGGCGACGGCCCGGTGGGCGGCTCGCCGGTGGACCATCGCGTGGGCGTGGTCAGCACCGACTGGCTGGCGGCCGACCGGGTGGGGCTGGCGCTGATGGGGATTGATTTCGCGAAGGTGGGTTACCTGAACTACTGCGCCAATGCGGGCCTGGGATGCGCGGATTTGGCGAAGCTGGAAATCCTCGGCCCGCCGCTCGCCGACCACGTAAAGCATTACCGGCTGAGCCACAACATTGACCAGCAGCTCGTCTGGATGCGGTCCGCCTGAGCGCCGGTCGGAAAACGCGCGGCCGGGGAAGCCGGCGTTTTCGGGCCGGCGCTCAAACAATCAGGCGGGTTCGAAAGCAAGATCGGCGCCCGCGGCATCCGCTCCTTGCGCCGGCCGCTGCTCGCCGCGCAAAAACACAAAGCCCGGCGTCTTGGGCGAGAAAAGCAGGGCGGGCATTTTCGGAACGGGAGGCGCTATTGCGCGCCGGGATGGCTCCCTTTTCCGCTCCACCACCAGCGAAACCAGCGCCACGTGTCGCGGCCCGGTCGGATGCGGCTGGGCCGGGTGGCGGGACGAACGGTGACGGGCACGAACGCGACCCGCCGCCCCGCGCGAATGAAGGTCAGCAGCAGCTCGGACTCGAATTCGAAATGTCGCGTGACGAAGGTCAACCCCTCCAGGGCGGCCAGCCGGAGCAAGCGGAAACCGCATTGGGAGTCCGGCAGCGCCCGGCCCGCCCGGCGGGAGAGCCGGCGGCTCAGCCAGCGGTTGACCCGGCGGCGAATGGCCGGCATGGGGACGCGCGCCAGGTCACGGTCGCCGATCACCAGGTCCGCGTTCGTCGCGCGGGCGCGCTCCCAAAGGAGGGAAATCTGGGCGGGATCGTGCTGCCCGTCCGCGTCAAGGGTCACAACCCACCGACAGCCCGCCGCTTGCGCCGCCGCGAAGCCGGTCAGGAGCGCCGCGCCCTTGCCGCGATTGGCGGGATGCGCGAGCACCTCGGCGCCGGCGTGACGGGCCTCCTCCGCCGTGCCGTCCGCGGAACCGTCGTCCACCACCAGCACCCGCCCCACATGCGGCGCGGTGGCGCGGACCAGCGCCCCGATGCGTCCCCTCTCCCGGTACGCGGGAATGACCGCCGCCAGCGCGGGTTCGGGGACGACCGGTTTCACGCGCGCGCCCCGCGGGTTTCCTCCGTCGTGCCGGCCAGCAGCAGCGCGCCGACCGGAACGGAATCTTCGCCCAGTTGGGCCAGCCGGATTTCCGGGCCGGGCCGGAACGCCTCCATGATTCGCGGCGGCAGCGCGTCCGCCACGGCCCGGCGCAGCGGCTCGCCCACCAGGGAAAGTCCCCCGCCCAGCACGATGACCTCCGGGTGCAGCAGATGGGTCACGTGGGACAGCCCAAACGCCAGATCGTCCGCGACATCGTCAAGCAGCTCCCGCGCCACGGCGTCGCCCGCCTCGAGCGCGGCGCGCCAGTGCCGGGCCTCGCCGCCGTTCATGCCCGCCGTCAGCCGGGCCAGCGCGCTTTCCGGGTGTTCCCTGACCAGCGTCCGGATGCGCCGGTCCACCGCCCAGCCCGAGCAACGCTCCTCCACGATCGTTCCCGCGCGGTCCAGCCGCAGGTGGCCCCATTCGACCTCGCCCGGCGGCGCGCCGTGATAAACGCGGCCGTCCGCCACCAGGCCGCCGCCCACGCCGGACCCCAGGGTGGAGAAAAACACCACCCGGCGTCCCCGGCCCGCGCCCGCCAGCGCCTCGCCCAGCGCCGCCACGTTGGCGTCATTGTCCACCCGCGCCGGACGGCCGGCGCGCTCCGTCAGCCAGTCCGCCAGCGGGAAATCCTCCCATCCCGGAACCTGGTGGGAGCGGCGAATTACGCCCGTTCGTCCGTCCACCGGGCCGCCGAACCCCACGCCCACGCCCCGGGGCCGGTGCGCCTCGATCAACGCCGGCAACACCTCCGCGAGCCGGCGACGGATGCCCGCCCCGCCGGCTTCGGGCACGACCGTGAACCGCCGTCGCTCGACGATCCGGCCCGCGGCGGTTCCCGCCACCACCTGCAACTTGGTGCCGCCGATCTCGATGCCCAGCCACGTGTCGTTCATGCCGCCGGTTTTACCGCAAGCCCGCCCGCGGGCCAACGAAGCAAATGCCGGCGGAACCAGCCCGCGGGGCGGAATTCCAAAATCCGAAAAAATCTCACGAAGGCACGGAGACACGGAGTTTTTCTTTCCTCCGTGTCTCGATGTCTCCGTGAGATGAAAGGAAATCAGGGCGGGGCGAAGCTCCGCCCTCCGGGGGAAAAACGGCGAAGGACTGCCGCAGCCCAAGACGCTGACGCGACAACGACGCGACAACGAAGGCTCCCTTTCGGCCTCCGGCCTTCGGATTTCCTTCGGTCCCCCGGTCCCCCGGCCTTCGGCCTTCGCCTCCCCTACACCCACTCCGGCGCCGCTTTTTCCGGATCCACCTCCAGCTCCCGGATGGCCCGCGCCACTTGTTCCGGCGGGATTTCGCCCCGTTGCGCCAGGGCGTACAGGGTGGCGATCACCGTCAGCTCGGCGTCCACTTCGAAAAAGCGCCGCAACCGGGGCCGGGTGTCGCTGCGACCGAAGCCGTCGGTGCCCAGGGTCAACAACCCGCCCGGCACCCACGGGGCGATCAGGTCCGGCACGGCCCGCACGTGGTCCGACACCGCCACCACCGGACCGGCGAGGTCGGCGAACGCCTCTTCCAGCGGCGACCGGCGGGGCGGTTCGGCGGGATGCAGCATGTTCCAGCGGCGCGCCCGGAGGGCGTCGTGCCGCAACCGCTTGTAGCTGGTGACGCTCCAGACGTCCGCGGCGACCCCGTACCGCCCGGCCAGAATGGTCTGCGCGCGCAGGGCCTCGTGAATCAGCGGGCCGCTCCCCAGCAGATGCGCCCGGTGGGCCAGCCCTTCCGGGCCGGATCGGAAGCGGTACAAGCCGTCCAGAATGCCCGGTTCCACCCCCTCCGGCATGGGCGGCATGGCGTAGTTTTCGTTGTAGAGCGAGAGGTAGTAGCACAGCTCCTCGCCGTCCCGGTACATCCGGCGCAATCCGTCCGCCACGATCACCGCCACTTCATAGGCAAAGGCCGGATCGTAGGTCCGCAGGGTGGGGATCGTGCTGGCCAGCAGCAGGCTGTGGCCGTCCTGATGCTGCAATCCCTCGCCGTTCAACGAGGTCCGCCCGGCGGTGGCGCCCAGCAGAAAGCCCTTGGCCTTGATGTCGCCGGCCAGCCACATCAGATCGCCCACCCGCTGAAAGCCGAACATCGAGTAGTAGGTGTAAAACGGGATCATGTTCACCCCGTGCGTGGCGTACGCCGTGCCCGCCGCGATGAAGGACGACATCGCCCCCGCCTCGGTGATGCCTTCTTCGAGGATCTGTCCGTCCTTGCTCTCGTGGTAGTAGAGCAGCGATCCGCGGTCCACCGGCTCGTAAAGCTGCCCGCGATGGGCGTAGATGCCGATCTCGCGGAACAAGGCGTCCATGCCGAAGGTGCGGGCCTCGTCGGGGATGATCGGCACGATGTGCGGACCAAGTTCCGGATTCCGCAGCAAGACCCGCAACAGCCGGACGAACGCCATCGTGGTGGACACCGCCAGGTCGCCCGAGCCGGAGAAAAATTCCGCGAACGCCTCGCGCGGAGGCACGGCCAGGGGCGGCGCCGCCACCCGCCGTTCGGGCACGTAGCCGCCCAGCGCCCGGCGGCGTTCCTGCAGGTAGATCGTTTCCGGACTGTCCTCCGGCGGGCGGTAAAACGGCGCCTCGGGGATTTCCTCGTCCGTGATCGGCACCTTGAAACGCGACCGGAACTCGCGCAGCTCCTTCTCGTTGAGCTTCTTTTGCTGGTGGGTGATGTTGCGTCCCTCGCCCGCCTCGCCGAGTCCGTAGCCCTTGATGGTCTTGGCCAGGATGACCGTGGGGGAGCCGCGATGCTCGATGGCCGCCCGGTAGGCCGCGTACACCTTGCGCGGATCGTGCCCACCGCGCAGCAGTTTGCGGATTTGGTCGTCGGTGAGGTGATTCACCAGCTCGAGCAGCTCCGGGTATTTGCCGAAGAAGTGTTTGCGGGTGTAGCTGCCGGGCTCGACGGAGTATTTCTGGTAATCGCCGTCCACCGCCTCTTCCATCCGCTGGATCAACCGCCCGCTCCGGTCCGCCGCCAGCAGCGGGTCCCAGTCCGAGCCCCAGATGACCTTGATGACGTTCCAGCCCGCGCCGCGAAAAGCCGCTTCGAGTTCCTGAATGATCTTGCCGTTGCCGCGCACCGGACCGTCCAGTCGCTGGAGGTTGCAATTCACCACCCACACGAGGTTGTCCAGCTCCTCCCGCGACGCGAGGGTGAGCGAGCCCAGCGTTTCCGGCTCGTCGCTCTCGCCGTCGCCCACGAAACACCACACCCGCGGCTCCGGTCCCCGCAGCAGACCACGCGCCTTCAGGTAACGGTTGAAGCGGGCCTGGTAAATGGACATCAACGGCCCGAGCCCCATCGAGACGGTGGGAAACTGCCAGAACTCCGGCAGCAAGTAGGGGTGCGGATACGACGGCAGCCCGCCGCCCTCCGCCAGTTCCTGGCGAAAATGCTGCAAATGCCGCTCGTCCAGCCGCCGTTCCAGAAAGGCCCGCGCGTAAATCCCCGGCGACGCGTGCCCCTGAAAATAGACGATGTCCGCCGGTTGCTCCTCCGTGCGGCCCCGGAAAAAGTGGTTGAAGCCCACCTCGTACAACGTGGCGCTCGAGGCGAACGTCGAGATGTGGCCGCCCAGACCGGGGTGCTTGCGGTTGGCGTTCACCACCATCGCCATCGCGTTCCAACGGACGAAACTCTTGTTCCGCTTTTCCATCGCCCGGTCGCCCGGCAGTTCCGGCTCCTCCTCCGGCGGGATGGTGTTCACGTAGGGCGTGCTGATGCTTTGCGGCGCGTCCACGCCCCGCCGGCGCAAATCCGCCAGCAACCCGCTCAACAACCGCCGCGTCCGCCCGACCTCCTGCTCACCCAGCGTGAGCGCCAGCAGCCGCGCGTGCGCCTCGCGCCACTCCCGATCCCGTGCTTCCTGATGCTTCATTGGTTTGCCTCGTGCCCGCGCCGCCCG
Organism: uncultured Verrucomicrobiota bacterium; assembly: GCA_964601985.1. Taxonomy (GTDB): domain Bacteria; phylum Verrucomicrobiota; class Verrucomicrobiia; order Limisphaerales; family J093; genus J093. The sequence continues at coordinate 8,391 of CAZRPT010000113.1, forward strand.
CTCCGCGCGCCGTGGGTTTGGATTGCGTCCCGGAAACGATCCCGGTAAACGGCCCGTTGGAACCGCGTTCCGGCGGGCGCCAACGTCGCCCCGATGAGCGGAAAAAACAACCGTCGCCCGCGCGCGCCATGCTTTACCTCGACCACAGCTTTCCGGATCCGGCCGCCAACCTCGCCTGCGACGAGGCGTTGCTGGCCGCCTGCGACGCCGGCGGTCCCGAGGTCCTGCGGGTCTGGGAGCCGCGCCAAACCTTCGTGGCGCTCGGCTACGCCAACCATGCCGCCACGGAGGCGCGCCTGGACCGCTGCCGGCAGCTCGGCATCCCCGTGCTCCGCCGCGTCACCGGCGGCGGCACGGTGGCGCAGATGCCCGGAGTGCTCAACTACGCCGTCATCCTGCGCGCCGACCGTCCGGAAACCGCCGGCATCGCCGTGACCAACCGTTTCGTGCTCGACCGCCTCATCGCCGCGCTCCGCCCCCTGCTGCCGGTCGCCCCCCACCGGGCCGGCGACACCGACCTCTGCCTGGGCGGGCGCAAATGCTCCGGCAACGCCCAGCGCCGTCGCCGCCGGGCGCTCCTCTTTCACGGCGCCCTGCTGCTCGACGCCGACCTGGCCGTCATCCGGGATTTGCTCCCCTTTCCCTCGCGCGCGCCGGATTATCGCGCCGGCCGCGCCCACGAAGAATTCCTCGTCAACCTGCGCCTGCCGCCCGCCACCGTAAAACAGGCCCTCCGCCGGATCTGGCGGGCGGACGCCCCGCTGAGCGAGCTTCCCGAAGCCGCCCTCCAGCGCCTCGTCGCCACCCGCTACGCCCGCGACGACTGGAACCTGCGCAGGTAACGCGGATGATTTCACCACGAAGCGCGCGAAGAGAAGGGAAGCAATCTCTCGGAATAACCCCCCC
>CAZRPT010000114.1:0-6515 GCA_964601985.1 uncultured Verrucomicrobiota bacterium
TGGCCGACGCCCTCGCGCGTTCGCTGCCCGCCCCGGAACGCTCATGAACCTGAATTTCGCGGAGGGACATCCGGTGACGTTCGTTCGGAAAAAGAAACCGCCTCGGAGCCTGTCGGAAAACGCCGGGTTGGGGAACCCGGCCTACAGCCAAGGGGCATTTCGCGCCCTTCCGGCAGGCCGCGTGCCCGCGCGCGGCGGAATGTTCCACTTTTCAGACCGGCTCTCAGGCAAACGCCTCTCGCCAACCGTCCGGCTCTCACGCGGTAGCGCAGGCTTCCCAGCCTGCTGTAGCGCCGACTTCCAGTCGGCCAAGCTTTTCTTTTTGCGCGGCGGCCGCTTTGGCTCGCCCGCCTGGCCGGCTGGAAGCCGGCGACACAGCAGACTGGAAGTCTGCGCTACGGAAGACGCGCGCGCTCCTTTTCGGATTTCGGCTTTCGGGATTCGGATTTCTCTACCGGGGTAGCACCCGCGTCTCGCGGGTCGGCTTCGGCGTCCCGCCGAAGCCCTCCCCGCGTCCTTCGCTCACGGCCGTTCCCATGGCCTCACGCGCGTCGGGGCATCGGGAGCCACGAAGCGTGCCCAACCGCAACAAGCAACCTTTTCCCGCGCGTCGGGGAGCCGGGCGGGACGCCCGGCTCGACCCGCCAGAGGCGGGTGCTACCCGGGGAGGGGCGGAATCGGCGCGGCCGCGGAAATCGGTCGCGGGGGATCGAGGGGCAGGGGCGCCCCTCGACGCACGCGAGGCGCGTGCGCTCCCCGCCCCTAGCGCAGACTTCCCGTCTGCGCTACGATTGGCTCCCACCGTGGAATTTAAGATGAACGAACTGGCCCGCCTCGATCAACGTCACGTCTGGCATCCGTTCACCCAGATGCGCGACTGGCTGCGCGAAGAACCGCTGGTCATCGTCGAGGGCCGGGGCGCGGTGTTGCGCGACGCGCGCGGCCGGGAATACCTCGACGCCAACGCCTCGATCTGGACCAACCTGCACGGCCATCGCCACCCGCGCCTCGACGCGGCGCTCCGGCGGCAGTTGGGAAAGATCGCCCACTCGTCGGCGCTGGGGCTGGCCAACGAACCCGCCGCCCGCCTGGCCGCCCGGTTGGTCGCCGCCGCCAATCCGTCCCGCCTGTTCGGACGCCGCGCCGCGCCGGGCAACCCCCGCCTGCCGAAGGTCTTTTTCTCCGACGACGGCTCGACGGCGATGGAGGTGGCGTTGAAGCTGGCCTACGAATTCGCCCGGCGCACGGGCCGCGCCCGGCGCCCGCGCTTCCTCGCGCTGGCGGGGGCGTATCACGGCGACACCATCGGCGCGGTGAGCCTCGGTCACATTGACCTGTTTCATCGCGCCTACGGCGGGCTGCTGTTCCGCTCGGACGCCGCGCCGGCGCCGTACTGCTATCGCTGCCGCTTCAATCGCGCCCGGCCCGAGCGCGCGGACGCCCGCGAGTACCGGCAGTGCGACTGGGAATGCGTGGACCAGATCGAGCGGCTCGCGCGCCGGCAAAGCCGGCGGGGCGCGCCTTACGCGGGCTTCGTCTTCGAGCCCCGGATGCAGGGGGCGGCGGGCCTGATCCCGCAACCGTCCGGCTGGTTGCGGCGCGTGGCGGAAATCCTGCGTCCCGCCGGCACGCTCCTGCTGGCCGACGAGGTGATGACCGGTTTCGGGCGGACGGGGGAAAGCGCCGTCCGCCGGGGCCGGCCCACCTTGTTCGCCAGCCATCACGAAGGGGTGCAGCCGGATTTTCTGGCGCTGGCCAAGGGGTTGACCGGCGGTTACCTGCCGATGGCCGCCACGCTGACGACGCGGGCGGTCTTCGACGCCTTTCTCGGCGAATACGACGAGTTCAAGACCTTCTTCCACGGCCACAGTTACACCGGCAACCAACTCGGCGCGGCGGTGGCGTTGAGCAGTCTGGACCTGCTGGAAACGCCGGCGAACCGCGCGGCCCGCGTCCGGCTGGCGGGCTGGCTGCGGGACGATCTGGAGGCGTTGTGGAATCTGCCGGCGGTGGGCGACGTGCGCCAGGAAGGCCTGGTGGCCGGCGTCGAGCTGGTGCGCTACTGGCCCACCCGCACGCCGTTTGATCTCCGCGAGCAGGCGGGCATCCGGGTCTGCCGCGCGATGGCCCGCCGCGGCGTGCTGACCCGCCCCATCGGCAACGTCATCGTCCTGATGCCGCCCTACTGCACCCGCCGCGCCCAACTCCGCCGGATGGTGACCGCCCTCGCCGAGTCCATCGAAGAGGTCCTCGGCGGATAAAGGCGGATAAAAAACGCGGCGAAATCACGGCCGCCTCCTCCGACCCGGCGAAAGGGCGTCGCCGGACCGGAAAGCGAACCGAAGCAAACGGGCGTCCCGGCGGGCGGCTTGAATGCGGGCGTAGAGCCCGCCCGCCGCATTGGCAAGCCGGGGCGCGAGGGCGCGTGGGACCTCGCGAATCCGTTCCGGGTGCTGGTGCCCAAATCCTTCGGGGTCAAGGCACGGCAAAAATGGAACTTGACGTTGTTCTTCAGCGGCGCAAGTAATTTCCAGTATGAAGGAGAAATATGAACGATGGAGTATGGCGGTTCGTGTTTTGCAAGGATGGAGCTTCACGCTGGCAGGGTTGCTGGCGATCGGATTCGCGGGAAACGCCCGCGCCGGCCTGCCGCCGGGGTGGCGGTTCGCCGGTCCCTATCCCCAGGGCAATGTGCTGCACGCCGGCTGGGCCGCGTCCGCGGATGACGTGTTCGTGGGCGGTGACGGCGGGGTGATCTGTCATTGGGACGGCACGACTTGGACGATGATGGAGACGCCGACCCAGAAGAGCATCTTCGCCATGAGCGGCACCTCGCCCACCGATGTCTGGGCCGTGGGCGGCGACGCCTACGCGCCGAACCCCGGGGACCAGAGTTTGATTCTGCACTACGACGGGACCGCCTGGACGGAAATGACCGCGCCGGACTTTTTGGGGCAGCGGTATGTGATCAATTCGGTGCTGGCCCTCGCGCCGGACGATGTCTGGGCCACGCTCGAATATTCCACGCTGCCGATCCACTTCAACGGCACGCAATGGGAATGGGCCGAGGTCAGCGCCGTCGGGCAGATGGAGGGCTCCCTCCAGGCGGTCGGCGCGGTGGACGCCCACGATGTGTTTTTCGCGGGCACTCACGGCCAGATTCTCCACAAGGCCGGTGACGAGTGGATCTTGGAGCAGAAAACCGAGGAGGGCTTGTCCACGACCGACCTGCTCGGCTGCGTCTGGGCCGGCGCGCTGGATCAGGTTTATGTGGGCGGCAATTACGGGCAGGTGTACCGGCGGCAGGCCGACGGTTCCTGGACGGAATTGAGCCTGAACACGGGCATCGTGGAGGGGGGCGTGCGTTTCATCTGGGGCCGTTCGCCCACGGAAGTCTATTTTCTGATGGGCGGCGGCGCATTGCGGCGTTACGACGGACAGAATCCCCCGCAGAAACTTGACATCTCCTTCGCGGGCGAGGCCGGTTTTGCCACGGCGGACCGGATGTTCTCAGTGTCAGGCAGCATGGTGCGCGAGTTCCTGCCGAATGACGGGAGCGGGGTGGTGTCCTCCCTGACCGTGCCCGGCGCAAGCGTCCCTCAAACCGCCTGGTCGGGCGTGTCGCCCTTGGACGCGGATTCGCTGCTCGGCTGGGGCAACAGTCATCCCTTCGCGTTCACCGATCCCCTGACGATCATCAGCGAGGCGGGCGTGCACGCGTTTCCCGTCCTGCCGGAGGGCATGACCAAAGACACCCAAATCGGCGCGGTTCTGGCCCGGGGGCGGGACGACCTCGTAATCGCCTGGAGAAACTGGGATCCGCCGGGCCGGGGCGTTCATCACTGGAACGGCACGACGTGGGAGCCGCTGATGGAGGCGATCAATCCGGACACCGGCGTTCCCGTCTGGCCGCCGGTGATGGCCTTCGGTTTCTGGCGCTCGCCCGAGGGCCGGCTCCACGCTTTCGACAGCCTGCGAATCATGCGGCTCAATGACCAGAACCGCTGGGAAACGTGGGTGGGGGTTCCCTTCGATCCGGAATCGCCCCGGACCTTCAAGGCCTTCTGGGCGCGGGCGGAAAATGAAATCTACCTGGCCACCGAACAGGGCGAGATTTTGCGTTTTGACGGCGCGTCATTGATTCCGGAAACCACGCCGAAAAGCGACGGCGTGATTCGCGCGCTCGGCGGCGATGCCACCCACGCCTACGCGGTGGGTGAAGACGGCCTGGCCTGGTACCGCGATCAGGGCGTCTGGAAACCGCTGGCGGGTGTCACCCCGCGGGAAGGCGATCACTTCACCCGGATCGTGACCGCGCAGACGGGCGTTTACGCCCTGCAAACCACGTCGTTCCAATACATCGGAGGCGGTCTGGCGCGGGTGTGGCGGTTCCAAGGCGCCACGGCCACACTGGTGGCGACCGGATTGTCCAGCGGCGTGTTCGGCGACGAGCTGTTCCTCACCACCACCACCGACGGCAGGCTGTATCTCGTGGGCAATGGCGGCCGGTGGCTCCTGACCGACCAACCCGCGCCGGCCGGATTCACGCTCCAACGGGTGGATCGCTCCGCCACCGACTGGACTCCGCTCGGCGACACCGGCGTGGAGTTGCGCCCGGAACCCGCGGGCGAAGGTTTCGCGGTGGTGGCCGCCTGGCGGGTGGACGAGCCGACGCCGTTCCCGCCGGAAGAACTCGTGGCCGGAGGCATCCCCGCCCGACAATACTGGGTGGTGCGGACCGACGGGGGAGCGCTTCCGTCCGTGCGGCTGCGCGTGCATTACGATCCGGCGCTCCAGCCGACCGGTCCGTGGAATGCCGCCACGCTGCTGCGTTACGACGGCCAGGCGTGGTCAACGGTCCCGGCGACGCTTGATCCGACAACCCACACCATCACCGCGAACGCCCCCACGCCGCCCTCGGAATGGACCTTCGTCTGGCAAACCGCGAGCGTGGCGCCGCGATTGACCATCACGCGCGCGGGCGCGGGCGCGGTGCGGATCGCCTGGCCCGCCGACGCGGCCGGCGCCGTGCTGGAAACCACCACCGCGCTTACGCCGGAGGCGACCTGGACAGCAGTGGCCGCTCCGCCGGAGGTCATTGACGGACAAAACGTCGTCACGCTGCCCGCCACCGACCGCGCGCAATTCTTCCGGCTGCGGCAGTAGTCGGACGGGAAGTCCGCAAGCGCGAGACACCTCCCCGCCCGCGCCGGAGACGAAAGAAAGCGACCGATTTTCCCGTGGCCGCCGGGGCGGGGAAGCAGCGTTCTCCCCCCGGCGGGGGGCTGCGTTCCGCGCCAAACGGTTTTTGTCGAGGGACCGGGGCCGGGGCGTTGGTCCGAGGCGGCGCTTACGGGCGGGGGGGGCGACGCCGGTAAAACACCCGCCACAGCACGAGGCCGTGGGCGGGGGCGGTCATGCCGCCCAGGCGGCGGTCGCCGTGGGTGAGCAGGGGGAGCAGGTCGTCGGGGGCGAACCGGTGCAGCCCCACCTGCGCCAGGGTGCCCGCGATGGTCCGGCACATGCGGTAGAGAAAGCCGTCGCCTTCGATGAGGAGCGTGAGGAGTGGGCCGGATTTGCGGACGTCCACCCGGGTGAGGGTGCGCCGGGTGGAGGCGCGTTCGTAGCCCGGGTTGGTGCTGAAGGCGCGGAAGTCGTGCGTGCCGAGCAACCGGGCGGCGGCGGCCCGCATGGCCGGCACGTCGAGCGAACGCGGCACGTGCCACGCCCGGCCGCGTTGGAGCGGGTTCATCACCGGATGGTTCCAGATGAAGTAGCGGTACTGCTTGCCGGTGGCGTCGAAGCGGGCGTGAAAGTCCGGCCGGGTCCGGGTGGCGGTGACCACGCGGATGTCCCCGGGCAGCCAGGCGTTGAGGGCGAGCCGGAGTTTCCGGGCCGGGAAACGGAATTCCGCGCGGGGCACGTCGCAATGCGCCACCATGCCCAGCGCGTGCACGCCGGTGTCGGTCCGGCTCGAGCTGTGCACGCGCGGGCGCGAGGGAAACAGCCGGGCCAGGGCCTCCTCGACCCGTTGCTGCACGCCCACGCCGGTCTTCTGCCACTGCCAGCCCTGATAATTCGCGCCGTCGTAGGCGATCACCAGCTTGAGCCGCACCGTCCGGGGGGGCGCGGCGCGCGGGCCGGAATCGTCGGCGGGCTGGATGGGGTCAGAGAACAAGGCTGTCGAGGTAGCTTTGCAGGAGGATGGCGGCGGCCATCTGGTCCACCTTCTGCTTCCGTTTCTCCCGGCGCACGCCGCCCTCGATGAGGATCCGGTTGGCCATCACCGAGGTGAGCCGTTCGTCCCAGGTCTTGAGCGGCACGGCCACCGCCTCGCGCAGCACGTTGACGAATTGCTCCACCTTTTGGGCCGCCGGACCGTAGCTGCCGTCCATGTTGCGCGGCATGCCGACGAGGATCAGCTCGATCTCCTCCTCCCGGATGAGGGTCCGGAGCCGGTCCAGAAATTTCGCGAACGGGTGCGCCGGAATGAACTCGCGCGGGGTGGCGATGGT
>CAZRPT010000115.1:0-27802 GCA_964601985.1 uncultured Verrucomicrobiota bacterium
CCCCGGCGGCGGCCCGCTTCTCGGCGCTTGCCCGGCGGCGGGACGGGGGTAAGCTGCGCGAAGGCGGCCCGCGGGTTCGCCCGGCGGCGGCCGGTCCGCCCCGGCGCGGGCCGGCGCGAAAGGATTCACGATGACGCCCGAGTTTTGCCCTCATTGCGGCGCGGAACTCCCGCCTCGCGCGCGGGTGTGTCCGGAGTGCGGTTCCTGCGAGGAAACCGGCTGGTCCGAGACCGCCTGCGCGCAGGGGCTGGGGCTGCCGGATGAGGAGTTTGATTACGACGCCTTTGTGCGGGAGGAATTCGGACCGGGGCCCGTCGAGCCGCCCCGCCGGCGCGTCGCGCGCTGGGTGGCCGCGCTGTTGTTGGGAATTTTTGTTTTATGGTATCTGCTGCAGTGAGGAAGGGCTTCCGCCGGGGGGCGGCGCTGCTCGTTCTTGGGGGGGCGCTGGGAGGAAGCGGTCTGGCCGCCCCGCGGGCGTTGCCGCCCCAGCCGGACGTGCCGTTTCCGCAGCCGGTGTCCCATCAGTATCGGAGCGATCCCGCGCTGGCGGAGGCCGCTTATCAACGGCTGGTGGTGGATCGCGAGGACCGGGTGTTCGTGCTCACGGATCAGGGGGTGTGCCGGCTGTTCGGCGGCCGGCTGGTGCGGGACCGGAGTTACCGCCCGCTGGCGGACCGGGTGGCGCACGATCTCTGTCTCGCGCGCGGGGAGGTGTTTTACCTGTTCGACACCGAGTTTCTGTCCCCCGCCTTCAACGGCAAGCCGCTGGCCACGCTGCCGCCGGGGGATTACCGCCATTTCGCCGTGGGGCCGGATCTCAGCGCCCTGTTGGTGGGGCCGACCAACGTGACGCGGTTTCAGGATCCGCGTTTCCTTCCCCTGCGCACCCTGGCCTCGCCGGGCATCGAGCGGGTGTACGCGGGGCTGGACACGTTTTACACTCTTTCGCCCGACGCCATCCGGCGGCTGCGCGGCAATCAGTTGGTGATGTTTCACCGGGGCAGCGGGCTGACGGCGCTGGCGTTCCGGACCAACCAGGTCCTGGTGGGCACCCGCAACGGCTATTACGGGCTCGATCCCCGCACCGGCCGGCGCAACCTGCCGTTGCAGGACCGGCTGCCGTGGAACGAGATCACCGCCTTCCACGTGGCCACCAACGGCCTGTGGGTGGGCACCACGCGGGGGGTGTTCCTGCGCGCCCCCAACGGGATGATCCGCTACTTCGCCTCGCGCCGCTGGCTCAAGGACGACGAGGTCGTGGACCTCCAAACCGACCGCCACGGCAATCTCTACGTTCTCACCCGCACCGGCTTGAGCCAGATCGCCTTTCCGCGCATGACGCTCGCGGACAAGGCCCGCCATTACGAGCGCCTGATTCGCGAACGCCACATCCGCTACGGCCTGTGCGCCGAGCTGCGGCTCCGCAAGCCCGGCGATCCCGCCACCGGCGAGTTGATTGACACCGACAACGACGGTTCGTGGAGCAGTTATTATCTCGCCAGCCAGGCCTTTCATTACGCCGTCACCGGCGATCGCGACGCGCTGGCCCACGCGTGGGAGACCTTCGGCGCGCTGGAACGGCTGCAAACCATCAACGGCCTCGACGGCTTCCCCAGCCGCACCTTCGAGCGCGCCGGCTTCAAGGTGTCCGATCCCGACCGCTGGCGGCCCGCGCCCGACCGCCGCTGGGAGTGGAAGGGCCACACCAGCAGCGACGAAATCACCGCCCAGACCTTCGCCTTCGCCGTGCTCCATGAAACCGTGGCCCGCACCCCCGCCGAGCGCGCCCGGATCACCACCGCCTACCGGCGCATCGTGGATCACCTCCTCAAGCACCATTACCAGCTCGTGGACGCGGACGGCAAACCCACCTTGTGGGGGCGCTGGAATCCGGAATACGTCAACGGCTATCCCCACTCCATCGTGGACCGCCGCCTCAACAGCGCCGAGCTCATCGCCTTTCTGCAACTGGCCGGCCGGCTCACCGGCGACCCGAAATACCGGCAACAGGGGCTCAACCTCCTCAACCAACAGGGCTACCTGCAAAACATCCTTTCCCCCATGGCCGAGATCAAGGCCACCCCGGGCCACATTTACCAGGGGCACGACATGGGCGATGTCTGGAACCATTCGGACGATTTGCTGGCCTTCATCAATTACTGGACGCTCTACCGCTACGCCTTCAACGACCAGCTTCGCCATCTCTACGCCGGCGCGATCCTCGATCACGGCAAAATCGAGCAACCCGAACGCAATCCGCTCTGGACCTTCATCATGGCCCTGACCGGGGAACGACGGCTCGACCTGCTGGGCGCCTTGTGGACCCTGCGTTCCTGGCCGCTGGACCTGATCACCTGGGACATCCGCAACTCCCACCGGCTGGACATCGAACGGCTGCCGCCCAACTTTCGCGGCCAGGAGACCGCCGTCCTCCTGCCGCCCGGCGAACGGCCCATGAGCCGCTGGAACGGCAATCCCTTCCGGCTCGACGGCGGCGACGGCGGCCGCACCGAGCTGGCGGGCGACGAATTTCTCCTGCCCTACTGGATGGGCCGTTATCTGCGGCTCATCGCCCCGCCGGGCGCGCCGGTGACGCCGCCCCCGCGCGCGCTGCCCCCGGCCCTTTCGCCGGCAACCCGCTCCCACCGCCTCCCCACGCTGGACCTGCGGACGCCGAAACCGGCGGCCCGCCCGGCGGCTTCCTCCGCCACGAAGCGCCGTTGAGGGCCCTCCGGCGGGCCGCGTGCCCTTACACGGCGGGATGCCGCGCTTTTCCGGCGGGCTCCGCGCCCGCGCGGCGTGGCGGCCGCGTCCGCGGCGTCCGCCTTTCCCGGCGGGCGGGGAAGAGAGCGCCGCATGCCGGCCCCAAGGACGGAAAAAGCGGCCGTTCCCGCTTTTTCTTGAACAAAAAACCTTTCGCGCGTCGCTAAGTCAGTAACGAACGGGATGACCGCCGCCACGGAACAGAACCTCCGGTTCACGGACTGGCCGACCCTGTTGCGGGAATGGGGACCGCGATTGCTCCTCTTCGCCCGGCAGCAGGCGCCTTCGCCCGCCGACGCCGAGGACATCGTGCAGGAGGCGTTCGTGCGGTTCTGGCGGGCCCGGGAGCGGGGGGAGGCGGACGACCCGCGGCTCCTGTTCCCCCTGATCCGCCGGATCGCGATTGATCATGCCCGCCAAGGGCGCCGCCGGGCGCGCCGGGCGGCCCGGCTGGCGGCGGAGACGGAGACGGCATGGTTCGAGCCGCCGGGCGAAAACGGCGACCGGGCGGAGCTGCTGGAACGCTCCCTGCGGAACCTGCCGACGGAGCAGCGGGAGGTGGTCGTGCTCAAGGTCTGGGGCGAGCTGACCTTCGAGGCCATCGGCGAGGTGCTGGGGATTTCGCCCCACACCGCCGCGTCCCGTTACCGTTACGCGCTGAACCATCTACGACGGACCCTGAGTCCGGTGCTGCCATGAAAGAGCCTCGGGACGAACTGGAAGTCGAATTGCGACGGCTGCGGCCCCGCCCGCCCGGCGAACTGCTGGAAGCCCGGGTGGCGGCGGCCCTGAACGCTCCCCGGCCACGCCGTTCCGCCGCCCGCTGGTGGTGGGCGGCGCCGCTGGCGGCGGCCGCCGCGCTGGCCCTGGTGATGAGCCTTCCGGGCAAGGACACGCAACGTTCCGCTTCGGTGTCGCCGGATGCCGGAGCGGAACCGCCCGCCCTCGCGGCCTCCCCGGAGCGCGCCCCGGCGGCGGCCACCGCGTCCGCGCCGGAACCGCTTTCCGCGAAAGCCCCGGCCGGCCGCCTCGCCACCAACGCCGTGCCCCGGGAAATCCCGCCCGGCCTGAAACGGACGGGCGGCGCTCATCTGCTGTATGCCGCCCGGGACGAAGGGGTGGTGCTCACCCCCGACCGCCGGGCGTTCCGCCGGATTCGTTGTCAATTTTTCGCCACCACCGTCTATCGCGATGAGGCCGATCAAGCCGTGTTGCGGGTGGTGGTGCCGAAGGAAGACGTGCTGCTGGTACCGACGCAGGTCTATTGAACCAAAACCTGGAAAACGAAACGGAAGAAGAACCCCCATGAATCCATTCACGAAACCCCAAATCCGCTGGGCCGGCTGGACGGCGGCGGCGGTGTGCGGCACCGCCATGACCCTCCTGGCCGGCGAGAAAGTCCCCTACCTGGGCGTGGAAGTCATGCCGCTCATGAACGTGGTGCGGCATCAACTCAAGCTGCTCATGGGCGCGGGCCTGAGCGTGTTGCACGTGGCGCCGGACAGCCCGGCGGCCGAAGCGGGCGTGCAGCGGCACGACATCCTGCAAAAACTGGACGATCAGTGGCTCTACCAGCCGGCCCAGTTGGCCGCGCTGGTGCGGGGCTATGGCGCGGGAAGGAAAATCCCGCTGACGTTGCTCCGGGACGGCGAGCCCCGGACGCTCACCGTCACCCTCGGCGAACGCGAAGTGCCGGAGGGCACGGCGGAGGGCGAAGAGGCATTCCCCGGCATGATGGTGGGGAGCATGGATTTTTCGGGCATCATGAAACGCATCCCGCCCGAAGCCCTGGACGAAATGCTGAAAAACCTGCCGGCGGAACTCCGGGGGCAATGGGAATGCGAGCCACCGGAGGGGAAAACCATGTCCCTCGGCCGGGCGGATTTGAATTCCCCTCCCGCCCCCTTCCTGGGCGTGGTGCCGGAAGAACCGGATGAAGCGTTGCTGGCGCAACTGGGGCGCGACGCGAACAAAGGCGGCGTGGTCATTCGGGAGGTCACGCCCGAGAGCCCCGCGTTCCACGCCGGTTTGCAACCGAACGACCTGATCGTCGCGTTGGACGGTCAGCCGGTCCGCGATCCCGCCGCCCTCAGCCGCGCCATTCGCCGGCACAAACAGGGCGACACGGTGGCGCTGAAATACCTCCGCCAGGGCCGGGCGAAGGAGGTCCGGATCAAGCTGGGCGCGTGGAAGACGGCCCGGATCGAGACGCTCCTGTGCCCGGTCACGGAGGACGACGTGACGGGCGCCCAGACGTCGCAGAACATCACCATCATCGGGGGGGAAAAGAACGGAAAACAGGTGGTCATCAAGGGCATCACCATCCCGGACTCCAAGGCGAAGGCGCCTTCCTGCATGGTGGGGGCGGAAATCAGCCTTCCCGACGATTTGTCGGGAGGGGGCAACGTCACCACGGCCGTCGTCTTCCAGGACGAAAAAGGGAGCGTGACGCTTTCCGGGGAACCGGGGAACCGCCACGCCGTGGTGAAGGATCCGGACGGCAAGGTGCTGTACGACGGCAAAGTGGGCGGTTCGCGGGCCTGGAAACAGGCCTCCTCCGAAGTGCGCGAGCGCGTCCAAAAAGTGGAACGCGTCCTCGAAAAGCTGCCCCTGAAGGAGACCCTCCCCTCGAACAAGAAGATCGAGGAACTGTTCGTGGTGCCGCCCGTCGCGCCGGGGTTCATTCAACACGAGACGCCGGCGTCCGTGATGCCGCCCGAGCCGGAGACCGCCGGCATTTGACCGCCCGGCCGCGCGCCGTGTCGCCGACGCCCCGTCCCGCCCGGATGCCCGGGCGGGGCTTTTTTTTCGCGAAAACCGGCCGGCCCGGTCCGTCGCCGCCCGGATCGCGAACCCCCGCGCGCTTTTTCCTTTTCTGGCGGGGACGGAGCCGGGATGGTGGCGCGCGGAAACTGCCATGGGAAAATACAGCAAAAAAAACCGGTTTTGCCCCGCGCTGGACGGTCGTCCCATCAAACCGGCGGAATGCGGCGCCCGGCGGGGAAGCGATCTCGCCTGTCCGGCGGAGTGCGCCTTCAACCCGTTCGGAACCGCCGCCCCCGAAGCCTGGGTGAAGGTCGAGAAGGACTGGCTGACGACCGCCGTGAAACGCCTGATGAACCGGTGGGAAACGCGCGTCTTTAAGCAGCGGTTGAGTGAGGCCATGGCGCCGCTCGCCCGGCCCGAATCGCGAATGGAGCACGCCTTGGAGAACCTCGTCCACCGGGAATACTTCTTCCCGCGGGACCCCGGTGGCCGCACGGAGGCGGACCGCTGGGAAGCCGAGGGATTTCCGGGCCTGAACAACGACGGCCGGGTCCTGGTGCGCCACTACCGGAAAATGCGCCCCACCATGATCGAAGTGCGCCGGATCGAGGAGGAAGCCTGGTGCGAGGGCGTGGATTTGCTGCGCCCCGAAACGCCGCCCGTGCGCGTGTTTGATCCCTTCCTGGCCGCCTCGATCACGCCGCCCATCGCGCTGCTGGGATGGTTGGTTCCCGGCCCGCACTACCAACGCATCACCGGGGTGGTTTTGGGATTGCCGGTGGAATTGTGGGAGTCGTTTCGCGCGCGCCTGGAAGCCCGCCACGCCGAGGCGCGCGCGGAACGGCCCGATCTGGGCTTCACCGCCTTCCTGGCGGAGCACATGCCGTGGGCCGGCGCGGAACTCCTGCGCCTGCGGGAGATGGGCGACTTTCTCGCGCCCTCCACCTTTTATTACGCCCGCTACCTCCGGAAAGCGCCGGAGGAAACGCTGCTGCCCCGGCTCGAAGCCGCGCCGGACTTCGCGCCCGCGGAAGAGGAAAAAGCGGAAGGCGAATCGTTCTTCCGTTGGAAGCCCCGAACGGGTCCCGGCGCCGCGCCGGACAAAAACCCTTCGGAGCCCCGGCTGTGGTTTGAGCACGGAGAATTGCGGCTGCTCGCCCACTCGGCGGAAGCCCGCCAGGCCCTCCGGGAGCGGGTGGAAGAGCTTCTGGGGGAACACCTCGCCTTCGTGAAGGAATTCGAAGCGGACCTCGAAAACATCATGGCGGAACACCTGCGGCGGGAACAAATCATCCAGGCGGCCCAACAGGCGGGAGCGCCTTCCGTTTCCCCGGAAGACGCCGCCACCCCGCGGCGTCCGTGACCCGGAGCGGGGAGAAAAAACAACGCGCGCCCGCCCCGGTCAGACCGGCTTGACGGGATTCCCCCCTCACGGAACCCGCCGGAAAACCGGGCCATCCCGCCGCGCGCGGAGACGCGGCCTGCAGAAAGCACGCAAAACACCCCCGGGCTGCAGGCCGGGGTCCCTCACCCGGCGGTTGGGTGGCGCCCGCGTCTGCGGGTTGGCTTCCGCGTCCCGCCCGCCGACGGGCCGTCCCCCCGTCCCCTCGGCGGCTACGCGGGAACACTTTTTTCGGGATTCGGATTTCGGCCTTCGGATTTCCTTCGCTCCTTCGGCCTTCGGTCCCTCGGATTTTGGTTTTCCCGCCCCGAGGGCGGGCTACGAGAGGATTTTTTTCACCGCGCGCAGCAACGCCTCCACTTCCCCGGGGCTGCCGATGGTGACGCGGAGGAGGGAACGCAGGTGCGGCGGGTCGAACCAGCGCACCAGCACCTTCTCGGCGCGCAGTTCCCGCTGCCAGCGTTCGGCGGAGAAGCGGGGCGGCCGGACGAGGAGGAAGTTGGCGGCGCTGGGATGGACCTCGAACTCCAGCGCGGTCAGCTCCTTTCGCAACGCCTCGCGGGTGGCGATGATTTCGCGGAAGTTGCGCCGGTAGTAGTCCAGATGTCCGAGGGTGGCCTCGGCGGCGATCTGGCCCAGGCCGTTCACGTTGTAGCTGTCGCGAATCTTGTGCAGCGCGCCGATGAGTTCCGGCGAGCCCACGAAGTAGCCCACCCGCTGGAAGCAGAGCGAATAGGCCTTCGAGAAGGTGCGCGAGACCAGCACGTGCGGGTGTTTGAAGGCCAGTTCGAGGGCGTTTTCCGGGGCGAAGTCCGCGTAGGCCTCGTCGAGCACCACCACCCCTTTTTGCGCGGCGCACAGGGCGTCGAGCGCCGCGGTGGCATAACCGTGGCCGCTCGGGGCGTTGGGGGTGGTGATGAAGGTGAGCGCCGCCCGGAAATCCCACTGCAACTGACGCCGAAGCTGCGTGGGCGTGGGCAGGGAAAAATCATCCGGCAGGAGCACCGGGTTGCGCCGGGCGCCGTGAATGTCCGCCAGCACCGGATAGAGCGAGTAGCTGGGGTCGAAATACTGGACCGTGCTCCGCGCCACGCCCTGCGGGTTGGCGCGGACCGCGTTCTCCGGCTCGACGAACGCCCGCGTGGCCAGCGCGAGCAGCTCGTCCGACCCGTTGCCGATGATGAGGTTTTCCGGCGCGCAGCCGTGCAGTTGGGCCAGCCGGGCGCGCAGGCCGTCGGCGGCGGGGTTCGGGTAGCGCCGCAACCGTTCGTCCACCGCGGCCTTGACCGCCTGCAACACCGCCGGGGCGGGCGGGTAGGGATTTTCGTTGGTGTTGAGCTTGATCAGGCCCGGAGTGGTCGGTTGCTCGCCCGGCACATAGGCCTCCAACCGGCGCACCTGGGGCCGGATGAGCTTGGTGAGCGGATCCTGTTTCTGGGGGCCGCGCGGTTTCATGGACGCTTATTTGCGGGGCGGGCGGGCGAGTCGCAGGGCCGCTGAATGACCGTGGGCGTCCAGCCCTTCCAGCTCGGCGAAGGTCCGGACCGCCGGGAGCGATTGTTTCAGGGCGTCGCGGGTGTAGCGGACCACGCTGGTGCGCCGCTGGAACTGATCCGCCGTGAGGCCGGGGAAGCTTCGTCCCGCCCCGCCGGTGGGCAGGGTGTGGCTGGGGCCGGCCACGTAATCGCCCAACACCGTCGGCGACCACGGCCCGAGGAAGATCGCGCCGGCGGTGACGATGCGTTCCGCGAGGCGCTCGTCGCGGCGCGCCAGAATCTCGCAATGCTCGGGGGCGATCCGGTTGGTCAGGGCCACCCCTTCGTCGAGGTCTTTCACCTGGATGAACCAGCCGCCGTTCGCGAGGGCCTGCTCGATGAACTCGCGCCGGCGGCGTTCCGGGAGTTGCCGGGCCAGCTCCTTCTCGACCGCCTTCAGCAGTTTGGCCGACGGCGTGACCAGCCAGACCCGCTCATGACCGGAGCCGTGTTCGGCCTGGGCCAGCAGATCGGCGGCCACGTGGGCCGGCGAGGCGGAATCGTCCGCCAGCACCAGCAGCTCGCTCGGTCCCGGCAGCAAATCCACCGCCACGTGGCCGAACAACAGCCGCTTGGCCGCCACCACGTAGGCGTTGCCCGGCCCGAAAATCTTCTGCACCGGCGCGATGGTCTCCGTGCCCAGCGCCAGGGCGGCGATGGCCTGCGCGCCGCCCACCCGGTGGATCTCCGTCGCGCCCGCCGCCTGCGCGGCATACAGCAGGGCGGCGTTCACCTGACCCGCCGCGTTGCAGGGGGTGCAGACCACGATCTCCGGACACCCCGCCACCCGCGCCAGCGCGACGGTCATCAACGTGGTGGACACCAGCGGCGCGGTGCCGCCCGGCACGTAGAGGCCCACCCGCTGGAAGGGATCGTACTTCTCGCCCACCGTCGCGCCCTGGCAGTTCTTTCCGGACCAGCCCCGCCGCAACGAGCGCTTGCTGAAGCGGTCAATGTTGCGCAACGCGAACCGCACCGCCTCCCGCAACGCGGGGTCCGCCTGCCGCTTCGCCGCCGCCAGCTCCTCCGGCGTCACGGCCATCTGGTCCGGCGTCAGCCGGGCGCCGTCGAACCGGCGGGTGAACCGGAGCACCGCGGCGTCGCCCTCCCGGGCCACGGCGGCGATGATCCGTTGGGTCCGCTTCTCGATTTCGGGATCAAACAGGCTGGAGGCCGCCGCCAACCGTTCGAGGGTCGCGGCGTAATCGGCATCCTGATGGCGAACAATGTTCATGGCGCGGCCATGCTGCGGAAACCGGCCGCGGAAGTCGAGCGGAAGCCCGCTCCCCGAGGACGGCGCCGCGAGGAAATCCGAATCCCGAAATCCGAAAGAACTGCCACGCTCTTCCGTAGCGCGGACTTCCAGTCTGCTGACTTGGAGCCGCCGGGGGAGCGACGAAAGGGATTCGTCCGGCAGGACGAAGGCCCGCGGGGCCGAGCGCGGGGGCACGCGCGAGCCCATCGCCGGCTTCCAGCCGGCCCGGCGGGCGAGGAAACGAAGCAGCCACGTAAAGGAGAAAACCCGGCAGATTGGAAATCCGCGCTGCAGCAGGCTGCCAGCCCAATGCCACGAAGTTTTCGGATTTTGCAAGTTGTTGATTATCAATCTGTAATTCAAACACCGGGGGATGACAGCGCGGAGGCGAAAATTATTTGCTTCCGCGAACCGGCTTTTCCCCTCCGACCGACGAACTGCTCGCGCCTTTCGCCCGCTGGCTGGCGTTGGAGGATTTGCCCCAGCCAGAGCGAAAACCCCCACGTCCTTTTTACCGCCGGGCATGGTGTCCGCGCCTCACCCTGTGGTATCTGATCGGGCAACGGCTCAGCCCCCATCACCCCTTGGCGGCCGTGGTGGCCGACGCCCGCCGGGGCGGTTGATTTTTCCGGCGGAAGCGAGGGCTTGGCATGTCGGGAACCGCAACTTCGGGATGTGGCGGGTGGTGCGGGCCACGGCGCCGGTCGCGGCGTGACACGTCGGGGGGGTGATCTTTCCGTCCTGAAAAGGCGGGACCGGCGCGTCCGCGGAAATCGGTTGCGCGGACCGGGGAACGCCCCTCGGAACACGCGAGGCGCGCGCGCCCCCGCCGGCCAGCCGGCGTCAGGCGACGCTTTCAAAGGGAGGGGCGGAGGAGTCCGCGCGGTCCCCGGCGGCGGCCAGGAACTCCTTCACCCGGGTCACGGCGTGCCCGGCGGTGAGCCCGTATTTCTGCCGCAAATCCGCCACCGTGCTGGCGTGCTCGATGAACCGGTCCGGCCAGCCGACGCGCAACACCGGGGTGGTCACGCCCCGCTCCTCGTACAGCTCCAGCACGCTGGATCCGTAACCGCCCGCCAGGACGTGGTCCTCGAAGGTCATCACCACGTCGGCGGCGCGCCCGAAGAATTCGTGGGTGGCGGCGTCCAGCGGCTTGGCGAAGCGCGGGTTGATGAGCGCCACGTCATACCCTTCGGCGGCCAGTTGCTCGGCGGCGGCGGCGGCGGTGGAATGCAGGGCGCCCAGGCCGAACAGGGCCACCTTGGGGCCGCCCCGGCCGCTGAAGTTGCGCACCACCTGGGCCTTGCCCACTTCCAGCAGGGCCGGCTCGTCCTTGATCGGCACCCCCTCGGCGGCGCCGCGCGGATAGCGGATGCAGCAGGGGTGCGACTGGCGCGAGGCGGTGTACATCATGTCCACCAGCTCGTCCTCATGGGCGGGCGCCATGAGGATGAGGTTCGGCACGCAGCGCAGGAAGGCGATGTCGAACAAGCCGTGGTGGGTGGGGCCGTCGTTGGCCGCCAGCCCGGCGCGGTCCAGGCAGAAAATCACCGGCAAATCCTGCAACGCCACGTCGTGCAGGACGCAGTCGTAGGCGCGCTGGAGGAAGCTGGAGTAGATCGCGCACACCGGGCGAAAGCCCATCGTGGCCATGCCGGCGGCGAAGATGACCGCGTGTTCCTCGGCGATGCCCACGTCGTAGTAGCGGTCGGGCAGGGCCTTTTCCAGCGCCTTCAAGCCGGTGCCGGTGGGCATGGCGGCGGTGATGCCCACGAGGGTGCTGTCGCGCCGGCAGAGCTTCACCATCGCGTCGCCGAACACGCTCTGGTAGGAGGGCGGGGTGTTTTGCTTGGGCGGCCGCGGCGCGCCGGTGGCGGGATCGTAGGGACCGGTGCCGTGGAATTTTTCCGGCGACTTGAGCGCCGCCTCGTAGCCCTTGCCCTTCTGGGTGATGACGTGGAGGACGATCGGCTCGTCGCAGGATTTGGCGTATTCGAGGCAGCCGACCAGCAGTTCGAGGTTGTGGCCGTCAATGGGGCCGAGGTAGCGGAGGCCGAGTTCCTCGAAGATGAGGCTGCTGCCGTAGCCGCCGCGCCCGTCCGAATCCTCGGTGCGGAGGGAGGGCTCCAACGCCACGCCGGCCACCGCGCCCTTGAGGGCCTCCTCGGCCTTGCGGCCGAGCTTGATCGCCACGTCGCCCTTGGGCATGCGACGGATCCATTTCTGGATGTCCTTTTCGAGCCGGGCGTAGCGCGGGTTGGTGATGAGGCGGTTCAGGTAGCCCGCGATGGCGCCGACGTTTTTGGCGATGCTCCACTCGTTGTCGTTGAGGATGCCGATGAAGCGCTTGGTGGTGTGGGCGATGTTGTTGAGCCCCTCGTAGGAGATGCCGTTGGTCAGGGCGGCGTCGCCGAAGACGCACACCACGTGCTCGTCGCTGCCCCGGCGGTCGCGGGCGGCGCAGATGCCGAGCGCGGCGGAGATGGCCGTGCCGGCGTGGCCGGCGCCGAAGGCGTCATGCTCGCTCTCGGAGCGCAGGGCGAACCCGCTGAGGCCGCCCGTGGTGCGGATGGTGGAAAAGGCGCTTTTGCGGCCGGTCAGCAGCTTGTGCACGTAGCACTGGTGGCTGACGTCCCAGACGAACTTGTCCTTCGGCGTCTCGAAAACCCGGTGCAGGGCGATGGTGAGCTCCACCACGCCGAGGTTGGGCCCCAGGTGGCCGCCGGTGGCGGAGAGGGTGTTGATCAGTTCGTGGCGGATCTCCTCGGCCAACTGGCCGCATTGTTCGAGGGTCAGTTTTTTCACGTGAGAGGGATGATCCACCATGTCGAGAAAGCGGTTCATGGGATCGGGCGAAGGGGGGGCAGGGGCTTCAGGCATCAGGTTCGGAATCGGAGTCCGCGGCCAACGGGCCCGGGCTCAGCCCGCCGTCGGCGGTGCGTTCGAGTTGTTGAATGCGCAACTCCGCCTGCGCCAGCCGGGCCTGGCAAAGGTCCGCCAGCCGGCGGCCTTCCTCGTACCGGGTCAGCAATTGTTCCAGCGGGAGGTCTTCCTCCTCCATCGCCTCGACAATCGCCTCCAGGCGGGCGAGCGCCTCGCCGTAGGAGAGGTTCTGATCGTCCGCATCAGCGTTTTTGTTTTTGCTCGTGGTTTTGGCCATGCGCTGCCGAAAAGTTAAAAGGCGCCGCGCGCCTCGTCCAATGGTTATCCGGCTTCCGCCCGTCGCGCGCAAGCCTCAAAGCCCCTCCCGCCACGGACGGGAGACGGAGCGGGGAGGGCAAGATGAACAAATTGTCATTTTCCCATCCCTCCGGGGTTTATTTTTCGGTGCTCTTGTAGGGGGAGAAACGGCAAAACCGCTGACGGTCGTTTCCGTGAAACCGCGATGAAAAACAAATTGAACGGCATGAAAAAAATCAGTTTGACGCCCATCACCTTCGCCCTGCTGTTCGCGTGGGGCGGAACCCTCCTCCCGGGATCGCTCCGGGCCGCGACCCAGCCCCCTCTGGTCGAGGGCGAGGCCGAGGCCATCCTCTTCATGAAGCAGGAGGAAAAACTGGCGCGGGACGTGTACCTCAAGCTGGGGGAACAATGGCGGCACCGGACGTTCCAAAACATCAGCAAGGCGGAGCAAAGCCACATGGATTCCGTGGACACGCTGATCGCCGCCTACGATTTGGAAGACACCACGCCGGAGGAAATCGGGGAATTCACCATTCCGGAGCTGCAGGAGCTTTACGACGTCTTGCTCCAGATGGGCGACGCGTCGTTGGAAGCGGCCCTCCGGGTGGGGGTGCTGGTGGAGGAAACGGACATCATTGATCTGGAACGCCTGCTGGCGGAGACCGAAAATGACGCCATCACGGAGGTGATGACCCGGCTGGTGAACGGTTCCTATCACCACTGGGACGCGTTCGCCGGTTCCCTGGAGCAGTTGGGCGTGACCGTGGAGCCGACGCTGATGCACTTCGTCAAGGACGGCCAGCTCCGGCTCAGTTGGCGGGGCGAGGGATTCAAGCTGCAACAGAACCCCCGGCCCGCGGATCCGAACGGCTGGACGGACGTGCCCGATGCCGGCCCCAACTCGGCCACCGTGCCGCTGACCGAATCGGCGCTCTTCTTCCGCCTGAAGAAATGACGTCCGCGGGAGACTCCCGCGAAACCCGACGACCGGGGCTGTTGTCCCCGGCCTCTCTTTGGGGGGGGGCGGCAGGGGAAAGCCGTGAAAACACGCCAGCGGGACCGCCGTTTTTTCCTCCTGAGCGGTCGCGGGGGTTGTGGTAGGCTCCCGCGCGATGCAAGTGGCGGTTTATCCCGGGAGTTTCGATCCCATCACTTACGGCCATCTGGATGTCATCCAGCGGGCCGCCCGGCTGTTTGACCGGGTGATCGTGGCCGTGGCGGAAAGCGAGGCCAAGCACCCGTTGTTCTCCATGAAAGAGCGCCGGGAACTGGTGGCGGCGGCCACCACCGAGCTGGCCAACGTGGAGGTGGACGCCTTCACGGGACTGCTGATTGACTATGTCCAGCAACGGGGCGCCCGCGTGATTTTGCGCGGCTTGCGGGCGGTGTCGGATTTCGAGTTCGAATTCCAGCTCGCCCTCACCAACCGGCGGATCAACGAACGGATCGAAACCATGTTCATGATGCCCCGGGACACGTACACCTTCCTGAGTTCCCGCATCGTGAAGGAAATCTGCCGCCTGGGCGGCGACGTGAGCCCTTTCGTGCCGCCGCCGGTGCGCGCCGCGTTGAACACCCGGCTGGCCCCCGCCGCCGACGCTTGAGAAAAAAGCCGGCTCCCCCGGAGGGCGCCCGCGCCTCCGCTGCTCTCAAGCGTCTCCCTGAAACTGACGCCGGCGCCCCTCCCCGCGCGGCGGCATTGTCAAAGCCTCCCCCCGCCGGTAAGGTTTCGCCCAAGGTGGCCGCCATGACGATGGCCCCACCGGCGCCGCGCGAAAACAGGCACTTCCCGCGCCCGCCGGGGCGGCGACTCCGTCCGGTCACCGGCATGAACATGGAAAAAGAACGCAAGACACTCGACGAACGCGATCAGATGTCCGAACTGGAGCGCATCCGGCACTCCTGCGCCCACGTGATGGCCACCGCCATCGCCCGGCTCTGGCCCGACGCCCAGTTCGCCTACGGCCCCCCGGTGGAAAACGGCTTCTACTACGACGTCGAACTGGAGCACCGCATCACGCCGGACGATTTCGCGCGGATCGAGGCCGAGATGAAAAAGGAGATCAAGGCCAACCACCGCTTCGAACGCATCGTGGTGACCCGGGACCAGGCCCTCGAGGACGCCCGCAAGGGCCGGCTGGGCGCCGTGTGCGAGCGGCCGGACCGGCCCAGCAAGTTCAAGCTGGACCTGCTCGAAGACATCCCGCCCGACGAGCCGATCACCTACTTCCAGAACGGCGATTTCATTGACCTCTGCGCCGGGCCGCACGTGATGCGCACCGGCAACCTGAAGGCGTTCAGGCTCACCAGCGTGGCCAGCGCCTACTACAAGGGCGACGAAAACAACCCGCAGCTCCAGCGCATCTACGGGACCGCCTTCAAAAACAAGACCCAGCTCGAAGAGTATTTCAAGATGCTCGAGGAGGCCAAACGGCGCGACCACCGCAAGATCGGCGCCGAGATGGGCCTCTACACCCTCGACGCCGAATACACCGGGCCCGGCATGCCGCTCTGGCTGCCCAAGGGCACGGCCATCATCGAGGAACTCGAAAAACTCGCCAAGGAAACCGAGTTCGCCGCCGGCTACGTCCGCGTCCGCACCCCGCACCTGGCCAAGGAGAAGATGTACCTCACCTCCGGCCATCTGCCCTACTATAAAGACAGCATGTTCCCGCCGATGGAGGTCCGGGAAGATGAGGAGGAAAAAAACGCCACCCGCGAGGGCGCGGGTGCTCCCCCGGAGCGCTACTACCTCAAAGCCATGAACTGCCCGCATCACCACCGCATTTTCGCGGCGGAACCGCGGAGTTATCGCGACCTGCCGTTGCGGCTGGCGGAGTACGGCACCTGTTACCGCTACGAACAATCCGGGGAGTTGTTCGGCCTGATGCGCGTGCGCTCGCTCAACATGAACGACGCCCACATCTACTGCACCGAGGATCAGTTCGCCGAGGAATTCAACGCGGTGAACGAGATGTATCTCAAATACTTCAAGATCTTCGGCATCGAGAAGTACGTCATGCGCTTCAGCACCCATTCCCCGGAGGGCCTGGGCAAGAAATACGTCAACGAACCCGAGCTGTGGAAAAAGACCGAGGACATGGTCCGGCAGGTGTTGATCAACTCGAAGATCAACTACGTCGAGGTGCCCAACGAAGCGGCCTTTTACGGCCCCAAGATTGACGTGCAGGTGTGGAGCGTTATCGGGCGCGAATTCACCCTGGCCACCAACCAGGTGGACTTCGCCGTGCCGGCCCAGTTCGGCCTGCAATATAAAGATCGCGACAACACGATGAAGACCCCGCTCTGCATCCATCGCGCGCCCCTCGGCACGCACGAGCGCTTCATCGGGTTCCTCATCGAGCATTACGCCGGCAATTTCCCGCTCTGGCTCGCGCCGGAGCAGGTGCGGGTGCTGACCATCGGCGAGGACGAGGCGTTGATCGCCTACGCGAAGGACCTCGTGGCCGAACTGCGCCGTCATCAGGTGCGGGCGGAGGCCGACCTCAGCCACGACCCCATCAAGGCCAAGGTGGCCGCCGCCGAAAAGGCCCGCGTGCACACCATGCTGGCCATCGGCCCGCGCGACCTGGCCGCCGGCAAGGTCTCCGTGCGTCTCCACGGCAAGGGCCACCAGGGCGCCAAGCCGAAGGACGAGGCCATCGCCGACATCCTCACCGCCATCCGCGAACGGCGGGGATAGGCGCCCGACGCAAGCCGGGCGCGGCGGTCCCTTGGAAAGTCGGAAGGACAAAAACAAACGGACCTGATGCACCAACCGGAGCTCATCAAGCTGCTGTCACGGGGATTGGAGCGCACGTTGCGCGACATGAATCCATGGTGGCAGGGCGATCCGTCGCCGCCCGCTCCGCCCATTCGTCGCTGGGCCTTTGCCCCGGTCTGGCGGGGATTGCACGGCCAGCTTTCGCCGGCCGTGGTGCTGCGGGGGCCCCGGCAAGTCGGCAAATCCACCTTGCTGCTGCAAGTCATCGAGGCGTTGCTGGCGGAGGGGGTGAATCCCCGGCGCATTTTTCGGGTGCAATTCGACGATTTGCCGGAACTTCGCCGGCTGACCTCGCCAATCACGGAACTGGGCCAGTGGTTTTGTGATCAGATTTTGGGCAGGAGCTACGCCCGGGCGGCCGCGGAAGGGGAGCCGCCCTTTTTCATTTTGGACGAGGCGCAGAACCTGGCGGACTGGGCGCCGCAACTGAAACACGTCCTGGACATCGGGCGGGTCCGGGCCCTGGTCACCGGCAGTTCCGCGCTGCGCATTCAAGCCGGACATGACAGTCTGGCGGGGCGGGTGGTAACCATCGAGATGGGCCCCTTGCTGTTGCGGGAGATCGCGGCTTTCCGCGACTGGGGTTCCCTGGCGCCCTGCCTGCCCTTCAACGGGTTGGGACCGTTGAAAGAAAAGGGTTTCTGGGAGGAGTTGCGCCGGTTCGGCGAACAAAACACCCCATTGCGCCAGCGGGCCTTTGCCGCCTTTTCCGAGCGGGGCGGTTATCCCGTGGCGCAGGCCAACCCCGACGCGCCGTGGGAACAGGTGGCGGATGTTTTGGAGGAAACGGTGATCCGTCGCGCCATTCAGCATGATTTGCGAATGGGCCCCCGCGGTCAGAAGCGGGACGAAGCCCTGTTGGAAGCAGTGTTTCGCCTGGCCTGTCGCTATGCCGGGCAGGCGCCCCGACAGGCGCTTTACCTCGACGAACTCCACCGTTCGTACGAGGCGAATCTTGGTTGGACCCGGGTTTTCAACTATCTCCGCTTTTTGGACGGCACTTTGTTGATCCGCTTGATCCCTCCTTTGGAGTTGCGGCTGAAACGGAAGCGGGGGGCCGGCAAGGTGTGTTTGTGCGATCACGCCTTGCGCGCCGCCTGGTTGCAGGAGGTGATCCCGCTGGCGCCGGAGGAATTGCGGGAAAAACCGGAACTGGCCGGGCTGGCCGGACATCTGGCGGAGAGCGTTGCCGGCTATTTCCTGCGGTCCATTCCCCACTTGGACGTGGCCCATCTGCCGGAACGCGGCGCGGAGCGGGAGGTGGATTTTGTGGTGGGCATCGGAGATCAGCGGATTCCGATCGAAGTAAAATACCGCGGACGCATCACGCCCGAGGACGTTCGGGGACTGCAAGCCTTCCTGGAAAAGCCCGCTTATCGGGCGTCCTTTGGAATTCTGGTCACCCGCGACGATCCCCCCGCCACGGACGATCCGCGCATCATCAGCCTGCCGCTTTCCAGCTTTCTGTTGATGCGGTGATCCGGGCGTTGCTCCGGTGCGCCTTCGCGCGGGGAGTTTCGGAATTCGAATTTCCTCCCGGGCAGCACCCGCGTCTCGCGGGTCGGGCCGAGCGTCCCGCCCCCGGCGGGGGAAATCCGAATCCCGAAATCCGAAAAAGAAGCGCGCGCGCTTCGGCAGCGCAGACTTCCAGTCTGCCGACTTGAGCCGCCGGGGGAACGGCGAAAGGGATTCGTCCGGCAGGACGAAGGCCCGCGGGGCCGAGCGCGGGGGCACGCGCAAGCCCATCGCCGGCTTCCAGCCGGCCCGGCGGGCGAGAAAGAGCGGCCACCGCGTAAAGGGGAAAGATCGGCAGATTGGAACCCTGCGCCACGGAGAGCCGCTTCCGCCTCCTGACGGCGGCTTCCGCCGGGAGGACGGGGTTCCGCGGGTGTTCAGCGCCAGCGGTGTTTGGGGTAGCGGCGTTGGAGTTCGGATTTGACGCGGGGGTAGTGGTCGCGCCAGAAGGCGGCCAGGTCCCGGGTGATTTGAACGGGGCGCATGTTGGGCGCGAGGATGTGGACCAGCAACGGCGCGCGGCCCAGGGCGATTCGCGGCGTGCGGGTCACGTCGTAAAGCTCCTGAATTCGCAGCGCGATGTAGGGGGCCTCGGTGGCGGAATAGGTGACCTTGGGCGTGCGGCCGTTGCCGAGTTTCACCCGGGCGGGGGCGTGAGTGTCCAGGAGCCGGCGCTGCTCCGGGTTGAGCCAGTCCCGCACCACCGGCAGGACGGGGCGGTCCTTGATTTCCTTGTAGGTGAAGGCGCCGTGGCAGATTTGTTCGAGCAGGGCGCGCCGGTCGTCCTCGGTCAGCGGGGGCAGCTCGAATTCCGGACACCAGCGGGCCAGGCAGTTGAGGCGGAGGATCCATTGCTCGACCTCGTGGTTCCACCGTTTCAGCTCGATCTTGCCGGCGGCCACCCGTTCGGCCAGGACGCGGGCGGCGGCCTCCAACGGGGGCGGTTCCACCTTGCGGGCCTCCAGTTCAAGCCCGCGAAAGGTGCGCAACTCCTCGGCGTACACCCGCTTGGCGTGGGCGTCGTAAAACACCTCCAGCTCGCGGTCGAGGTCGTCGGGGAACAGCTCCTCCAGCCACGCCGGCTCGATGGCGGTGGCGAGCGAGAGGATGGTCTTGAGGTCGCCGCCCAGTTGGCCCACCTCGCGCACCTCGGCGGCCACGAGCAGGTCGCGGTGCTGGACGGCGCTTTCGCGGGCGAGAAAACCGGCCCGGTCGTGCACCAGCTCGCAGCGCCGGGTGCCGGCGTCAATCCGGCGGGCCAGCCGGTCGCTGAAGGCGATGAGCAGGCATTGTTGCAACTGGCGGTCCTCCACGCGGCGCGGCTCGACATCGAGCCCCTCGCGCCGGGCGATGCGGAGGAACTGCCGCAACAACGGCCCGACCTGCCGGGCGGCGGCGGCGTTGATGCCCAGCCGGCGGCAGGGCGCGAGCCGGAAGTCGTTTTGCGCGGCGTAATTCCACGCCCGCATGAGCGGGAAAAAATCCGATTCGGCCTGGTGGCCCAGCAAATCCTCGCGTTGATCGCGGGTGCGCGGCTCCACGTGGCGCTGAAGCAGGTCGCGGCCCTGGGTGAGGGCGGCCGCCAGGCAGGCTTGATACACGCAGCCCCGCTCCTCGGCGGCCAGCAGCAGGCGGGCATAGCGCGGGTGCAGGGGAAACTTGAGCATCCGCCGGCCCAGCCCGGTGATGACGGTCGGCCCGTCTCCGGCGTCGCCGCGCCGCAACGCGCCCAGGTCCAGGAGCAATTCCTCCGCGCGCGCCAGCCGTTTGGCGCCGGGGTGTTCGAGCCAGCGGAATTGATCGAGGTCCGCCACGCCGGCGGCCTTCAGGGTGAGCGCCACCTCGGCCAGATCGAGCCGCTGGACCTCGGGCTGTTCCTGCGGCGGACGTTCCCGGTGTTCCTCGACCGACCACAACCGCACGCACACGCCCGGCGCGGTGCGCCCCGCGCGCCCCGCCCGTTGATCGGCGCTGGCCTGGGAAATTTTTTCCACCAGCAGGGTGTTGATGCCGCGATAGGGATCGTAGCGGGGGATGCGGGCCAGACCGCTGTCAATCACCAGCCGGATGCCGTCAATGGTCAGCGACGTTTCGGCGACGTTGGTGGCCACCACCACCTTGCGCCGGCGATGCCGGCTCACGGCGGCGTCCTGGTCGCGGGACGGCAGCTCGCCGTGCAGCGGCAGCAGGAGGAAGCCGTCCGAGGCCGCCCGTTGGTGGATGGCTTCGAGGGTGCGCTGGATCTCGAACGCGCCCGGCATGAACACCAGCACGTCCCCTTCGCCGCCGTTTTGCACGTAGTCGGCGAAGGCGTCGGCCGCCCGTTCCCAGACCGGTTCCCGGGCCGTGCGCCGGTCGGGCTCGACGTGCCGGATCTCGACCGGGAAACAGCGCCCGTCGGAATGCAGCGTCGCGACCTCCGGCGCGTTCCCGGCCGAACCGGTCCGCAGGTAGGCCGCGAGCCGGTCCGATTCGAGCGTGGCCGACATGACGGCCAGCTTCAGGTCCGGCCGGCGGGTTTCCTGCAAGTCCAACGCGCGGGCGAGGGTGATGTCGCCGTAGAGGTGGCGTTCGTGGAATTCGTCGAAAATCAACGCCGCCACGCCGCGCAGCCCGGGATCGTCCAGCATCTGCCGCAGCAGGACCCCCTCGGTCACGTAGCGAATGCGGGTGGCCGCCGAGGTGACGTCCTCGAACCGGATCGAGTAACCGACCTCGCGCCCCAGCGACACGTCCAGCTCCCGGGCCACGCGGGCCGCCAGCAACCGCGCCGCCAGCCGCCGGGGCTGGAGCACGATCACCTGCCCGGGCCGCCCGTCGGCGAGGTCCAACAGGCCGTGCCGCAACAGCATCTGCGGAACCTGGGTGGACTTGCCGGAGCCGGTCGGCGCCGACAACATCACCCGCCGGCCCGCGCGCAGACAGGCGATCAACTCGGATTCCAGCTCGTAAATGGGCAGGCGTTCGGCCATGAGCGGGCAAT
Organism: uncultured Verrucomicrobiota bacterium; assembly: GCA_964601985.1. Taxonomy (GTDB): domain Bacteria; phylum Verrucomicrobiota; class Verrucomicrobiia; order Limisphaerales; family J093; genus J093. The sequence goes on from CAZRPT010000115.1 coordinate 21,187, forward strand.
GTGACGGGCTCCGCCGCCCGGCGCAAGCCGGGGAAATTCCGGGGAACCGAGGGCCGAAGGAAATCCGAATCCCGAAATCCGAAATTCCCCGCGCCGAAGGCGCAACATCCATCAGCCCCGGGCAACGCCCGGGGAACCGGCCACGCCCATGTTTTCCCCGCCCTGAAGGGGCGGAACCGTCGCGGCCGCGGAAATCGGTCGCGGGGAACCGAGGGGCGGGGGCGCCCCTCGGCGCACGCGAGGCGCGTGCGCTCCCCTGTCGCCGTCGTGATGAGGGGATTGCGCCCGTCACCTCCTCCCCCACCATCGGACCCGCCGTTTTCCGCATCCGGTGACGGATCAGGACCACGTTACGCCTTTTCGCCGGAAACGCAGGGTGCCCCTCCTCTCCGGGCGACCCCGGCATCAGCCCGTCGCCTTAAATGCCACTTTTTCGGGGCGATTGCTTCGGCGAATCTTTCCCGCCGGCGCTGAAGAGGGGCGGCGTCAGGGGTGGGTGGGGGCTTCCTGGCGCAGCCACAGCGCCCAGTCTTCGCCGGAGGGCGGGGTGAAGGTCACGGGATGCCCGCCGGCAACCGCGCCCCCGTGGGCGGGCGTGAGGGCGCCGGTGCGCGGATCGAACCAGCGGGCGGCCAGGCGGCCCGCGGCCGCGGACAGGTCGAGGGTGAACCGCGCGCCGTTGGAGGAGTACACCAGGTAGGCGTGTCCCGGATCGGCGAGGCACCACGTGAGGGAATCCGCCCGGGTCAGGAGGTTCCGGGGCGTCATGCGGGGCAGGGTGGTGGCCAGTTGCTGGCGGATGAATTCGTAGGTGGGCCGGATGACGCGGCAGATTTCGGGCGAGATGTAATCCGGCGGGTCGGCCTTGTGGGGATAGGGCATCTGGCCGATGAACATCGAGCCGCCCGCCATCAGCATGGCCCAGGCTTGCCGGCGGTTCACGGGGAGCTGGTGCAGAATCGCTTTCCGGGGGTGGCGGTCGCGGCATTCGCGGATTTGGCGGTACACCTGGGGCGTGGTGGTGGTGTCCATCCGGCCCATGCCGCGATCGGTGTAGAAGCGGGTTTGCGCGCGGGTGGCGGCCAGCCAGCGGGGATCAAAGGCGCCGGTGTAGCGACCGGGAATTTCGCGGCCGCCCCGGGGCGCGAACACGGTTCCGTCGGGGCGGTACCACCAGTAGCGCAAATCCACCGTGTCAATGGCCGCGGCGTATTTCGGGTCGCCCAGTATGGCGTCTTCGACGTCCTTGGTGGCGGAGAGGCCGATGTGAACGCGCCGGCCGGTTTCGGCCTCCCATTCCCGGAGGGTGTCCAGCCAGAAACGCATGAAGGAGAGGGGGCCGGTGTATTCTTCGCCACAGAGAAAGACGACGTGCGTGTTCCGCCCCAACACGTCCAGGCATTTGCGGATGTAGGCGCGGTGCAGTTTCCGGCGCACGGGGTGCGAGATGTCATAAAAAGCGTTGGCGGCCGGGACGTGATCGGGCAGATCGGTTTTTTGCAGGCAGTTCGCCGGCCGCCAGGGGAAATCCACATAGTGGGCTTGTTGTTCGAGCAGGGCGTGCTGCATGTAGAAATCGTGAAACAGGATGACGCCTTTGCGGTCGCACAAGTCGGCGAATTGTTTGAGGCGGTCGAAATACCACGCGTTGTAGCGGGTGAGGTCGTATTTGGGGAGGCCGTCCCAGGCCCGGCCCTGATGACCGCGGGCCCACGGTTGTTCGAGAAACGGCGGAACCACGTGGGGGTCGTTCCGGCGGGCCGTGTCATGGCGGTCCCGGCGGCGGTCGTACCAGAGCCCGTAATTATGTTCGAAGCCGGGATAGCCGTAGCGCAGCATGGCGTCGGTGAGCCGGTCCAAATCCTCGGTGCGGTTGGGGCCGATTTGGCCCGGCGCGTTGCGGGCGAGGTTGGGCCGCTGGCCGGCCCGCCACCAGCCGTTGTGCTGGGCGTATCCCCAGATCACCCGGTCGCCGTGGACGTACCATCCGTTTTGCACCGTCAACGGCGTTTCCGCGCGCGCGGTGGCCAGCAGAAGCAAGCACAGTCCCCCCGCGAATCCCCGGCGGACCGGGTGATTCCGGCCTCCGGGACGCGACCCGGTCGAACAAGGCGTTTTTTTCATGATTTCGTGAGAAGCGGAAGACACGCCGCGTTTCCGCGCGCCGCCGGGGCTCCGTCCTCGCGGGTGTCACCGTCCTTACGCTGACACAAACTGTTCCTCCGGAGCAAGGAACGAGTCCGGTCCCGCTGCGGAGGGAAATGGGGGGCGCGGGCCGGGCGAAGCTTGCTTCGCCGTTCGCGCTGAGGCGGAATGGGCGCATGCGACAGCCGTTTTTTCATTGGGGGCGCACGCTGTTCGTGACGCTGGGAGCGGGCGTGCTGCTTGCACACGCCGACGAGCCGTTTCTGCGCGACCCGCTGCAAATCCTGGAACGCACCGCGTTTCAGACAATCCGGCCCTGGGCGCCGGCGATCAATCTCCGCTCCGACGTGGCGATCGTGTACGGCATTGACCCCGCCCTGCCGGGACGCCTCCAGACGTGGCGCGATCACGGTTACGAAATCCACGTGATGACCGGCGTCTCGTGGGGCCATTACCAGGATTACCTCTACGGCCGGTTCGACGGCACGGATCATCAGGACGAGGCGCAGACCGAGCGCGACGGCAAAAAGATCAGCCACGGCGGCGACGTGTATTACATGTGCCCCGGCGGGAATTACGGGAAATTTCTCTGCGTGGGCGTGCAACGGGCGCTCGACGCGGGCGCGGCGGCCATCCACATGGAGGAGCCGGAGTTCTGGGTGCGGGCGGGTTATTCCGCGGGCTTCCAGCGCGAGTGGCGGCAATTCTATCAGGAACCCTGGCAGCCGCCGCACGCCTCCGCGGACGCCCAATGGCGCGCCTCGAAGTTGAAATACTTCCTCTACCGGCGGGCGTTGCAGCAGGTGTTCGATCACATCCAGGCCTTCAATCGCCGTACCGGCCGGAGCGTGCGCTGTTACGTGCCCACCCACAGCCTGCTCAACTACGCCCACTGGCGCATCGTCAGTCCGGAATCCAGCCTCGCCCGGTTGCACGGCTGCGACGGCTACATCGCCCAAGTCTGGACCGGCACCGCCCGCACCCCCAACCTCTATCGCGGCCGGCTCCAGGAGCGCACCTTCGACACCGCCTTCCTTGAATACGGCGTCATGCAAAACCTCGTCGCCGCCACCGCCCGGCGGGTCTGGTTTCTGGCCGACCCGGTCGAGGACAATCCCAACCACGACTGGGGCGACTACCGCCGCAACTGGGAAGCCACCCTCACCGCGTCGCTGTTGCACCCCGAGGTCTGGCGCTACGAAGTCATGCCCTGGCCGGGACGCGTCTTTACCGGCAAACACCCCCGCCGGCAGGGCGAGCGCGAGCGGGTCCGCATCCCCGCGCCCTACGCCACCGAGCTTCAGACCGTCATCAACGCCCTCAACGACCTGCACCAGACCGACGTGGCGTGGGAGCATCGCCCGCCCGGCGTGGGCGTGCTGGTGAGCGATTCGCTGATGTTCGAACGGGGCGGCCCCGCGCCCAGCGATCCCCACTTGAGCCATTTTTACGGGCTGGCGCTGCCGTTGCTCAAACGCGGCGTGCCGGTGCGGCCGGTCCAGTTGGAAAACCTTCCCCTGCCGGACGCCCTGGCCGGGTTCCAGTTGCTGCTGCTCAGCTATCACGGCCAGAAACCGCTCAGCCCGGACGTCCATCCGCCCCTGGCGGCGTGGGTGAAGGCGGGCGGGCGCCTGCTGGTCTGGGACGACGACCAGGACCCCTTCTGCGCCGTGCGCGAATGGTGGAATCAGGACGGACGCCATTACGCCACGCCGCGCCAGCACCTGTTCGCGCAGCTCGGCCTGGCCACCAACGCGCCGCCGGGACGGTATCGCGTGGGGCGCGGGGCCGTGCTCTACCAGGCCGCCGATCCCGCCGCCCTCGCGCGCGATCCCGCGGGCGACCTCGCCCTTGTCCGCGCCGTCCGCCGGCTCTGGACGGGGCGGGACGCCGCTTCGGAGCAGGCCGCCGCCCTCCCGTGGGGCGAGTTCAACCACCTCCTGCTGCGGCGCGGCCCGTACCTCATCGGCGCCGGGTTGGAGGAATCCGTCTCCGCGCCGCCGCGCAAGTTGACCGGTCGCTTCGTCAACCTGTTCGATCCGGAGCTGAAACTGCGCCGCGAAATCGAGCTGAAACCGGGCGTCCGCTGTTTCCTGCTCGATCTCGACCGCGCGCCCGCCGACGGCCCCGTCGTGCTGGCCGCCGCCGGCAAGGTGTTGCCGGTCGAAGCCGGCCTGAGCGCGTTCACCTGCCGCGTGGAAGGCGTCGCCGGGACGCGGGCCGTGGTGTTGCTTCGCGTGCCGGACCGACCCCGGCACGTCACCCTCGGCGGCCTGCCTCTGACCGACTGGCGTTATGCCGCGGAGGCTCATTTGCTCTGGCTGAAGTTTCCCCACCAAGCCACGGCCCGGAAGCTGGTGGTGGCCTATTGAGCGGCGCGCGGGCCGACCTTGACGACGCGGAACCTCCGGCGCAGGCTGGCGGCATGAAATCGGTTTGCTCCTTTGGTGTCCGGTTCCGGCAGTGCCCGCGAATCGCTTTCTCCCTTCTCTGCGTGAGCGTTCTGCTGGCGGGTCCCGCCTCCGCCGCCACCGTCTGGCTGGACGAGCTGGACCTCAGCAAGACCGACCAGCAATGGGGCCGGCCGCAACGGAACCATTCGGTGAACGGCCATCCGCTGCGCGTCGGCGGAAAGTCCTTTTCGCGCGGACTCGGCACGCACGCCGAAAGCACCCTTCACCTTGACCTGCGCCGCGCCGCCCGGCGTTTCACGGCCTCGGTGGGGGTGGATGACGAGTGCCGGGACACCCCGGCCAGTGTCGAGTTTCAACTGTTGGGCGACGGCAAGCTGCTGTGGCGCAGCGGCGTGATGCACGGCGGCGACCCCGCCAAGCCGGTGTCGGTGGACCTGCGCGGCGTGCGGCACCTGACCCTGCTCGTCACCGACGCGGGCGACGGCATCAATTACGACCACGCCGACTGGGTGGACGCGCGCTTCGAATACGCCGGCGAGCGGCCCGTGGTGGCCGGCCTGCCCCCCGAGGAGCCCTACATCCTCACTCCCCCGGCCCCGCCCACGCCGCGCATCAACGGCGCGCGGGTGGTGGGATGCCGGCCCGGACATCCGTTTCTTTTCCGCGTTCCGGCCACCGGCGAGCGGCCCCTGCAATTCGGCGCGCGGCATTTGCCGGAGGGCCTCACCCTCGATTCGCAAACCGGCATCATCACCGGCCGGGTGGCCCGACGCGGCGCCTACCGGGTGACCTTGAGCGCGAAAAATCGCCTCGGCCGCGCCGAACGGGAATTGCGGATCGTCTGCGGCGACCAAATCGCCCTCACCCCGCCGATGGGCTGGAACAGTTGGAACTGCTTCGCCAGCAGCGTGACCGCCGAAAAAGTCCGGGCCGCCGCCGAGGCGATGGTGCGGAGCGGACTCGTCAACCACGGCTGGACCTACATCAACATTGACGATTACTGGGAAAAGAAACCCAGCTCGAAGGATCCCTCCCTGGGCGGTCCCGGTCGCGACGCCCAGGGACGCATCGTGCCCAACCCCCGCTTCCCCGACATGAAGAAGCTGTGCGACACCATCCACGCGCTGGGCCTGAAGGTGGGCATTTATTCCTCGCCGGGACCGCTGACCTGCGGCGGTTGCCTGGGCAGCTTCGATCACGAGCTGCTCGACGCCCAACGCTACGCCGGGTGGGGCATTGACTACCTCAAATACGACTGGTGCTCCTACCGCCCGGAACTGGAGGCCAAACGCACCCATCCGGCGGACTTCGGTCCCTATCTCGCGGCGTGGGAGCCGGCCGAATTCCAGGACCGGCAGTCGTTGATGGTTCCCTACGCCCTCATGCGCCAGGCCCTCGATCAGGCGCCCCGCGACATCCTCTACAGCCTCTGCCAGTACGGCATGGGCAACGTGCACGAATGGGGCGCGCGGGTGGGCGGCAACTGCTGGCGCACCACCGGCGACATCGTGGACACGTGGAGCAGCATGGCCGGCATCGGGTTCAAGCAGGCCGGGCGCGAACGCTACGCCGGTCCCGGCCATTGGAACGACCCCGACATGCTGGTCGTGGGCCAGGTCGGCTGGGGCCCCCGGCTCCATCCCAGCCGGTTGAGCCCCTCCGAGCAATACACCCACATCAGCCTCTGGTGCCTGTTGAGCGCACCGCTCCTGATCGGCTGCGACATGACCAAGCTGGACGACTTCACCCTGAACCTGCTGACCAACGACGAGGTGCTGGCGGTGAACCAGGACCCGCTCGGCCGCCAGGCCGCCCCGGTGGCCCGCGACCGTTTTCTCGAAGTGTGGGCCAAGCAGATGGAGGACGGCTCACTGGCCGTGGGCCTGTTCAATCGCGGTCTCCTGCCGGCCAGGGTGACGGCCCGCTGGGAGGACCTGAAACTCACCGGCGCCCACCGCGTGCGCGACCTCTGGCGGCAGAAGGATCTCGGTCGCTACACCGGCTCCTTTTCCAGCCAAGTCCCGCCCCACGGCGTGCGCCTGGTGCGGATTTGGTAA
>CAZRPT010000116.1:0-2494 GCA_964601985.1 uncultured Verrucomicrobiota bacterium
GAGCGCCCGCGCCTCGCGTGCGCCGAGGGGCGCCCCCGCCCCTCGGTCCCCGCGAGCGGTTTTCGCGGCCGCTCCGCTTCCGCCCCTTCAGGGCCGGTCGGGGAACGCCGGGTCAGGCGACCCGGCCTGCAGGGGACGCGAAAAATTTCGGATTTCGGTCCTTCGGATTTCGGATTTCCCTCGGCCCTCGCTCCCCTGGATTTTTCCCGCCCCGTTCCTGCCATCCCCGCGATCACCCGTGTGATGCCCGCGTTTCGCCCGGCTTCCCGCTCGCGAAAAAAACGGTTTTCCGGCAAGCTGCGGGCGGTGCTCATCGAGACCGTTCCAACCCGCCATACCGCCGCCACCCTGGCCGCCGCCGCGCGCGGTGAGCCGGGACTGGCGCTGCTGGAAAGCGCCGCGCGGGATCCGCGTCAGGGGCGTTTCTCGCTGGTGACCGCCCGGCCGTTCGCCACGTTGCGGGCGTGGGGCGCTTCGTGCGAGCTGCGGCGCGCGGGCCGGACGCAGCCGCTGTACGGCAATCCGTGGATGATCCTCGAACGGCTGCTGGCGCGCTACGACGTGGGCGTGGCCGAGCGACTGCCCTTTCCGTTGGGCGGTTGTTTCGGTTTTTGGGGTTACGACCTGAAGCACTTCCTCGAACCGCGCCTGCCCCGGCGGGCGGCGGCGGACCTCGGGTTGCCCGACCTGCACGTGGGCTTTTACGACAGCCTCGTGGTGTTCGATCACGTCAAGCAGCGGACGTGGATCGTCGCGACCGGCCTTCAGCCGGACGGCTCGCGCGACGCCGCCCACGCCCGCCGGCGGTTCGACACGTGGCGTCGCCGGCTGGAAACCGAACCCGCACCGGAGGCGGCTTCTTCCGGCCCGACCGGCCCCGTGCCCGCGCTCGCCTCGTCGGTGGGTCGCGACCGGTTTCTCGCCCTCGTGCGCCGGGCGCTCGATTACATCGCCGCCGGCGACATCTATCAGGTGAACCTCTCCCACCGGCTCACCCTGTCGCGGCGCTGGGATCCGTGGACGCTTTACCGCCGCCTGACCGCCGCCTCGCCCGCCCCGTTTGCCGCCTTGCTCGACGCGGGCGATTTCGCGCTGGTCTCCTCCTCGCCGGAGCTGTTTCTCGACCTCTCGGACCGCCGGATTCGCACCCGGCCGATCAAGGGCACCCGTCCCCGGGGCGATGATCCCGGGACGGACGCCCGCCTGGCGCGCGAGCTGGTCGCCAGCGGCAAGGAGCGCTCCGAGCTGGTGATGATCACCGACCTGCTGCGCAATGACCTGGGGCGGGTGTGCGAATTCGGCAGCGTGCGGACGCCGGAACTGGCGCGTTGGGAGGCCCACCCGCAGGTGCATCACCTCGTGTCCACCGTCGAGGGGCGGTTGCGCGAGGAGGTCAGCCACTTGGGCGCGTTGGCGGGGTGTTTCCCCGGCGGGAGCATCACCGGCGCGCCCAAGGTGCGGGCGATGGAGCTCATCGAGGAGCTGGAGCCGGTCACCCGCGGCCCCTACACCGGCTGCCTCGGCTGGCTGGGGTTCAATCGCGAAAGCCGGTTGAGCATCCTCATCCGCGCCGCCCTCTGCCTGCCGGATCGGACTTGTTTCCACGTGGGCGCGGGCATCGTGGCGGAATCCGATCCGGCGGCGGAATACGAGGAAACGCTGCTCAAGGCGGCGGGCTTTCAGCTGGCCCTCGCGGGCGTGAGCGCCGCACCGCCGCCCTCCCGCGTCCCGCCCGCGCGGGCGGCCCTGGTTTGAAATCGCCATGTTCGTCTATCTCGCCGGCCAGTTCGTTCCGGAAACCGAAGCGCGGGTCAGCGTCTTCGACCGCGGCTTTCTCTACGGCGACGGGTTGTTCGAGACGATGCGCGTGGCGGACGGGCGAATCCCGCACTGGGCCGCTCATTGGGCGCGCCTGACGCGCGGGCGCGAGCGGTTGCGGCTGGCCCCGGCGGGAGAGGCCGGCGCGGTTGCCGAAGCCGCCGCCGAACTGCTCCGGCGCAACGGCGTGACGGACGGCCTGCTGCGCCTGCAACTCACCCGGGGCCGCGGTGTCCGGGGCTTTTCGCCGCGCGGCGCCGCGTCGCCCACCCTGCTGCTGACCACTCATCCGCTGCCCGCCGGGGCGAACGCCGAGGTCCCGCCGCGTTGGCGGATCGTCACCGCCCGCCACCGCGTCTGGTCCGGCGATCCGCTCAACGCCGTCAAAAGCTGCCAGCGCCTGACCCACGTGCTGGCCCGGGCCGGGGCGGACGACCAAAATGCTGACGAAGCGCTCCTGTTGAACGAACGGGGCGAGGTGGTCGAGGCCACCAGCGCGAATCTTTTCTGGTTGCGCGGCCACCGCCTCGCCACCCCGCCGCTGAGCGCCGGCGCGTTGCCGGGCATCACGCGGCGGCACGTGTTGGCGCTGGCGGCGCAGGCGGGTCTGACCGTCGAGGAAACCGCCGCCCCGCCGGAAGCGCTGGCCCGGGCCGACGCCCTTTTTCTGACCAAC
>CAZRPT010000117.1:0-7564 GCA_964601985.1 uncultured Verrucomicrobiota bacterium
CGTCCCTGGTTCCGGATCGGCGATGTGTCGCGGTCATAAGTAAAAAATTTCAGTCCGGCGGCTTTCCTTTCCCTCCCGGGACGCCGCCGTCCGGCCCAGCCTAGCGGGATTGCCCCGCCGGCTCAAACCCTCCCCGCCCAATGCTGGCCGGATGGTTGGTAACGCGAAAGAAAAGCTTCGGACGGGCGGAGGTCGCGCCATGGAAAGGGACCACTTGCCCGCGCCCGAAACTCCTCCTCGGGATTCGGATTTCCTTTGGCCCTTCGGACTTCGGCCCTCGCCCCCCTATTTCACCACCGGCCGCAGGATGAGGTTCCGGTAATCCACGCTGGTGTGGTCGCCCTGGAGGTAGATGGGGCCGGGACGGAATTCATCCGACCACAACGCGCCGCCCGTGCAGCCCAAGAGGGGCTGGTTGTCAATGATCTTGCGGCCGTTGAGGATGACCGTGACGTGCCGGTCCACGAGGGTGATGTCCATGATCTGCCATTCGCCCGCCGGTTTTTCGGCGTTCACGGTGGGGGTGAGGCGGCTGTAAATCGCGCCCATGTGGTGGGAGTCGAGCGGCTGGCCGTAGCTGTCGGTCACCTGCACTTCATAGATGCCGCGCAGATAAACGCCGCTGTTGCCGCCCTTGGGCACCCGCACTTCCAGGCTGAGGTTGAAATCCTCGAATTCACGATCGGTCCGGAGATTCGTGTAATGGCGATGAGGCTTGCCTTTTTCCTGCACCGCCTTGTTCCGCAGAATGCCGTCTTCCACCGTCCAGCCATTGAGCGCGCGCGGGTTGGTGGGACGCCAGCCGTCGAGATTCCTGCCGTTGAAGAGCACGATCGGCTTGCCGAACTTCACGTGCCCCAGATCCGGCGCCGGCGGCAGGGGGGGAATGCGCTTGCCCGAGAAGGTGGCCACGTCCATTCCCACGCCGTTCCGGTGGGGCGAATAAAGCTTCAGCTCCAACGTGTCGCCCAGGACGGTGGCGGTGATCAGGTCGGTGAACTGCTGCACCCGGATCACCTTGCCCTTGGCGTTCTTGCGTTTCACCTCGTGCGTGCGCGTCACATTCAGCATGCCGTCGGTGAAGAAGACGCTCGACACCGGCACCACGCTGCCCCCGCCCCAAAGAATCGAGGCGTCGTACCAGCCTTTCTCCTTCGTGACGCCCAGCCATCCGGCGCCGCCGCCCGGAATGGTGAGCGCCCAGCGCCCGAGATAGGGTTGCGCTTCATCCGCCGCCTGGACGGCCCCGGTCAACACACACACCCCCAAACCCGCCGCCATCCAGCGGCCCGCGAATGATTGCCATTTCATGACCGCGTTATCCGTCCGATGCCCACGACAAAACAAGCGAAAACCGGCCCGCGGTCGCCGCGGTAAGCGCCGGTCGAAAACGCCGGATGGGCAACCCGGCCGGCAGCCCGGAGGTGTTTGACGCCTCCCCCGCTGGCCGCGTGGTGATTTTTTTGCGGCGCAAGACGTTGACAGCGGGGAGGGAGATCGGTAGAGTTCCCGCCCCTGACCGGAGTGGTCGGCGGTGAAAACCCCGGCCCGGTCATCAGAAAGAGGTGAAAGAGCATTGATCGAGATCAGACTGAGAAAGGGCGAATCGGTTGAACGAGCGCTGCGGCGTTTGAAGAAACGGTTGGATCGCGAGGGCACCCTTCGGGAAGTGCGCAACCATCGGCATTACGAAAAGCCGAGCGCGAAACGGCGGCGCAAGATGAAGGTGGCCAAGTTCTCCGCGATGTTGAGCGCCCGTTACGCCGATCTGTAGCGAGTGCTCATCACCTGAGCCGGCAACTTTTTTCCAGGTCGAGCGCTGTGGATGCGGATCCTCAGGCTCGGCTTTTTTTTATTGACCCATGTATTCCCTCTCCACCTGTTGGAATTCCCGGCGGCACACCGACGGGCGCGCCATGCTCGAGGAAATCCGCGAGCAGGGGTTCGAGTACGCCGAGCTGAGCCACGGCATCCGGTTGAGCCTGGTGCCGGGCATCCTCGAGGCCGTCCAGGCCGGCGTGATCAAGATCTCGACCCTCCACAACTTCTGCCCCCTGCCGATGGGGGTGAATCACGCCGCGCCGAACATCTTCCGGTTCACCTCGACCGATCGTCGCGAGCGGGAGCGGGCCTTCCGGCACAGCATCCAGACGCTGGACTTCGCCGAGCGGGTGGGGGCCAAGCTGGTGGTGCTGCACATGGGCAGCATTGACATGCGGCATTACACCGACAAGCTGCTCGAAATGGTGGGCCGGGGCCAGGCGGGCACGCCGCGTTACGAACGGCTGTGCTGGGAGGTCGAGGAACGCCGCCAGGAACGGCGCGAGGCGCACGAGGAGCATGCCTACGAAATCCTCGACATCCTCGACCGCGAGGCGCTCAAGCGGGGCCTGATGCTCGGCATCGAAAACCGCGAGGCGCTCGAGGAAATCCCCTTCGAAAGCGATTTCGGTTTCCTGTTCGCGGAATTCAACAGCGGCGCGGTGCGCTACTGGCACGATTGCGGCCACGGCCAGATCAAGGAAAACCTCGGCTTCATCCGCCACGCCGATCACGTGGGCGGGCTGGCGGAGCATCTGGCCGGGTTCCACATCCACGACGTCGGCTTTCCGGGCCGGGACCACCTGCCGCCCGGGCAGGGGATGATTGATTTCGCGGCGCTCGCCCCCCACGTGCGCCCCGAGCACCTCAAGGTGTTCGAGCTGCATCCCAGCGTGTCGCCCGAGGAGGTCCGGGAGAGCTTCGCGCACATCAAGTCCCTCTGGGGCGAGGAGTGAGCAAGGGCCGGGCAACGTGGGGCGCCCTGGCCCGGCTGTTGATCTGCCTCGGGTTGCTGGGGTTCGCCTTTCACTCGATCTTCCTCTACGAGGGGAAAATGGCGTGGACCCTCGCCGGGCGGGATTGGGCCTCCCTGTCGCGGCCCGAACAATGGCAGGTGGCGTGGACGGAGGGGCCGCACCGCTTCTGGAACACCGTCAAACTGCTCCGCCCGGCCTGGGGCGCGCTGTCGCTCGTCTTCATGGGATTCACCCTCCTCATCGGGCTGGTGCGCTGGCATCTGTTTCTGAAGGCGCAGGGGCTGGGTCTCTCCCTGGCGCGCACGGCGGAAATCTCGCTGGTGGCCCACTTCTTCAACTCCTTCCTGCTGGGCTCGACCGGCGGCGATTTGATGAAGGCGTTTTACGCCGCGCGCGAGACGCATCATCGCAAGGCGGAAGCGGTCACCACGGTGGTGGTGGACCGGTTGGTGGGCCTGTTTTCCACGCTGCTGTTCGCGGCCCTGATGATGCTGGCCAACCTGGCCTTGCTCCGCGCCCATCTCCGGCTGGCGGCGGTGTCCGGCTTCATCCTGGGCGCCCTGTTGTTGGTCGGGCTCGTGGGGGTGGTCTCCTTCTGGGGCGGCTGGAGCCGCTGGTGGCCCGGCGCGCGGAAACTGCTGGCGCGCCTGCCCAAGGGCGCCCTGCTGGAGCGGGCCCTCGAGGCGGCCCGGGAATGCGGTCGGCGGCCCGGTACGTTGGGGGCCGCCCTGCTGCTCTCCCTGCTGCTCAATTTCGCCTGCGTGCTCCAAATCTGGTCCCTGACGCGCGGTCTGGGGCTCGACGTCCCCCTGCGCTGGCTGATGGTCATCGTGCCGGTGATCATCTTCCTCGCCTCGATTCCCATCACCCCCAACGGGCTCGGCGTGCGGGAAAACCTCTACGTCTGGCTGCTCACCGTGCCGGAAATCGGCGTGCCGGCCACCAGCGCGTTGACCCTTTCCCTGCTGGCCCTGGCCGGCAGTCTGGGCTGGAGCCTGGTGGGCGGCGTGGTGTACGTCGGGTTCCGGAAAAAACATCACCTCGCCGAGGTGGCCCATGAACCCCCGACCGACGAAGCCGACTGAGCCGTCCGGCCCGCCCTCCGCCCCGGATTCCGCCGCCTTGCGCGAGGCGGCCACCGACGTGGCGCGTCGCTTGCAGGCGGCGGGCCACGAAGCCTTCTGGGTGGGCGGCTGCGTGCGGGACTTTCTGCTGGGCCGCGAGCCGGCGGATTACGACCTCGCCACCTCGGCGCGGCCGGCGCAGGTGGAGGCGTTGTTTTCCCGAACCCTGCCGGTGGGGCGGCAGTTCGGCGTGATGCTCGTGCGCCACCGGGGGGCGGAATTTCAAGTGGCCACCTTCCGCGCCGAGGCGGATTACACCGACGGCCGCCGTCCGGACCGGGTGGAATTCACCCACGCCCGGGCCGACGCCCAACGGCGGGACTTCACCATCAACGGCCTGTTTCACGACCCGGTGCGCGGCGTCACCCACGACTGGGTGGGCGGCAAGGCCGACCTGCGCCGGCGGCTCGTGCGGACCATCGGCGATCCCCGGGAACGCTTCGCCGAAGACCGCCTCCGTCCCCTGCGCGCGGTGCGGTTCGCGGCCCGGCTCGGATTCACCATCGAACACGGCACCCTGGCGGCCATCCGCGAGCAGCCCGGGCTGATTCGGTCGGTGAGCGCCGAGCGCGTCCGGGACGAGCTGCTCAAGCTCTTCCGCCCGCCCCACGCCGCGCGCGGCTTGGAGCTGCTGCGCGACAGCGGCCTGCTGGCGGTCGTGTTGCCGGAAGTGGCCGCGTTCATCGGATGCGCGCAACCGCCGGAGTTCCACCCGGAAGGCGACGTGTTCGAGCACGTCCGGCTGATGCTGGACCAGCTTCCCGCCGACGCCCCGCCCGCCCTGCCGTGGGCGGTGCTGCTGCACGACGTGGGCAAACCCGCCACCGCCACGCGCGATCCGGACACCGGCCGCATCCGCTTTTACGGCCACGACCAGGTGGGCGCGGAGCTGGCGGAAAAGATCCTGCGCCGATTCCGCTTTCCGCGCCGCCAGATCGAGGAAATCGTCACCGTCGTCCGCCACCACATGCAGCTCGCGGACGCCCCCCGGATGCGCCGGGCCAAACTGCGTCGCCTCCTGCTGCGTCCCACCTTTCCGCTGGAGCTGGAACTGCACCGCTTGGACTGCCTCGGCTCGGACCACTCGCTGGAGCTGCACGACTTTCTCACCCGCGAAGCCGCCGCCCTGGCCGAGCGCCCGCGCCTTCGCCCCCCGCTCGTCAACGGCCACGACCTGATGGCGCTGGGCATTCCTCCCGGTCCTGAACTGGGCCGCTGGCTGCGCGAAATCCGCGACCGCCAACTGGCCGAAGAACTCACCACCCGCGAGGCCGCCTTGAACTGGGTGAGGAAACAACTCCCGTAGCCCCGCCCCGTTCCGCCATTCCCGCGGCCACCCAGCCGGGAAAAGCTCGCCGCCCAAAAGAAAAAGGCAAAATGGAACTCGAAATGGTGTAACTCCGTCATCCCGTAATTTCCGGCAACGCTTTTTGCTTTTCCCACGGTGGGAGCAGGGGGTAAGAACGGCTCCACGCATCACCTCTTCATCATGGCTTCCGATCCCGATCAGTACGACTTTTTTGTTTCCTACGCCCGGCGGGACAATCGCGAGGGTTGGGTCAGCGGTTTTATCGAAGCGTTGCTGGCCGAACATCGGAAGTTCACCGGCGGCGGTCCTGAACGCGAGCTGAAGCCCTTCTTCGATCTCGAGGACATCCGCGGCTTCGATGACTGGCGGCATCGGATTTACGGGGGATTGTCCCACTCGCGGCTCTTCGTGGCCTTCATTTCACCGGCCTACTTTGCCAGCGAGTGGTGCCGGCGCGAGTGGAAGGCGTGGATTGACACCGAGATCGCCAAACACATCCTCTCGCGGGGGGCGGCGCCGATTTACCTCGTCGAGGTGCCGGGCTTTCTGGGCGGGGCGCCGGGGCTTGCCGTTCAGGGAACCCTCTCGGAACGCGAGATCGCGGAAAAGGTGGCCGAGTTGTGCGGCCTGCCGGCGGCCCGCGACGACTTCGTGGCGGCGGTGGCGCCGGTGGTGCGTCAGATGCGCGAACGTCGGCAGGTGATGACGGATTTCGTGCGGCCCTTCGCCGACGAAGGACTCCGGGCGCTGCGACGGCAGAAGCTGCGGGCGGCGCTCCAGCGCTTGGCGCGCGATCTCGACGAGCGGGCCCGCCAGGTGCGGGAGGCGGCGCTCAGCGAGAACACCGTGCCGCCCTACAACCGGAAGTTCACCGGCCGGCTCGAGGAGCTGCTCCACCTGCGCGAGCGGCTCCAGGACGACCGGGCCGGGGTCATCTGCGGGGTGCACGGGCTGGGCGGGATCGGCAAGTCGGAGCTGGTCTTCACCTACGCGCACGCCTTCGCCGCCGCCTATCCGGGCGGGCGGTTTCTGATTCCCTGCGAGCACGCGGCCCACCTGCGCGAAGCCGTGCTGGAGCTGGGCGAACACCCGGAATTTCACCGACGGATCAGCGACGAGGAACGCAGGGAACCCGGGCGTCACTTTCAGGCGGTGCGGCGCTGCCTGGGCGAACGGCTCGCCACGCAAGGGAGCGTTCTCCTGGTGCTCGACAACGTGGTGAACCTGAAGCTGCTCGCCCCCGACCAGACCCGGGAACTCACCGTGCTGGGGCCGCAACTCCACCTGCTGGCCACCACCCGCAAGCTGCCCCCGGCCGGCGACGCCCGCTGGTTGACCCTGGGCGAGTTGCCCGCGACCGACGCGCTGGAGCTGCTGGAAAAACACCGGGGCTTCGCGAACGAAGCGGAACGCGCGGCGGCCCGGAGCATCGTTCGGCGGCTGGGAGGCTTCACCCTGGCGGTGGAACTGGTGGCCGCCTACGTGGCCGCGCACCCGGGCACGAACTACGTCCGCCTGGCGGAGGGGCTCGGCCTTGATGATCTCGAAGAAATCGCCGATGACGAGGACGCGACACTGCGGCTGCACAACCACCAACGCCGGCTCAGCGCCGTGCTGGGGCCCGCGCTCGAAACGCTGGACGCCGCCGAACGCCGCGCCATGGAATACGCCGCGTTGCTGCCGCCCGAGCACGTGGCCCTGCCGTGGCTGCGGGCGCTGGTGGAGCAGGATCTGCCGGAAGCGTTCGCCGCCGACCGCCGGATCGCGGATCCGTGGCGGGAGCGGGTGGAGCGGTTGAGGCGGCTGGCCCTGCTGAATCCGGCGGCGGAGGAGGGCGCCGTGCCGAAACTCGCGCGGGTGCACCGGCTGGTCCAGGAGCTGCTCCGGCGGGAGTTGTCCGAAGAGCAGCGCGCCGCGCGCCAGGAGGCCATCACCCGCTGGGTGAAAAGCCGGTTCGAGGCATTGAAGCAGGTGTCCCGCTGGGAGGAGGCCCGCTGGGAACTCGAACCGCTCGAAGCCCTGGCATGGTTGTGGGCCGCTCCGGCGGAGGGGATGGATGCCTCCGATCCCGCCTCCCCGCCCGCCCATCCGGGCGCCGCCTGGCTGCTTAACCAGGTGGGATATTACTGGCATCATTTGGCCGAATGGTCGCAGGCCGAGCCGCTGATGCGGCGGGCGTTGGCGATAGCCGAGGCCCACTACGGGCCCAAGCACCCGGAGGTGGCAACTTACCTCAACAATCTGGCCGGGTTGCTGCAGGCCACCAATCGGCTGAAAGAGGCCGAGCCGCTTTACCGGCGAGCATTGGCGATAGACGAGGCCGGCTACGGGCC
>CAZRPT010000118.1:0-39594 GCA_964601985.1 uncultured Verrucomicrobiota bacterium
GAGGGCCGGGGGACCGAAGGCCCGAGGGAAATCCGAAGGCCGAAGGCCGAATCCCGAAATCCGAAAGGGCTTCCCGGAAGCGGCGAGGTGAGGAGGATGCTCTCCGTAGCGCAGGTTTCCAACCTGCCGCCCATTCCCCGCCAGCCGGCGGCAGCCGGCCTACAGGAAGGATGCCGCCCCTTGTAGGCCGGGTCGCCCGACCCGGCGAGGCTCCCTCCGCTTTGTTCCTTCGTGCCCTTCGGGGTGAAATCGAGCGGGGGGAGAAAATGAATGCCTTGCAGCGTGCCACGCCGCGATACGGCGGGCTGGCAGCCTGCGCTACTGGAGAGGGGGCTTTTTTCGGGATTCGGATTTCGGGATTCGGATTTCCTTCGTCCCTCGGGCGTTGGGGGAATGTCTGGGGGGTGATTCGGTCGTCCGGGAGCCGGAGGTCAGAACAGCCAGGTGAATGTCACCGCGCCAAACTTGGTGTAGTCCTTTTGGTTTTTGAATTCCCGCCCCCAAAAGACATAGGAAAAGCCGGCCAGAAACCTGCCGCTGCTCACGGCCAGTCCCACTTCGGCCGCGGGCACGAACCATTCCTTGTCCACATGGGGGCTGTCCCGCCAGGTGCTGCCGTCGAGGGTGATGTTGCGCGCCACGAAGTTGAGGTTGCCGCCGCCGTAGGCGTACACTCCCCAGTCCTTCCACGGCGGGCGGTCTTTGTCATGGGCGGGCGGCGGCAGATGCACCATGCCGCGCATGAGGGTGGTGCCGAAATCGTCGGGTATCCGCCAGCCGAAGCGAACCTGGCCGCCGAGCTGGGCTTGGGTGAGGACGTTGCCCAGCATGAGGTTGCCCATGGGGAGCACTTCAACGGCCATGCCGTCGGTTTCGCCCAGCAGGCGGTACTTTTGGCGATGCTCGTAAACCAGGTTGAAGACGGGCTCGTTGGGGAGCTGATGGTCCCATCCCCGCGGGTAATCGTTGCCGAGGATGTCGTGGACCAGCCGCTGGGTTTCCTCGGCCAGGGAGGCGGGACCCACCACGCCGGTGAGGAGTTTCAGCCCGTTGTAGGCGTGGGGCTTCTCGACGTGGAGGGAGAGGCCGAACCAAAGGATGCCGGCATAGGGGCGATCGGCGGGATTGGGCACGGCCAGGGTGGTGTCGGAGGGGGTGACCATGATCTGGCCGGCGTCGTAGCCCACGGTGCGCCGGCCGTCACCCCAGGGAAGACGGTCGGCCACCGGGTCCAGCCAACTGGGACCGGTGTGGGCCACGGCGATTGAAGCGCCGTCGGTGTAAAACCGGTCGGCTCCGCTGAAGGCGTCGTTTTCCCAGCGCAGGGAAACGCTCCATTGCCGGGAAGGGCGGATGCCTGCGGCCCGTTCCGCCGGCGGGTTCGCCGCCGCCGCCAGCCACGTCGTGAGCGCCAGCCCGCCCCGGATCCACCGGCGCATCCGCCATCGGGAATGGCGGAGAAAACGGGGTTCCGTCCGGCGGAGGCTTCGCCGCGTCGCGGGCCGTCCGCGCCGGGCAGTCCTTCCCGCGGGCGGTTTTTTTTCCGGCCGGCTGGTTGTCATTTTGTCGTGATCATGGCGCGTCATGCTCCGCGCTTATGCTTTTTGAAATGTTTTAAGCTTGCCTAATGGATTTGGCAAATGTGTTCTGCAAGGTTTTGCCGGTCGTCTTCCTCCCCCTGGGAGACGTGATCCCGCATGCCGCCACTCTGACCTGCCTGATTGATGAAGATTTGAGCATCGCGCTCCAAGGCCGCCGGTATTTCGTTGAACACGGGTTCCCGCATCCTTTGTCCCCGGGGAGGCAATCGCTGTTACCCCGACCTTTCCGCATTGTCGCTGGGCGACAAGGTGAAAATCCTCCGGCAGGGGGGAGGGCGCAACGGCTCCGGCGGGCTGGAGTTGGCGGACATTGACTTTTACGTCATTCCGGAACCTTCGTTCCCTGCCGGCTTCCTGGTCCGTGCGCGTTTGGATGGAGGGCACGGCGCCGGCGCCATGCAACGACCGCGCGGAGAACCGCCTGAGAGCCCGCCGGAAAACAACGGGAAATCCGGGTTGTAAAAGGAAAGAGCAGGAAGGGTTAATTTGATGCAGAAGTCCTTTTTCTATTCCCCGGAAGGAAGGCGGTTTGGCATAAACAAAGTCCTTTTCGGGAGATTCCAAGCTCCGGGAAGGTCATAAGAAAACTTTGCATTCCGAGGGAAATTGGTAATCTCCCGGCGTGCCCGACACCCGAGACAGAACGAAGACGGAAGTAATCACCTCCCGACGCCACCGTTTACGTCGGTCGCTGCCGTCCCCCGGGATGGAACGAGCCTCGGGGGTGGCGCTGCTGGTGACCCTGGGACTGCTGACGTTGATGGCGGGCCTGGCGGTGGCGGGGGTGGTTTTGTCTCCGGCGTGGAACTGGCTGGAGGGAGTGGCCTGTTTCGTGGCGGGCGTTTCGGCGGCGGTGGTGCTGTGCCGGCGGCTGCCGGCGCAAAACGTGGCGGGCGGCAGTCTGGCGCTGCTGGGGTTGTCGGTGTTCTGGTGCGCGTTGTCCGCGCGCAACGGAGTGCCCCTGGGCCGGGTGGAATACAGCAACCGGCTGGGGCTGCGCCTGCTCGGGCTGGTGCCGGTCACGCTGCCGTTTCTCTGGACGGGCCTGCTGTTGACGGGGCGGGAGACCGCGCGGCTCATGTTGCGTCCGTTGCGGCGGGACAAGTTTTACGGCTATTACCTGCTGCTGGTGAGCAGTGTGTTGCTGGCGCTGGCGGAGGTGGCGCTGGAACCCTACGCCACGCAGGTGGTCGGCTGGTGGGCCTGGCCGGAGGCCACGCTCTGGCAGGGGCTGCCGTGGGGCACGCTGCTGGCGTGGCTGTTGAGCGCGGCGTTCATGCTCATGATGGCCACCCCCTGGCTGGTGCCGAAGCGGCCCATTCCCACCACGCCCACCCTGCATTCCCCGGCCATCTGGCTCGGGCTGGCGGCGTGGTTCACGCTCGGGGATTTGCGGCACGGGTTGTGGGGGCCCGGCCTGATCGCGCTGGCGGGCATCGTGGTTGTGGCGGTCCTGACGTGGCAGGGATACCAGATCGGGCTGGAAGCCGTCACGCGGCGTCATTCGGACGACGACGAAGACGAAGACGAGTGACGCGCGGCCCTTCGGTGGCCAGGACTTCGAGTTCGAACCCGTCGAGCCGGAGGGTGTCGCCCTGCTTGGGGAAACCACCCAAGCGATGGGTGACCAACCCGCTGACCGTTGCCAGGCCTTCCTCGTGGAGGGGTTGTTCCATCAGCTCGGCCAGTTCGTGCACCGGCAGGGCGCCGTCAATCTCCCACGTGTCCGGCCCTTTTTCCTCGATCAACGGCTGTTCCTCGTCGAACTCGTCCTGAATCTGGCCCACCAGCTCTTCGAGGATGTTTTCGAGGGTGATCAGCCCCTCGGTGCTGCCGTATTCGTCCACCACGATCGCGAAGTGGAGCCGTCGTTTCAGGAACAGCTCGAGCAGCTTTTCGAGCCGGGCGGTCTCCGGCACGTAGATGATCGGGCGGGCCACGGGCAGGAGATCGGCCGCCGTGCGCGCGCGTTCCCGCCAGGCGTACACGTCCTTCACGTGCACCACGCCCAGGGTGCGGTCCACGTCGTCGTCCTCGTAAAGGGGAAACCGGGAGTAGCGGGTTTCGTCGGCGATTTCGAGGCAGCGGGCGATGGGCAGCTCGGTGTCGAACCCGACGATCTCGCGGCGCGGCTGCATCACCTCGCGCACGATGCGGTGGCGGAGATCGAAGGCGTTGAGCACGATGGCCCGGCCGAGGGCGGTGGCGCCGGCGCGTTGGGTGGAGGTGGCCAGCAGGAGCCGGAGTTCCTCCTCGGAATGGGGCAGGTCGTGTTCGCTGACGGCGTGCAGCCCGAGCCGGCGCAACATCCAGAGGGAGGCATGGTTCAGCAGCCAGATGAAGGGGTAGGAAATCCGGTGGAACCATTCGAGCGGCGTCGCCACCAGCAGCGAGACCCGCATGGGTTTCTGGATGGCCAGCCACTTGGGCGCCATCTCGCCGGCGGTGATGTGCAGGAAGGTGATGATGCTGAAGCCGACCACCACCGCCACCGTTTCGCGCAAATGCGCGTGCGCGGGGCCGCCCATGTCGAACCAGCGCCAGAGGGGATCCAGCAGCGCGCTGAAGATGGGTTCGCCCACCCAGCCCAGCGCCAGACTGGCCAGGGTCACGCCGAGCTGACAGGCGCTCAACGAGGCGTCCAAGTGGCGCACCACGTACCGCGCCATCCGGGCGCCCCGGCGGCCCTGGGCGATGAGGGCGTCGAGCTGGGTCTCGCGGACCTTCACCAGGGCGAATTCCGCCGCGACGAAAAAGGCGTTCAGCAGCACCAGCAGAAGCACCGCCAGGCTCTTCAACAGCAGCAGAATGATTTCGTCGGCGCTCATGGCGGGGGCATCACAGGGTGAGACGGCCGAAGATGTGCCGCAAAATATCCTCGAGACTGAGCACGCCGACCTCGCGTTCGTCCCGGTCGGTCACGATGGCGAACCGGTGGCCGGTGCGGCGGAACCGCTGCAGGGCGGTCTCGACGAACTCGCTTTCCTTCAGGAACACCACCGCCCGCGCCAGCGGTTCCACCGGCGACCCGGGCGGGAGGTCCTCGGCGTAGAGCAGGTCGCTGAGGTTCAGGCAACCGGTGATCCGGCCGGTGCGGGGATCCTTGAGCGGAAAGCGGTTCCGGGGCTGCTCACGACACAACGCGAACACCTCGGCGGCGGGGGTGGTTTCGTCGAGCACGGTAACCTGGGACAACGGCACGGTGAGGGCGCCGACGGTGGTGGTTTGCAGGCCCAGCACGCGGTGCACCATCGAGCGTTCGTCGTGGGTCAGGCCCTGGCCGGATTCCTGCATCACCAGCCAGAGCTCCTCGCGATTGCCGAACATCCGCCCCGTGAACCGCCGGCCGCCGGTGGCCCGCAGCAACAGCCCCGCCAGCCAGGCCACCAGCGTGACCACCGGCGCCAGCAGCCGGTGAATCCAGCCGTAAAACCCCACGCACGCCAGCGAGGCGGCGGTGGGCGAGCGGCGGAAGAGCATCTTGGGCAGCAGGTCCACCAGCGCGTAAAGCAGGAACGCCGTCACCAGCACCCCGCCCACCCAGATGGCGGGATGGCCCCCCAGCCACTGGCGCAGTTGCAGCACCATCAACGTCAGCGCCACGAACGCCGCCAGCACGTTCCCCACCAGAATGGTCCACAAGCAACGCTCGGGGTGTTGCAGATAGCCGCAAAGCTGCCGGGCCCGCTTGTCGCCCTGGCGCATGCGATGGCGCAGCCGCAGCCGGTTCAGGGAAAACATCCCCGTTTCCATGCCCGACAGCACGAACGAGACCCCCAGGCTGAGGGTCAGCACCACGAGCTTCAAGAGCAACGGGGCCATCATCGGCGCGACGCCTCCTTGCGTCCCAGCACGCGGACTTCGACCTCCTTCACCCGCCGCTCGTCCACGTCAATGGCGGTCAGCCGCACGTTGCCCAGGGTGACCGATTCCCCCGCCTGGGGCACCACGCCCGCCAGGGTGGTGACCATGCCGCCGAGGGTTTCCACCTCCGGCACGTGGCCCAGCTCCGGACAGTGCCGGCGGAAATCATCCGCGCGCATCACGCCGCTGACCCGCCACACCCGGGGGGCGATTTCGCGAATCACCCCGCGCGGATGCCGTCCGCGGTCCTTGGGCCCCAGCAACGGTCCGAGGATGTCCTCGACCGACACCACCCCGGCGGTCGAGCCGTATTCGTCCAGCACGATGGCCAGCCCGCGTCGCTGGCGCTGGAGGGCCTTGAGCAGGTCGAGAAGATTCATCGTGTCCGGCACGAACGAGGGCAGCTCGATCACCTCGTCCAAGTCCTCGGGCGGATCCAGCAGCAGCTTGTGGGTGTTCAGGATGCCGACGATGGTGTCGGGCGTTTCGTCGTAGAGCGGAATGCGCGAATGCTTCAACTTCCGCGCCAGCCGGATCATTTCCGGCACCGGGGTGTCGTCCTCGATGACCTGCATCTGCGCCCGGGGGCGCATCACGTCGCGGACCATCCGGCGGTCGAGGGTGATGATTTGCAGGATGATTTCGCGGCCGCTCTCGCCCAACGCGCCCTCCTGACAGGCCAGGTCGAGCAGCTCGGCGTATTCCTCGTCGCTGGTTTCGGCCGGGGCGCGAACCACCGGGAGCCGCCGCAGGATGCGGTCGTTGAGGTTCTGGGCCAGTTGGCGCACCGGCCCGGTCAGCCGCATCAGCCAGGTCACCGGCGCCGCCGCCCGCAGCGCCCAGAATTCCGGCGCCCGCACGGCCAGCGTCTTGGGCAGCACCTCGCCGCCCAGCAGCAGCAGCAGAAACAACCCGGTCAACGTGCCGGCCGCCGGCAGGCCGCGGTCCACGATCAGCCACACCCCCACCAGCACCAGCCCGGCGTTGGCCAGCATGTTGCCGAGCACCAGGGCGGCCAGGGCGTCCGCGGCGGAGTTCCACACCGCCCGCGCCTGTTGACCGCGCGCGCCCCGCTGCTCGCCGAGCTGGCGCACCTGCCATTTCGTCAGGGTGAAAAAGGCCGTCTCCGCCAGGGCGCAAAAAAAGCTCACCCCCGCCAGCAGCAGGATGCCCAGGCTGATCCAGATTGGCCACGAACCCATCACACCCCCACTATGCCGGCAGAAAACAGCGATTGGCAAAGCCGTTTTGCCGGCGCTTCCGGCGGCGGTCCACGGGCCGCGGGAATGAAGAGGAGCGCCCGCGTCCGCTTCGCGGTTGGGGCCGGTTCAGGCCTTTCCGGAGAGCCGGCACGCGTCGCGCGGGGGTTGCCTCACGCCTTGGCGCCGTGGCGCAATTCCGCGCGAACCCGCTCGAGGAGGCGCTTCGTGGCCCGGATGCCGTCCGGTTCGCTCAACCGCCGCCCTTCATACTCGATGCCGATGTAGCCGCGGTAACCGGCGTCCAGCACGATTTTGATCATCCGGTGGTAGTCGGTTTGAAGTTCGTTGCCTTTCTCGTCGAAATCGTGGCTCTTGGCGCTGACCGCCTTGGCCAGGGGCATCAGCTCGGCCACGCCCCGGTAGCGGTCATATTCGACCCCTTCGCGGATGCGAAAGTTGCCGAAGTCCGGCAGGGTGCCGCAATTGCGCCGGCCCACCCGCCGGATGACCCCCGCCAGCCAGGAAGCGTCGGAGGAGAGGCCGCCGTGGTTTTCCACCAGCACGTTGAGGCCGTGGTTGCCCGCGTATCCGGCCAGGGCGCGGAGGCCCTCCACCACCCGTTTGGCCTGCTCCTCGCGACTGCCCACCCCTTTGGCCTCGGCGTTGACGCGGATGGAGTGGCAGCCGAGATACTTGGCCGCCTCCACCCACGGATGATGGTTTTCCACCGCCTTTCGGCGCGCCTTCGGGTCCGGATCGCCCAGCGCCCCCTCGCCGTCCACCATGATCAGCAGGATGCGCACCCCGTTGCCCTCGGCGCGGCGCTTCAGCTCGCCGAGGTATTTGAGGTTCCGGGCCTTGTCCTTGAAGAACTGGTTGACCAGTTCCACGGCTTCGATGCCGTAGGTCTTGCGCGCCACGCGGGGAAAATCCAGGTGGTTGATGCGCCCGCTGAACAGGCTCCGATGGAGGGACCATTCGGCCAGGGAGATCAGATAGGGCAGCTTGTCGCTGTGGGCCCAGTACCGCCGCGCGGCCCGGACCGGCGCGATACCGGCCCCCGCCACCGCCAGCGCGGTCGTTTTCAAAAACGAACGTCGTTCCATCATCATGCGGTCTTCGCGGCGTCCGGTTCGGATTCTTCCGCGGGGGGTTGATCGCGGAAGATCAAGGCAAACAACACCATGATCAGCAGGGCGCCGTAGCCCGGAATCTTCCAGATGCGGTCCCACAGCGGCAGCGGCTTCTCCAGGGATTTCGCCGGCACCGTGACCGTTTTCCCGCTGGCCTTGAATCCCTTCCCGGCCCGCTCAAAGACTTCGACGCTGGCCGTGGCGGTGGCATTCGTTCCGGCGATGCTTTTGAGCTGGCCGAACCGGGGCGCGTCATCGGCGCCCCACTTCACGTAATTCCCCGGCTGCCAGGCGGACAGATCAGCCACCTGCTGGAACCGTTCCGGCGTCGCCTTCGGGAAACTGTACCATCCCGACACCTTCCCCGAGAGCGTGGTGCCCACAAACATGCCCAGCCCCAGGGTTACGAGGGTGATGAATCCCTGGGCCTTGGCCCGGATGGATTCATGCGCCTTCTTGTCCACGTAAATGTAGGACGTGACGAAGAAGAAGTCGTAGCACACCCCGTGGAGCACGATGCCCACGTAGAGCGGCCACAGGATGCCCGAATTGTATCCCATGAGGAAAAGCAGATACCGGGCGCCCCACGCGAACATGCCCACCATCAGCATCCAGCGCACGCCCAGCCGCTTGAAGAACCACGGCATCACCAGCAGGAAGAAGATCTCCGACATCTGGCCGTAGCTGGTGGCGCCGGTCACGTTGGGCATGCCCGCGTCACTGAGGAACGGAGGCGCGAACGCAAAGTAGAAGGAGAGGGGAATGCAGATCAAAAAGGCGCTGATGATGAACACCACGAACGAAGGTTCCCGCAGCAGCTCCAGTGCCTCCAATCCCAGCACGTCCCGCACCGTGACCTTCTCGCCCTTGGCGGTGGGCGGCGTGTGGGGCAGGGTCAGGCAGTAGAGCCCCATCAGGATGGACAACCCGCCCGCGATCTGGAACGGAACCGGGGTGCGCACGTCCAACCCGTTGAAGCGGGTCCCCAGCCAGCCCACCGCCAGCACCGTCACGATCCAACTGATCGTCCCCAGCACCCGGATGCTCGGGAACTCCTTGCCCGGGTCCTTCATCTGGTGGAACGAAATCGAGTTGGTCAGCGCCAGGGTCGGCATGTAGAACAGCGTGTGCGCCAGCAGCAACGGGTAAAAGACCCCGAACTGCCGGGCGTAGGACAACCCCAGCAGGCACAACCCGCCCAGCACATGGGTGGCGAAAAGCACCTTCTCCGTGGCGAAAAAGCGGTCCGCCACCATGCCCACGAAAAACGGCGAAATGATGGCCGCCAAGGCGGTGGTGTTGTAGGCCAGACCGATCTGTTCCGGGGTGAAGTTCAGCACCTGTCCCAGATAACGCCCCATGGTGATGTACCACGCCGCCCAGATGGCGTACTCGAGAAACATCATCACGGAGAGACGAAGGCGAAGGGAGGTATTCATGATGAAACGTGATTCAACAGGCTGCAGGGTTGAGGAAGCCGGCCGGCGCAGGAGAAGACGCACCCCCGCCGGAACCGGGAAACCCTCCCGGGCCGGTCAAGGCCTGCCGCCGTTGCCGATTCTTTGGACATGCGGGGCGGACCCTAGGCAGAACCATGTCGTTTTGGCAAGCGGAACGTGCCCGCGGGAAGGGGGCGGAGGGAAATCATGCCGCCCGGGGAGCGGTTCCGCCGGCGCGCCGGGCCTCTCCGGGGGCGTCCCGGCTTTCGCGGCGCGGCAGCCCGCCGCCTCTTTCGCGGAGCCGCCCTCGCTCCGCCGAACGACCCGCCGCGCGGGAGGGGGTCAGGGCGAGACGGGCAGGCGTTCTTCGTGGCGGTCGGGCTTCATGGTGATGCCCTGCTCCTTGTAGGGCTTGAGGATGAAATGGGTGGCGGTGGACAGCACGCCGCGGATGGTCGCCAGTTTTTCCGAAACGAACAGGGCCACTTCGCGCAAGCCGCCTCCTTCCACCTCCACCATCAAGTCATACGCCCCGGACATGAGGTAGCAGGAGCGCACCTCGGCGTATTTCGCGATGCGTTCGGCGATGCGGTCGTAGCCGCCCTCGCGCTCGGGGGTGATGCGCACTTCGATGATGGCCCGCACGGTGTCCACGCCGAGCTTTTCCTCGTTGAGCACCGCCCGGTATCCGAGAATGACCTGGTCCCGTTCGTAAGCGGCGATTCGCTCCTCGATTTCCGGTTCCGTGAGCCCCAGCAGTTTGGCCAGTCGGGCGGGCGTGGAACGGGCTTCGTCGCGCAACAGTTTCAACAACGCATCCATGATGGGGCTCAACCTAGGCGGGCCGGGGCGCGCTTGCAGCAATTTTCTCCGCGGCGGGGAAGGCCGGAGCGCTTCCCGCGCCCGCCTCTCTCCCCGGCGGGAATCGTCTCCTCCCCCCCAAAAGGCCGCGCCCGAGGGGGCGCGGCCGCGTCACGGGGAAGGTTTTCCGCTCAACGACCGGGTTCGAGGTAGAGGCCGAACTCGCTCAAGGCGGGGCAGACGGGGGCTTTCGTGACGCGCAGACGGACCTTGGCGGTGGTCACCGGTTTGTCGAGGCGCAGCAGCCGGCGGTTGCCGATGCTGGTCCCCTGAGCCACCTCCCGCCACTGACCGTCCCGCCACGCGTCCACCGCGAAGGCCTCGATGCGCTGGCCCAGCGGCAGGTATTCGCGCAGGTCAATGACGTTGAAGCGGACCGGCTCCGGAAACGCCGCCACCAGCTCGGGCGTGCGGGTGAAATCGTCCGTGGCCCAGTAGGTGTAGCGGTCGCCATCCAGCAGGTGGGCCACGCCGAATTGGGGCGAATCGGCGCGGACGTTGCTGGGCTGGAGGGCGGCTTGGGCGAGCAAGTTGGTGGCGAAAGTGGCGTCCAGCCGCCGGCGGAACTCGCGCAGGGAGGCGACGTCGTTTTCGTGAATCCGGCCGCGCCGGTCGGGCGGCAGGTTGAGGTTCAGGCAGGCGCCCCGGCCCACCGAGGCGTAGTAGATGTCCAGCAGTTGCCCGGGGGTCTTGACCTTTTTGTCCTGGCTGGCGTGGTAGAACCAGCCGGGGCGGATGGAGACGTCGCACTCGGCGGGAATCCAGAATTCGCCCGGGCGCTCGCCGTGGTTGAGGTCGGCCTTGACGGAGCCGGGCGCGCCGTCGCCGGGAGTCAGCGTGGCCCAGCAGGGTTCGCCGGCGATGCCGCGCTCGTTGCCCACCCAGCGGAAATCGGGACCCACGTCGCTGAACATGCAGGCAAAGGGCTGGAGGTCGCGCACGATCTGCCACGTGTGGGGCCAGTCGTAATAGACCAGCCGGTCAATGCGCCGCTTTTCGCGGGCGCCGCCGTAGTAGCCGTCGCCGCCGTTCGCGCCGTCGAACCAGACGGTGAAGATGTCGCCGTACTGGGTGAGCAGCTCGCGGAGCTGGTTGCGGTAGTAGGTGATGTAGGCCGGAGTGCCGTAGCCGGCGTGGTTCCGGTCCCACGGCGAGAGATACACGCCGAACTTGAGTCCGTGCCGGTGACAGGCGCTGGAGATTTCGCGGACCACGTCGCCGCGGCCGTCCTTCCACGGCGAATTTTTCACCGAGTGCTCCGTGTAGGCCGAGGGCCAGAGACAGAAGCCGTCGTGGTGCTTGGCGGTCAGGATCAACCCCGCCATGCCGGCCTCCCGGGCCACCGACACGATCTGGTCGGCGTCGAAATCGGTGGGGTTGAAGACCGATTCCGGCTCGTCACCGTAGCCCCATTCCTTGTCGGTGAAGGTGTTCACCGTGAAATGGAGGAAGCCGTAGAACTCCATTTCATGCCAGGCGAGCTGGCGCGCGGAAGGCACGGGACCGTAGGGCGTGGGCGGCAGGGGCAACGAAGCGCCATTCAGGCTGATGCAGCCGGTCAGACCGAGTGTGGTCAGTCCGACCCCGATAAGCAAAGCGGCGTGACGGTTACGCATGGCCGGCGAAATTAATGATTCCCGCGCCGGCGGAACAGTAAAAATCCGGGCGCGGCCGGCGCGGGGCGCTTTTCGCGCTCGCTTCCGCGGGCGGTCTTGGCCATGCTAAAGGCGCGATGTTACCAGCGCGGGCCATTCCGGAAGCGGGGCGGCCGGCGCGGGGGATCGTCCCGGCAACCTGGCTTACGCCCTCCCCGCGGAGCGGGCGTTCGGGGGCGGGCGGGACGGTTTTCCCGCGCGGGCGGCCGGGGCCGGAGTCTGCCCGGACGCAACGGGGCGGGGAGGGGCGGAGATGAAATATCGCTGGTTGGTGGCGCCCGCGAAGCCCCTGCCGGCGGGGCGTTTGGAACGGGAACTCGGCGTTTCTCCGTTGCTGGCGCAGTGTCTCGTGAACCGCGGCCTCGACGCGCCCGCGACGGCGGAGGCGTTCCTGAACCCGCGCCTGCGGCGGTTGTCGGACCCCTTCCGCCTGCCCCACCTCCAGGCCGCGGTGGACCGCCTGTGGGAGGCGCGCGAGCGCGGGGAAACGGTGGCCATCTTCGGCGATTACGACGTGGACGGCGTCACCTCGACCGCCCTGCTGATCCAGGTGATGAAGCCGCTGGGCTGGAAGGTGGAATTTTACCTGCCGCACCGGCTGGACGAGGGCTACGGCCTGACCCGGGACGCGGTGGCCACCTGCCTGGAGCGGTTTCCGGTGAAGCTGCTGCTGGCGGTGGATTGCGGCTCGACGGCCACCGACACCGTGACCTGGCTGAAGGAGCGGGGGGTGGACGTGATCGTGCTGGACCACCATCAGGTGGCCGACCCGCCCCCGCCAGCGGACGCCCTCGTGAATCCCCAGCTCAATCCCCCCGGCCCGGACAGCCTGCATGAATTGTGCTCGGCGGGGCTGGCCTTCAAACTGGCGCACGGCCTGATCAAGGAGGGGCGCAGGCGCGGCATTCCGGGCACGGAACAGTTCGATCTGCGGCCGCTGCTCGACCTGGTGGCGCTGGGCACCATCGCCGACCTGGTGCCGGTGATGGCCGAAAACCGCATCCTCGTCAGCGTGGGCCTGGAGCATCTGAACGCCCTGAAGCGGCCCGGCCTGAAGGCCCTGCGCGAGGTGGCGCAGATCAATCAGCGGATCGGCCCCTTCGAGGTGGGCTTTCAACTGGCGCCCCGCCTCAACGCCGCCGGCCGGTTGGAGGACGCCACCGAGGCCCTCGAATTGCTGATCGAAAGCGACCCCGAGCGGGCGGAGCGGCTGGCGCATTCGCTGGACGCCCGCAACCGCGAGCGCCAGAACCTCGAACGCGGCATCGCCGAGGAGGTCATCGGCGCCGTGCGGGCGCGGTTCGACCCGGAACGCGACTTCGTGATCGTGGAGGGCCAGCTGCTCTGGCACGTGGGAGTGGTGGGCATCGTGGCCTCGCGCGTGCTGAGCGAGTTTTACCGGCCGGTGATCATCCTGGGCGGCGACGGCTACGAATGGCGCGGCTCCGGGCGCAGCGTGGCGGGGTTCGACCTCGCCGAGGCCCTGCGCCAATGCGGCGACCTGCTGGTGCGGCACGGCGGACACGCGATGGCCGCCGGCCTGACGATTGACCCGCGCAACCTGCCCGAATTCCGCCGCCGCCTGAACGAGCTGGCCCGGCGGACCTTGAAGCCCGAGCAGTTGCAGCCGCCGCTGCGGCTCGACGGCGAGACCGCCCTGGCCGACCTGACCCTGGAACGGCTCGAGGAGCTGCGGCGCCTCCAGCCCACCGGCCAGGGCAATCCGCCCGTGCAGGTGGTGGTGCGGGGGCTCACCCTGAAACGCCCCCCCCAACGCATGGGCCGCGAGCGGCAGCACGTGAAATTCTGGGTCGCCTCCGGCGGGCGCGCCTGCGAGGTGGTGTGGTGGAACGGCGGCGAAAAAGCCTGGCCGGAGGGCACCTTCGATCTGGCCTGCGCCCCGAGGATCAACGAATTCAACGGCCGCGTTTCCGTGCAGCTCCGCTTCCTGGACTGGCGTCCCGCCCGATAATCCCGTTCCTCTCCGCGGGCCGGGCCGCCCCGAGGAACGGCTTGCGCCGCCGGGGCGCCGGGGCGTTAATGACGGCGGTTTGGTGAACAAGAAACCCGCGAAAAATCCCGCCCCCCCGGCGGACGCCCCCCCGCGACGGCTCCGCCGCGCGGGACGGCGGGCGGCGGGCGTGGCGGGCCTGGCCGTCGTCCTGGGGCTGGCTTTCAACGCCGCGAGTCCGCTCGGCGTGCGCTGGCGGGAAACGCCCGAAACGACGCAGGCCCCTCCCGCTTCGCCGCCCGCGCCCCCGGCCCCCGCCGCTCCCGGGGCGCCCGTCGTCCCGGCTCCGCCGGCCGGCTCGAATGCGCCCGCTTCGCCGCCCGCCGGGCCGGAGGGCGCGAAGGGCGGGAAACCGGCCGGGCCGGCCTTCATCACGCCCACGCTGACCCATTGGCGCGAAGTCAAACCCCTGGCCCGGGCCGGCAAACTGGTGTTGGTGGACGCCCGCAAGCCGGCGGCCTACCGGGCGGGACACATTCCCGGCGCGGTCTCCCTGCCGGAAAACAGCCCGCCCGGGGTCTTCGCGGACTTCCGGCGCCGCTATCCCCCGAACACCCATCTGGTGGTCTATTGCTCCAGCCAAAGCTGCCCGCTTTCCTTCAAGCTGGCCTACCGCCTGGCGAAGGAATTCGGATACACGCATGTCCAGTTCATGAGCGGCGGGTACCTCGAATACCAGCGGGAGGAAGGGCTGGCGCGCGCGCCGGTCATCGCCCGGCCGGTGAACCGGGCGGCCCCCTCCGCGAAAGCCGCGCCCGCCGCCACCGGCGCGACCGCCCGCGCGACGCCGCCCCGGGACGACGCCAATCCCATGGCGATTTCCTGGGCGCGCGCGCTGCGGTGGCGCACGGAATTGGGGGCGGTGCTGGTGGATGCCCGATCCGCGTCGGCGTACGCCGCCGGCCACGTGCCGGGGGCGGTTTCCCTGCCGTGGGAGAGCGCGCCGGCGCAATACGCCGCCTTCGCGAAGCGTTTCGGCACGGAACGCCCGGTGGTGGTGTACGGAGACCGGCGGGGCGAGGTGGCCTGTTTTTCCGTGGCCCGCAAGTTGCTGCGGGATTACGGCTTCCAAACCGCGCGGTTCATCTACGAAGGTTATCAGGAATGGCGGACCTCACAGGACAAACCGACCGGCCATCCCTGAGCGGGAGCGAAGAGGGCCGGGGGGCGCGGGCGTTGCGGTGGGCGCTGGCGGCGCTCCTGATCTGGGCGGCGCTGTCCAAGCTGGCCAATCCCTCCGCGACCCTGGGCCACCTTTACGCGTACCAGCTCCCCGTGCCGGCGGGCCTGCTCAAGCTGGCGGCGGTGACGTTGCCGTGGATCGAGCTGCTGTGCGGCTTGATGCTGTTGAGCGGCTGGGGCACGGACGGCGCCTTGTTGCTGGTGGCCGGCTTGGTGACGGTTTTTTTGCTGGCGACCGGCCTGGCTTGGGCGCGCGGTTTGTCCATCTCCTGCGGCTGCTTCGACCTGCGGTTGGTGGGCCTCCCGCCCGGAAGCGCCGCGACCCGCTTCCTGGAAAGCCCCGCGGCCGCCTTCCTGCGCAATCTCCTCCTCGCCGCCGTCACCGTCTGGCTGCTCCGCCCCCTTTGGCGCGAACGGCAGGAGTGATCCCCCCGCGCCGAAAACCATTCGCCGCCGCGACGACGGGGCGGAGGCGTCCTCCCGCGCCGCGGGGCGTTCGTTCGGACAACCCGCCGTTTCGCCGCGGGGCGCGCCGCGGGGCGCGCCCGATTTTCCCGTCATTGTCCTTTATCCCGCCGTCATTTGACCGGCTTTCGCGCGGGGCGGGGTTTGCGGTTGACGCGATCATCAGGGGGGCGGATTCTGGGGTGGTTCATGGGGATTTGGCGTATGAAACAGAGCAAAAAGCCCCTGTCGGCGCGAGGGGAAACGCGCCGCAGTTTTCTGAAAAAAGCGGCCGGGGTCGCCGCCGCGACCGCGACGTTTTCCGGGGCCTCGACGGCTGTTTCCGCCACGAAACCGGAGTCCGGGGGCGGGGTGGTTTCCGGACGCGCCCGCCTGGAGGGCAGGCCGCCGCCGGAGATTCCGGTGGATCTCAGCAACTTTCCGCTGGTGCAAAAAGTGGCCCCGCCGGGGCTGACCACGCACCACTACATCGTGTCGCCCGACGGCGGTCTGGCGAACGTCTTCGTGTACGTGCTCCACGGCCTGGAGGGACGCACTTTTCCGATCCCGGACGAGCAGCCGATTCTGGATCAGCACAACGCCGGATTTCACCCCTACGTGATGGGCCTGCAGGTGGGACAGATCTTCCGGATTCGCAACTCCGAGCCCTACCTGGAGACCGTCAAGGCCACCCCGAAGGTCAACGAGGGGTTTTTGATCTATCAGCCCATCACCGGGATGGTGGAGTTGAAGCGGTTCACCAAGCCGGAGGTGCTGGTGAAAATCAAATGCGAGCTGCACCCGTGGGAGTTCGCCTACATCGGCGTGGTGCCGCATCCGTTTTTCGCGGTGACCGACACCGAGGGCCGGTACCGGCTTCCCCCGGGACTGCCCGCCGGGCGGTACACCATCGCCGGCGTACATCCCAAGGCCGGCGTGCGGACGGCGGAAATCGAGCTGGCGGAAAACGGCGCGGCCACGGCGGATTTCACGTTCCACCCGCACAAGCGCCGGCGGTTGCCGCCGCCGGGAACGCCCGGGACGCCGCCGCCCGCGCCGATTCCCTTCGCGCCCAAACAGCAATGACGGCACGTCCACGCGCGCGAAAGCGGGACGGCGGGTCGTTTCTCGCCGTCGGGCGCCGGCTCGGGGCGCGCGGCGTCCCCGTGTTGCTGGCGCTGGGGTGCGGGCTTGCCGTGGGGGCCGCGCCGCCCCGGGTCAAACTGGGCATTGACGTTCTGCAAGGCCGCGCCTTCCGCGAGCTGCGGGGCAAGCGCGTCGGCTTGATCGCCAACCCGGCCAGCGTGGACGGGCAGGGGCGCAGCACCATTGACATCCTCCACCGCGCCATCGGCTTGGAGGTGGAGGCCCTGTTCGCGCCCGAGCACGGCATTGACGGGCGGGCGGGCGCCGGCGAGGAGGTGCGCGACACCCGCCACGCCGCCACCGGGCTGAAGGTGTATTCCCTTTACGGTCCCGGCCCGGTGCGCCGGCCCACCCCCGCCATGCTGAAGCGGATGGACGCCCTGGTGTACGATTTGCAGGACGCCGGTTTTCGGGCCTACACCTACATCAGCACCCTGGGACTGGCGATGGAATCCTGCGGGCAGGCGGGGATCGAATTCGTGGTGCTGGACCGGCCCGATCCGCTGGGCGGCCTGCGCGTGGAGGGGCCGATGCTGGACCTCCGGTTCAAATCCTTCGTCGGACAATGGCCGGTGCCGCTGGTGTACGGCCTCACGCCGGGCGAGCTGGCGCGGATGATTGCCGGGGAGAAATGGATCGCCCACCCCCCCAAAGTCACCGTGGTTGAAATGGAAGGCTGGCGGCGCGAGATGACGTGGCAGGACACCGGCCTCAAATGGCACCCCCCCTCGCCGGGCGTGTTGACGCCGCGGCGCTGTTTCTACCTGCCGGCCATGGCGTTGCTGGCGAACATCGGGGGGGTGAGCGTGGGATTTGGCACGGCCACGCCGTATGAGTGCCTCGCCGCGCCCTGGTTCAACGCGAACCAGCTCTGTGACTGGTTCCGGCATCGCGGCATTCCCGGCGTGTCCTTCACGCCGGTCCGGTTCACTCCCACCCGCGGGGCCTACGCGGGCCACGAGGTGGAGGGGGTGCACATCCGGTTCACCGATCCGGCCCGCGCGCCACTGGTGGCGCTGAATTTTTACGGCTTGGAAGCCGCCCGCAAACTGGGGCGCCGCGACCTCTACGCGCAGGCCGTCAAAGCGGGCCACTCCTTCGGCATGTTCGACAAGGTCAACGGCACCGACGCCACCCGCAAGGCGCTCGCCGCCGGACGCGGCGCCAGCGAAATCATCGCCTCCTGGGCCGCCGACGAAGCCGCCTTCCGCCAGAAGCGCCGGAAATACCTGCTCTACCCGTGAGCGCCCGCGGCCGTTGAAGCCGGGGGGGCGGCCGCCGGCCCGTTCAACGCGCGCGGGCCGCTTCCACCAACGCCCGGATGTTTTCGCCGGGGGTGCCGGGGGAGGTGCCGCCGCCGGCGGAGAGGATCAGGCCGCGTTTCGCCGGGTGTTGGGCGAGGCATTCGCGGGTGGCGGCGGTCACTTCTTCCGGCGTGCCCTTGGCGAGAACGCCCAGCGGCGGGACGTTGCCCAGCAGGCACAGGTCGGGGCCCACCAGCTCCCGGGCTTTTGCCAGCGGGCATTCATGGGTGAAGTTGAACACGTGAATGCCCAGCTCCGGCAGGGAGGGATAGGACACCGGGTTGCAGGTGTCGTTGTGGAAGATCTTCAGCGTGTTCGGGAAGGCGTCGAACACCTCCTTGAGGTAGGGGTGCGCGAACTCCTGATAATCCGGGGCGGACATCATGCCGGGGATGTCGTCGAGCACCAGGATGCCCTCCACCGCGGAAAGCGCCTCCGCCTGGGCGGCCAGCCATTCGCGCGTGAGCCGGGTGGTGAGGCGCAGCAGGCGATGGACCGGCTCGGGCTGGAGCTTGAGGGCCATCAGGAACTCGGTCACCCCCATCAGGTGGGTGGCGGTGGTCAACGGCCCGCGCGCGGCGACGATCTTGACCTCATGTCCCGCGTCCCGGATGCGCGGTTCCAGCCGGCGGTATTGGTTCAGCAGCACCGGCAGGTAGCCGTCGGTCAGCGGGTTGGGTTGCGGCACGCGGTCCAGCTCGTCGAGATCGCGGAGCAGGCGGTGCGCCACCGGGGTGCGGTCCGGATAGAGGCTGACCCGGCAGCCGAAGGCGCTCGGCTCGGCGGTCATGCCGATTTCCGCCCAAAAGCCGGGCAGGAAGATCACCTCGGGGAACTCGCGGCAGACGCGCAGGTTGGCGTCCAGCCAGGTGTCCCAGTCAAACAGGTAATCCAGCGTGGAGATCCCGAGGTAACCGGGCATCCACGGGCTGTCCACGATCAGCGCCACCGGGGGCGTTTCCGTGGCCGCGCCTTGGGCCACGTCCCGAAATAATTTCCATTGCTCAGGAGTCATGGGAAAATTGTGAAATCATCGCAGGAAACGGAACGCTTACTTCTGCCATGTCGCCGGTTTTTCTCCGGCCCAGACGGCCTCGACCGGTTGCCGGGCGCGCACCAGGGCGGAGCGCTTCCGGTGCACCAGCACCTCGGCCGCCAGGGGACGGGTGTTGTAGGTGCCGCTCATCACCGAGCCGTAGGCGCCGGCGCTCAGGATGGCGAGGTGATCGCCGGCCTGCACGTTGGGCAGCGGCCGGTCCCGGCAGAAGGTGTCGCCCGTCTCGCAGATGGGGCCCACCACGTCCGCCACCACCGTGCGCCGGGCGCGCCGCTCGACGGCGATGATTTCGTGGTAGGCGTCGTACATGGCCGGGCGGAGCAGGTCGTTCATGGCGGCGTCCACGATGACGAACCGTTTGCGCCCGCTTTCCTTCACGTACTCGACCCGCGTCACCAGGATGCCGGCGTTGCCGGTGAGATACCGGCCCGGTTCGAGGAGGATTTTCACGCCGAGCGGCTCCAGCAGCGGTTTCAAGGCGGCGGCGTAGCGGGCCGGACTGAGCGCCTGCTGGCCGTCGTGCCGCAGCCACCAGCGCCGCTCGCCGCTGGCCAGCGCCGGCCGGTACACGATGCCCAGTCCGCCGCCGATGCTGAAAAATTCGATGCCGTGCCGCTCGGCCAGCTCCTTCACCAGCGGCGCCACCTTGCGCACCGCCGCCACGAAGGGGGCCGTTTCGGTGAGCTGCGAGCCGATGTGCATTTGCAGGCCGCGCGGGCGCAGGTGCTTCATCCGCGCCGCCTTGGCGTAGAGGGCGGGAATGTCCTCGAACGGGATGCCGAACTTGTTCTCGTAGGTGCCGGTGGTGATTTTGGCGTGGGTGTGGGCGTCCACGTTCGGATTCACCCGCAGGGCCACCGGGGCCTTTTTGCGCAGCCGCCCGGCGAGCTGGTTGATGCGCTCCAGCTCGGGCACGCTCTCGACGTTGAAACAGTAGATGCCCGCCTTGAGCGCCGCGCGGATTTCGTCCTCGGACTTGCCCACGCCGGCGAAGACGCACTTGCGGGGATCGCCGTCGGCCGCGATCACCCGTTGCAGCTCGCCCCCGCTCACCAGGTCGAATCCCGCGCCCAGCCGGGCGAACAGCCGCAGCACGGCGAGGTTCGAATTCGCCTTCATCGCGTAGCAAATCTGGTGATCCAGCGGCGCCATCGCCTCGGTGAGGCGCGCGTAATTGCCGGTGAACGTGCCCTGCGAATAGACGTAAAGCGGCGTGCCGTGCTTCTTCACCAACGCCGCCACCGCCACGTCCTCGCAGTGCAACCGACCGTTCACATAGCGAAAATCATGCATATCCGGACAGCCTGACAAAAACCGGTCCGTCTGTCACGGAGAACCCGCTTCGCGGACGATCGCGGTTTCCCACGCGGCCCCGGAGGCGGGGATTTTCACTTCCCGCTTGGTGGCGCGGGGGGCTTGTGCTAACTCGCAGGATGTGCCGCGCCGCCGCTCACATCCCAGGATTCGTCGTCGCCCGCGCCGTCGTCCCGGCAAGGACCACGCGATGGGATGGACCCTGCTGGCGGCGGCTTCCCTGGCGCTGATGGGGTGGGTGTTCTACCAGAAACGGCAGCCGGCGCCGACGCCGGTCCGGGCCGCGAATCGCCCGTCCGCCCGCTCCCCGGCGCGGCGGCCCGCGCCCCGGCCCCCGCTGCCGCCCACCAATCCTCCGCCCCGCACGACGCCGGCCAACCGGCCCGCGGAACGGCCGTTTCGGCCGCCGGCGCCCTCCACCATCACCGGGTTTCCCCGGCCGGTCGCGGACATCCTCGAGGCGCAGATCGCGATGGTGCGTCACGGCATTTCGTCCGGGCCGGTGGACGGCGTGGCCGGTGTCCAGACCGCCGCCGCCCTGCGGGCTTTTCAGCGTCAACAGGGGCTTCCGCCCTCCGGCCGCCTGACCGCCGGCACCCGCGCCCGGCTGATCATTGACGGGCCGCCGCGCGTTTCCTACCGCGTCACCACCAACGATCTCGCGCGGCTCCATCCGCTTCCCCGCACGTGGCTGGGCAAATCCCGGCAGTCCCGCCTGGATTACGAAACCCTCCTCGAACTCGTGGCCGAAAAGCACCGGGCCAGCCGGCGGTTCCTCCGGCGGTTGAATCCGGATTTCGACTGGGCGCGCGCGCGGCCCGGGATGGAGGTCACGGTGCCCCGCGTCATGCCGCCCACCAACACCGCCAAGGCGGCCTTCGTGCGGATTCACCTGGCGGGCCGGACGCTCGACGTGTTCGACCATCAATCGCGGATCATGGCCCATTTCCCGTGCAGCATCGCGCGGCGGGTGGACAAACGGCCCGTGGGCCGCTTGCAGGTGGAGGTGGTGATCGAGAATCCGAACTACACCTTCAATCCGGCGATCTTTCCCGAATCGGCGGAGGGCCGGCGGCTGGGCCGGAAGTTGGTTCTGCCTCCCGGGCCGAACAATCCGGTGGGGGTGGCGTGGATCGGCCTCAGCCGGCCCGGTTACGGCATCCACGGCACGCCGGTCCCGGAACACGTGGGCCGCACCGAATCCCACGGCTGCTTCCGCCTCGCCAACTGGGACGCCCGCTACCTCGTCCGGCTCGTGCAGCGCGGCACGCCGGTGTTCGTGGATCCGTAGGGCGGGCCGCGCGGGGCAGCGCCCGCCCGCCCTGGGCGCGGGCTTCCCGCCGCCGAGGTGAGGGGGGGAAATCCGGGGGGGCGAGGGACGAGGGAAATCCGAAATCCGAATCCCGAAATCCGAAAGAGAAGGGAGCACGCTTCGGTGGCGCAGACGTCCAGTCTGCCGGCTTGAGCCGCCGGGGACGGCGAAAGGGATTCGTCCGGCAGGACGAAAGCCTGCGGGGCCGAGCGCGGGGGCACGCGCGAGCCCATCGCCGGCTTCCAGCCGGCCTGAGCGGACGAGCAACAGCGGCGGCCGCGTAAAGGGGAAAGAGCGGCAGGGGACTGCCGTAGTCCAAAATGCTGACGCGCCGCCGTGGTTTCCTTTCGGATTTCGGGATTCGGATTTCCCCCTTGGGTAGCACCCGCGTCCCGCGGGTCGGGCCGGGCGTCCCGCCCGGCCCCCGACGCGCGGGAAGAGGGTTCTTTGGTCCGACCGCGCGTTCTGCGTGGTCCCAATCGTTCCGACATTCGTGACGCCGTTGAAGCGGCCGCGTGCGAAGATCGCGGGGAAGCCTTCGGCGAGACGCCGAAGCCGGCCCGCCAGAGGCGGGCGCTACCCGGGCGGGGAAAAAGCGGGAAAAAGCGGCAGGGTGATGCGGAGGGCATAGACGATTTTGCCGTTGCATTCGTCAATGACCCGCACCACGGGATCTTTCCGGCCGTTGGTGATCCAAGGGGCAGTTGGGCGGTCCGGACGCGCCCGATTCGTCCCCGAGGTTGCCCCGGTCCGCGCCGTGGTCGTCCGGGATGGTGACGTCACGTTCGAAGGGGCGGCGTCACACGTCCGCCTCGGGAAAGTACCGCCGGATCAAGCGGCGCACCCGGGTGGGTTCGTCGGGGGGATACAGGCGGCGGGGCACCCGGCGTTCCACGCCGTCCAGCAGTTTCAGCCAGTCCTCCAGCGACGGCTCGGCCAGCGGTTCCCAGCGTTCGTAGCGGCGCTCGCGCGTGTAAAACACCCACGTGGCGCCCTTGCGCTTGGCGCTCACCTCCCGCCGCGCGCCCTCCGGGGCGCGGGTCTTCCAGGAAATTTCTCCTCGACCGGGCATGAAGACGGCGGGCGGGTCGGGGTCAGATGGGCAGCTCCACGCTGGCCACCGCCATGGCCGCGATGCCCTCGCCGCGGCCGATGAAGCCGAGCCCCTCGTTGGTGGTGGCCTTCACCGCCACCCGGGAGGGATGCACGTCCACGATGGCGGAAAGGTTGGTTTTGATGCGGGCCACGTAGGGGCGCAATTTGGGGGCTTCCGCGATGAGGGTGGAATCCACGTTCACGATGTGGCCGCCGCGAAGCTGGATGAAGCGCACCGCTTCGTGGAGGAAGAGCTTGCTGGGCTGGTCCTTCCAGCGGGGGTCGGTGTTGGGGAAGAACTTGCCGATGTCGCCCTCGCCCAGCGCCCCGAACAACGCGTCGCAAATGGCGTGGATGAGCACGTCGGCGTCGGAATGGCCTTCCAAACCCCGCTCATGGGGGATTTGCACCCCGCCGAGAATGAGTTTCCGGCCTTCCACCAGCCGGTGCACGTCGTAGCCAATCCCCACGTGAATCATGGCCGCGATTCTAGGCCACTCCGCTCCGCCGGGCAATCCCTCCCTGCCGGTCTCCCCGGGCGCGGCGGCGGACGGAAGGCATTTTTTGGTGGCGCGACGCGCCAAAGCGGTCCATGCAAAGCGGCGAACCGACGAGGCCTCCGGTTCCGCGCGGAACGCGTCGGGAAGGGGGGGCGCGCGTCGGGAAGCTCGCCATGTGGATTTCGCGAGGCCAACAGCCCGGGCGTCCCGGACAGCGGGGCGGCTGGCGGCGCGGGTGGGGCCGGCTGGCGCTGGCCGCGCTGGCCGTTGCCGGTCCGCCGCTGCGCGCGCAATACGTGTGGCGGGTGTGGCGGGCCGGGGACGGCCTGGCGGAATCGCTCACCCGCGCCGTGACGCTCAGCCCCCGCGGGGTGGTGTGGGCGCGGCACGGGGAGATTGACGCCATCAGCGTGCTGGACGGTTACGGCGTGCAGCGGCTGCCCTCGCCGGGGGACCGCAGCCGGCGGGTGTATCAGAGCCGGGGCGGGCTGGTGTGGACCACTTATCCGATGGGGTTGCTCCAGTTCGTCGGCGGCGAGTGGCGGCGGCATCCCCTGCCGCCGCTGGAGCGCGCCGAGGCGGCCAACCCCCTGGGCTCGCTCCGGCGGACGCCCATCCTGCCGGTGACCGCCGACCGCGTGCTGGTGCTGCTGCCGGACCGGCTGATCGAATACCGGGGGATGTCCCGGAAAATCACCGTCCTGGAGACGACCAATTCTTCGGGGCTGGGGAAGTTTCTCGACCTGGTCCGCGCGCCGGATGACGGGTTGTGGGTGACCGCCGAGCGGGGATTGCTGCGTTTTCCCCCGCCGCTGCGGCGCCTGGAGCCCGGGGTCGTCCCGGCGCGGTGGCCGCTGCCCGCGACGCCGGCGCTGGTCAATCTGCGCCATCCCGTGGCGGTGGGCGGGAGCGAGGTGTTCGCCGTGGCGGAGGAAGTGGCGCGGGAACGCCGGGTGGGGGTGCGGTTTGCCGGCGGGCGGTGGGAATGGCGGGCCTTTCCGGGGGAGAACCCGCGTTTCGTCTGGCCCTCCCTGGCGCCCGGCGGTTGGTGGGCGCTGACTTACACCCGGTTGTTGCAGTCCCTCCCGGAGGGCGAGCCGCCGCTCAAGACGCCGTTCCGGCCCGGGCAGTATTTCGATCTGGCGGTGGATTCGCGGGGCGGTTTCTGGCTGGCCACTTCGGAGGGGCTCGTGCACGCCGCGCCCGCCGCGTGGCGTTCGCCGCCCGCGGCGGCGGTGAGCGGGCAGGCGGTGCTGGCGGCGCTCGCCGCGTCCGACGGCGCGTTGTGGGTGGCCACCCGCGCGGGACTGGCGCGCCGGCCGCCCGGCGCGGCGGAATGGTCGCGGACGGCGTGGCCGGCGGGATTCGACCCCGGCTTTCGGGCGGGGGACCGGCTTTACGAGCTGCCGGACGGACGGGTGGCGCTGGCGCCGGAGAACCAGCTCTGGTTGTTCGCGCCGGAGCAAAACGCCTTCCACCGCGCGCCTTCCCCGCCGCAGGGGCGGGTGCGCAAGGTGCTGCGGCAGGCGGCGGACGGACGGTTGGGCGTGCTGGTGGAGACGCCGGGGGCCGGGACGGCGGGGCGGCGGCTCGCCTGGTTCGACGGGGGGCGCTTCCAGCCGTGGACGAACGGCCCGCCGTCGCTGGGGCTGGACGGGGAGTTGTTTTTTCTGGCCCGCGCGCAAAACGGCGACTGGTGGCTGGGCGGCAGCCGGGGGGTGGCCCGCTGGCGCGAGGGGCAGTGGCAGCGTTTCGGCGC
Organism: uncultured Verrucomicrobiota bacterium; assembly: GCA_964601985.1. GTDB lineage: Bacteria > Verrucomicrobiota > Verrucomicrobiia > Limisphaerales > J093 > J093. Next base: position 24,880 of record CAZRPT010000118.1, read on the forward strand.
GACGGAGGGATACGCCGACGAAGGGGCCATCTGCTGGCTGGAACGGCCCGACGGCCGCATCTGGTGCGGCGGGTTGAACCGCGTGTCCGAATTCGACGGCAAACGCTGGAGCACCCGCCGGCGCGGGCTGGACCGGGTGTGGAGCATGTTGCAGGCCGGCGACGGCAGCGTGTGGGTGGCGACCGGCAACGGGCTGCACCGCTGTTTCCAGGGGGCGTGGGGCGCGGTGGGCACGGCGGAGGGGCTGCCCAGCGACGTGGTCCACACGGTGGTGGAGGATGGCGCGCACCGCGTCTGGGCCGGCACGGCGCGCGGGCTCAGCCGGCATTTCCCGGAGGCGGACATTGATCCGCCCCTCACGTTCGAGCCGAAGTGGGAGCCCGTCCGCGACCCGGCCTCCGACACCACGTTGCGCTTCACCTTCGAGGGACGCGACAAATGGCGTTTCACGCCGGACCAGCGGCTGCTGTTCTCCTACCGGGTGGACGAGGGCGAGTGGTCGCCGTTTCAGGCGGACAACCACGTGGTGCTGCCCAACCTTCCCTCCGGGCGCCATCGTTTTGAGGTGCGGGCCATGGACCGCAACTGGAACATCCAGCTCCAGACCATCGCCACCAGCTTCACGGTGGTGCTGCCGTGGACCAAGGATCCCCGCATTCTGGGCATCGTGTCCGCGGCCTTTCTGGCGGTGCTGGTCTCGCTGGGGTTCGCCGTCAACCGGCACCTCAAGCTCCGCCGCAGCTACGCCGAGGTGGAACGGCAGGTGGCCGAGCGCACCGCCGAACTCAAGCGCGCCACCGAGGCCCTCGTGCAAAGCCAGAAGATGACCGCCCTCGGCACCCTGGCCGCCGGCATCGCCCACGACTTCAACAACCTGCTCTCCATCATCAAGGGCTCGGCCCAGATCATCGCCGCCCAGCCCGACCGGCGCGAAAAGGTCCTCGCCCGTCTGCGCCGGATCGAGGCGGCGGTGGAGCAGGCCAGCGGCGTGGTGCTGGCCATGCTCGGGTTTGCCCGCGCGGGGGAGCGGCGGCCCGCCGCCTGCGAAGTCTCCGCGGTGGTGGAGGAAACCCTCCGCCTGCTGGGCGACCGTTTCCGCCGGCAGATTCACCTGCGCCGCGAGCTGGAGCCGGACCTGCCGCCGGTGTGGGCCGTGCGCGACCTGCTCCAGCAGATGCTCCTCAACCTCATCCTCAACGCGGCCGACGCCCTCGGGGGGCGGGGCGAAATCCGCCTCACCGCCCGCCGGTTGCCCCCGGGGACGTACGAGTGGTCCCTGGCGCCCCGGGAAGCGCCCGCCTACGTCGAGCTGGCCGTGCGCGACGCGGGCGCGGGCATCCCGCCCGAAATCCGCCCCCGCATTTTCGAGCCCTTTTTCAGCACCAAACCCCTGTCCCGCCGGCACGGCACCGGCCTGGGACTCTACATGGTGTACGAATTCGCCCGCGAAATGGGGCTCGGCCTGCGCGTGGAATCCGAGCCCGGCCGCGGCGCCGCCTTTTTCATCGTCCTTCCCGTGGCGCCGCCGGCGCCGCGCCGGTGAACGCGGCGCGCCGGACCCGGATTTTCCCCGCCGGACTTGCGTCGGGGGGCGGTTGTCCGTACCGTGTCGGCCCGACGGGAACCGGGGTTTCCGTCCCACCAGGAGAAAACAACATGTTGATCAGCAAGCAACTCAACGACGCCATCAACCAACAGATCGGCAACGAATTCGGCGCCTCCCTGGCGTATGTGGCCATTGCCTGCCACTTCGCCGAGGAAGGTTTGATGCAGCTTTCCGCCCATTTCGACCGGCAGGCGGACGAGGAACGCGACCACGCGATGAAGTTCGTCAAATACATCCTCGACACCGGCGGCAAGGTGGAGATTCCCGCCATTCCGGCGCCCCGGAACGAGTTCTCGGGCGTGGCCGACGCCATCGAGCACGCGCTCGAAATGGAAAAAACGGTCACCGCCCAGATCAACGACCTGATGACCCTCGCGGTCGAGGAGAAGGACTTCGCGGCGCAGAACTTCCTGAACTGGTTCGTGGCCGAGCAGCTCGAGGAAGTGGGCAGCATGGACAACCTCCTCAAGGTGGCCCGCATGGCGGGCGAGAAACACCCGATGTACCTCGAGAATTACATCGCCCACGGCGTCGCGGACGCCGGCGAGTAGGCCTTTTCCCGGCGCGTCCCTTCTCCGGGGGCGCGCCCTTTTTGCCTTTTCGATGAGCCCTTCTCCCGCGTCTTCCGCGTCCCCCTCGGACGAAGCCCCGTCGGATTTCATCCGCGACATCGTCCAGGCCGATCTGGCCGCCGGCCGGCACCAGTCCATCGTCACCCGGTTCCCGCCGGAGCCGAACGGCTACCTCCACATCGGGCACGCCAAGGCCATCTGCCTGAGCTTCGGCATCGCCCGCGAGTTCGGCGGACGCTGCAACCTGCGCTTCGACGACACCAACCCGACCAAGGAAGAGGCCGAGTACGTCGAATCCATCCAGCGCGACGTGGAATGGCTCATCGCCGGCTGGGCGGATCATTGTCTGGGCCTGAAGCCGAAGGGGCAGACGCCGATCACCCGGGAGATCGCGGGCCGGCGCGATTTCTACCAGCCGCCCGCCCCCCCGGACGCCGCCGAGGTGGAGCCGTTCTTCGCCTCGGATTACTTCGAGCAGCTCTACGAATTCGCCTGCGAGCTGATCCGCAAGGGCAAGGCTTACGTGTGCGATTTGACGCCCGAGGAGACCGACGCCTACCGGGGCGCGCCCGACCGGCCCGGCCGGGAAAGCCCGTATCGGAACCGCTCGGTCGAGGAAAACCTGGACCTGTTCGCCCGGATGAAGGCGGGCGAGTTCCCCGACGGCGCCCGCACCCTGCGCGCCAGGATTGACATGGCCTCGCCGAACGTCTGGTTGCGCGACCCGCTGCTCTACCGCATCCGCCACGCCACCCATCATCACACCGGCGACCAGTGGTGCATCTATCCGCTCTACGATTTCACCCACTGCCTGAGCGACTACCTCGAAGGCATCACCCACTCACTCTGCACGCTGGAGTTTTCCGTCCACCGCGCCCTTTACGACTGGGTGCTGGAAAACCTCGACCTGCCGCGCCCGCGCCCGCATCAGTACGAATTCGCCAAGCTGATTCCCGGCTACATGATCGTCTCGAAACGCCGGCTGATTCAGCTCGTCAATGAAGGCGTCGTCCGCGGCTGGGACGACCCCCGGCTGCCCACCCTGGCCGGTCTGCGCCGTCGCGGCATCCCGGCGAGCGCCTTGCGGACCTTCTGCGAACGGATCGGCGTGACCCGCTACGAAAGCGTCACCGACATCGCCCTGCTCGAACACACCGTCCGCGCCGACCTCAACCCGCGCGCCCCCCGCCGCTTGGGCGTGCTGCGCCCGCTCAAGGTGGTCCTCACCAACCTGCCCGAGGCGCACGAGGAAACCGTCGCGGCCACGAACAACCCCGAGGACCCGGACGCCGGCACCCGCCCGGTGCCCTTCACCCGCGAGCTGTTCATCGAGCGGGACGATTTCATGGAGGACCCGCCGAAGAAGTTCTTCCGGCTGCGGCCCGGCGGCGAGGTGCGGCTCAAATACGCCTACATCATCCGCTGCGACGAGGTGATCAAAGACGCCGAGGGACGGGTGATCGAACTCCGCTGCACGGCGGACCTGGGCAGCAAACGCGGCGGTCCCACGGCGGGACGTCGCGTGAAGGGCACCCTCCACTGGGTCAGCGCCCGGCACGCCGTCGAGGCCGAGGTGCGGCTCTACGACCGGCTCTTCACCGCCGAACAACCCGGCGGCGAGGACGGCGATTTCATGCGCGACTTGAACCCGAACTCGCTCGAAATCGTCACCGCCAAGCTGGAACCCGCGCTCGCCGGGCTGCCGCCGGAGACCGCCTGCCAGTTCGAGCGGCGGGGCTACTTCTGCCTCGACCCCGACACCCGGCCCGGCCACCTGGTCTTCAACCGCATCCTCCCCCTGCGCGATTCCTGGGCCCGCCTCGCCAAAAAAGGGTAAAGCGGAATCCCGAAATCCCAAAAAAGCGCCGACGCCGCCACCGAGACGGAACAAGGTAAGAGCCCTCCCCACCGGCTGAGGGCCTGTCGGGAAAGTGGAACTTCCTGCCGCGTGTAGATATCGAACTCGTCAAAGCTGGAATATCCGGAATCTTCAAGGAACGCCTCCCGGGTGGCGGGGTGTTTGCTCAAGGCGATCTCTTCATTCGGCCTACCGGAAATGCAGCTCGGGGCCCCTCTCGGGCTGGAAAACGGCGTCCCAATTTGCGGCCGCCGTCCCGATGTTGAGGGGCAGCTCGCCCCCCCGGAAAGTGGACCAAAGTTCCTGAATGGACGGCGACAGGAGAACGCGCGCCCTCGCGTGCCCCGAGGGGCGCCCCCGCCCCTTCAGAGCGGGGAGTTTCGGAATTCGGATTTCTTTCGGCCCTCGGTCCCCCGGCCTTCGGATTTACCCTCCCCCGCGCCGAATGGTTTTCGGGAGGGAATCAATCCTCGGGCCGTTCGCCGGCGGGGGCCATTTTGACCAGGCGCGGATCGAAGCGGCCCAGCACCTCGACCAGGTCCGCCTGGGCGGCCATGACTTCGTGGATGTTTTTGTACACCATCGGCGCCTCGTCCAAGCCGGCGGAGAGGAGGGTGACCCGGCTTTGGGCCAGCACCCGTTTGGCCTTCCGCCAGGAGAGGGACTGGCGGGCCGCCTTGCGGCTCATCACCCGGCCCGCGCCGTGGGCGGCGGAATGGAGCGATTCCGGGTTGCCCCGGCCACGCACCACGAACCCGGGCGTGGCCATCGAGCCGGGGATGATGCCCAGCACCCCCTTGGCGGCCGGGGTGGCGCCTTTGCGGTGCACGATGACGTCCCGTCCGCCGTGGCGCTCCTTCCACGCGAAGTTGTGGTGGTTTTCGAGGTCCAGCAGCACTTCCACGCCCAAATGGCGGGCGATGTGGCGGTGAATCAGCGCGTGGTTGGCGGCGGCGTAGCGGCCCATCATCTCCATGGCCGCCCAGTATTCCTGCCCTTCCTCCGAATCGAGCGTCAGCCAGGCCAGCCGTTTCAGTTCCCGGGGCAGCTCCGGATGCCGCGCCAGGGCGCGTTTGCTGTAGTAGTCGCACACCTTCGCGCCCACGCCCCGGCTGCCGCTGTGGCTGAGCAGGGCCAGGTATTCGCCCCGGGGCAGCCCCACCGCCTCGTCCTGGACGGTGAATTTGCCGAACTCGACGAAGTGATTGCCGCTGCCGCTGGTGCCGAGCTGCGCCCAAGCGCGGTCCTGGTGCTCGCGGGTGACCGGGCTGACCGACCAATCCTCGTCCATCACCGGGTGTTCCCGACGGTGTTTGAAGGTGGCGCCGATGCCAAAGCGGGTCTCCGTCTCGATGGCCTTTTTCAGCCGGTCCGGTTTGCGGTCCAGCTCGCGCGGCGGCAGGTCCAGCACGGTCATTTTCATCCGGCAGGCGATGTCCACCCCCACGGCGTAGGGGATCACCGCGTTGTCGGTGGCCAGCACCCCGCCGATGGGCAGGCCGTAACCCACGTGGGCGTCGGGCATGAGCGCCCCGGCCACCGACACCGGCAGCAGGCAGGCGCGCGCCATTTGCGCGACCGATTCCGGATCGAGGCGCTCGCCCCACTGCCGCCACGGGGCCGGTTCGGCGCGGGGCGGTTCGGGGGCTTTCTGGATCGCCCGCGCCAGCCCGCCCCGCAAGGGGTCGTCCCGGAAGGCGGCGGGATCGGCCACCACGGCGGCGATCTCCTCCTCCAGGCGCGACGCCTCGCCGCCGCTCAGGAGGAAGCGGCTGATGAAATCAACCGCCCGCCGCTGCGCCTCGCCCAGCGGCACCCCCAGGCGAATCAAATCCTTCGTCTTCATGTCCGCCTTCATCCTGCCACGCTTTCCCGGCGGAGGTGAAAGGGAAACCGCCGCCGCCCCGGCTTCGCCCGGATGACCGATGAGACTGACCGGAACCGCTGCAAGCAAGGCTTCCCGCGTTCGCCCACGCTATCCGGGCGATAAAACCGGGTGCCTTGGTGCGATTCGGAACGGAATCCGTCACTCACATCCTCACCGGAAACGATTCGGCGCACGAGATGGAGGAGAAAGGATGAGGGTAACATGCTTAGAGCCGGTCGGAAAACGCCGGGTTGGTTGAACCCGGCCAGCACCGACGAACGCGTCCCTGCAGACCGGCTGCCCTCAGTCGGCGGCGGGGGGAGGACGGCCGATCCACAGGGGAAGAGTTCATACGCGGTCGCCTTGGCGGGCCGGGCCTCCTGACCCGATGGCTGGAAACGCCGCCTTCCGCGCCGCAGCGCGCGCCGGCAAAAAAGGGATTGCAATCAGCAACGGGCTTGCTATCTTGGGGGCCCTTGGTCGGGACGTAGCGTAGCCTGGCTAGCGCGTCTGAATGGGGTTCAGAAGGTCGTGAGTTCGAATCTCACCGTCCCGACCATCTCCTTTCCTTTTTCCGCCCCTTCCCCGGGGCGGTTTTTTTTCAGAACCCGCCGCAAAACGCCGGGATGGAACCGCCGACCGACCCCAACGATCACTTTGCCTCCGCGCGAAGAAGGCGCGGAAAAGACGCGCCGCGAAGCGGCCTTCGTTATTTTGTGTCGGGTTCGGTGTCTTTTTCCTCCGCTTCCTCGCCTCCCCCGGCGGCCTCCCATTTGGGGTAAACCTCCTCCGGCAGCTCGCCGCGGCGGATCAGCTCGTTCAAATCGCGGATGATGGTGCGCCGGGCCACCTTGAACTCGCGGGCCAGGGCCGAGATGTTGGGCCGGGCGGGGGCGTCTTGCAGGCGTTTGCGGATGGCCGTCTGCCGGGTGAGACGGTCGGTCGAACGGCTGAGCAGCTCCTCGATGTCCACCCGCTTCGAGCGTTCGAGCGCCTCGAACTGCCGGACGATCTCCTGCTCGCCGCACTCCCGCAGCGCGGTCTCCACCGTGCGGCGCAGCTCGTGCAAGTCCACCGGTTTGGTCAGGCAGTAATGGGCGCGGCGCGGTCCCTGGAGCGCCTCGATCTGCTGGTGCGCCTCCAGCGCCCCGGAAACCACGATCACCGGCACGTAGGGCAGCAGGTCCTTGAGTTCCGGCAGGAAATCCAGCCCCTGCTCGCCGTCGTCCAGCACGTGGTCCAGCAGGATGATGTCGGGACGGATGCGGGAGAGATCCGCCAGGGCGGCGGAAACCGTCCGGGCGCGAACCAGTTCGTAATCCTCCAACGCCTCTTCGTAGAGCTCGTAATGGAGGTCGTCGTCTTCCACGACCAATATGCGTTTGCGCTCCCTGTGACCTTCCTCCGACGGTGCGCCCGAGCGCGGCGCAACGCAAGCCTCCGGACAGCGGGGCGCCGCCTCTGATGGGGGAGGCGAATCGAGGCCCTTTGAAAGCAAGGTTTTCTTTTTTTCCGGCAAACAGACCGCCCTGTTTCGCGGCGGCGTAATCTCCGCGACGCCGTGCGGCAGGGAACTTTTTCCTTGGAGCGATTTTCTTTAAGATTCCCGATAATCAGAAAATTTTTCCCGATTTTTCCCGATTTTTCTTTGACACGACGTTTCAACCGTGCTTCACTCGCCCATGAACAGATCCCGGCGAATCAAGCGCGAAGAGCGAGAGCGACTGAGGTCCCTGGTGGAACACGTGCTTCCCGAGCTGGGCAAAACCAACGCCACGCGACTGAAATCATTCCTCGCCTTGAAACCAAAGGAGGATGGAAGCCATGCGCTTTCGGAAGTGTTCCGGCGTTTGTATCCCGAGGCGCCCAAGGCAAAGGCCCTCGACAGTTTCAAGAAGTTTTGCGCCGCCGTCAACGAAGCCGCCAAAGCCGCTCAAAGCTCGCTCCGAATTGTTCGAGACGGCAGCAGGGCCCGCGACCTCTCCGCCCGGCGGTGCTGGTTTGAGGCCAACCCCGACGAAAACGCCGAACTCGACGAATTCGGGATGGCCTCCAGCCAGCCGCACACGCACGGCGCTTCGGAAAAATCACGGGCGATCCCCTCAGGTTCTGTTTACCGGATTTTCGTCTCTTACGCGCACGAGGACGAAAAACCGGTGTTCGACCTGTTGGACCAACTGGGCACCATACTGACTGCGCTGCTCCGGGGAAAACCGTATGAGATAGACATCTGGAGCGATCGAAACATCGAGCCGGGGCAACAATGGCGTCCCGCGATTCAAAACGAGCTGAAGCAAGGACACTTGGGTTTGCTTTTTCTCAGCCCCAGCTTTTTGGCCAGCGAATTTATCCAAAAAGAGGAAGTGCCTCACTTCATCGGCGGCGTGGATGAAGCAACCGAAGCAAAGGCGTGCATTCCTCTGATGGTGGAGGAATTTCCTCTTGAAACATACCATTCAGCCTTGGGAGGAATAGCTGACCATCAAATTTATCGTTATCAGCACAAAAACGGCAAGCGTTATGCCTGGAACCGTTGCCGGGGAAATCTGAAAAACGACTTCCTCAACGATTTCGCCGCCCGGCTTCTCAAGCGCATGGATGAGATTCACGCGCGCGCCCCAGCCGCCGCCGCTTTCCCGGATCCCCCTTCCCCCGCCCGGTCCGTTTTCCCGGACAAGCTCCGCGAAATGGAGGAATTCGAGCGGCTTGTTTCCCGGCACGACACTCCGTTGGCGGGTCGGGAGAAAAGCCGGGGCAGGACGGGAAATCTGAAAACTCTCGACGCCTTGGCCCCCTCCGCCGCGACGGAAGGCGCCAGGGAGGTCGTGGCGGTGGATTACCTCTTGGACTGGGCTCAACGCGCGCCGGACTGGAACAACGAATTCATCGCCGTGCTCGGTGAATTCGGCATCGGCAAGACCACCACCCTCCGTCAATTCGCCCAGGAGCTGCTTGCCCGCCGCCGGGAAAATCCTCGCTCGTCGCTCCCGCGACCGCTGGTTTTCGACCTGCGGGCCTACCAGCGACGACGCCGCCAGAATGACTCCATCACGCTCGACGCGGTTCTGGAGGCGTGCCTTTCCAGCGTGAAGCACCCGGAGGGAAAAGCGTGGCGGCTCACCGCCGAAGACTTGAAAACCGTCGTTCGCGAGCAGGGCGCCATTGCCATCTTCGACGGCCTTGACGAAGTAATGAACGCGCTCACCCAGCCCGAGCGCCAGGAATTCATCCGCGAATTGTGGAGCATTCTTCCGCCCCCGCCGGATTTCTCCTCCCGTCGCCCCGAGGGGCGGGGCCGCGTCATCATGTCCTGCCGCTCTCATTTCTTTCGCGACGTCGTCCAGCAAAACGGCCTCTACACCGGCCAGGCACGCGAGGGAATCGAAGCCGCCCAACGCTCTTCGTTGGTGATTCTTCCCTTTACCCGGGAGCAAATCCTTTCGTACCTCGAGTCCTGCATCGGAAAGGAAGAAGGCCCCCGCGCCTATGAGCGGCTGGAAAAAATCCACGACCTCCTGGACCTGGCCCGGCGTCCCGTCCTGCTGAACATGATCCGGGAAATCATCCCCGATTTGGAACGGGCCATGCTCGGGGGCGGGACCGTCCGGGCGGTGGACCTGTATCGCCGCTTCCTCAAGCAGCACCTCGACCGGGACGAGGGCAAGCATGTCTTCACCACCGGACACAAGCTTCGGCTCATGGAGGCGCTGGCCGCCGATCTCTGGATCTCCGGCCGCCGCCAATGGCCGTGGGACCGTCTCGAAGAGTGGCTGGATCATTTTTTGCGCGATCATCCGGAAATCGCCCAGCGCTACTCCTCCGTGAAACCGGAAGTGCTCTATCAAGACTTCCGCAACGCCACCGCCATCGTGCGCCCGGCGGAGGAGCGGGAACATTTTCGCTTTGCCCACACCTCCCTGCAGGAATACTTCCTCGCCGGGTGGTTGCACCGCTCGCTCACGCGCCGGGAGGAACGGGAAAAATGGGGCCGGATGCGCCTGCCTTCCGACGAAACCCTTGACTTTCTCGGACAACTCTTCGCCAAGGAAAACGAGGCAACCGGGTTGGAGACCCTGGCCCGCTTGATGGAGAAGCCGAAGGGCCAGTCGGCGCTCATCGGGTTCCGATACTGGCTCCTTGCCGGGGAGAAAGGCCATCCCGCGCCCCGTCCCCGGCGCCTGCTCCTGCGGGGGCGCAACCTGTATCGCTGGAAAATTCAGGGACGGGACCGGGAAGCTCCGCTGACGCTGCTCCGCCCCGATTTCACGAACGCGAACCTCTCGGAAACCGAATGGCGGAACGTCACCCTCGTCGAAGCCGATTTCTCCCGGACCCGCCTGCTCCGTTCCCGCTGGCGGAACTGCCGGTTCGAGCGGCCCCGGCTGAACGGCGCCCGGACGGACGGCGCGCGGTTTCGCTCCTGCCAATGGACCCAACCCCGGTTCGCGCCGGAAGACCGCTGGGAAGGCGCCTGGATCATTGACGGCCACGGGTTTCCCTCCGCCGACTCGCCCCCCCACGCGCTGGTGTTGCCGCTGCCGGAATCCGAATGGTCATCCGCCGAACTGGCGGTCCAATCCGCGGGCCGGGAAACTCGGGCCTCGATGATGGCGGTGGACGAAGAACGCAATCGCTATGTCACCAGCGGTCTTGATGGCCGGGTGCGGGTGTGGGACGCGCACAGCTGGGAATGCGTGGCCACGCTGGAAGGCCATGAGGGCAGGGTTTTGTGCGTGGCGGTGGACGGGGAACGCGGGCGCTACGTTACCGGCGGTAACGATAGGCAGATGCGGGTATGGGACGCGCACAGCTTGAAATGCGTGGCCACGCTGGAAGGCCATGCGGGCGGGGTTTGGAGCGTGGCGGTGGATGGAAAACGCGGGCGCTACCTGACGGGCGGTGCCGACGGCCGCCTCCGGATATGGGACGCGCACAGCTTGAAATGCGTGGCCACGCTGGAAGGCCACGCGGGCGGGGTTTGGAGCGTGGCGGTGGACGGGGAACGCGGACGCTACATTACCGGTGGCACCGACGGCCGCCTCCGGGTATGGGACACGCACAGCTTGAAATGCGTGGCCACGCTGGAGGGCCATGCGGACGGGGTTTGGAGCGTGGCGGTGGACGGAGAACGCAATCGCTATATCACCAGCGGCCTTGATGGCCGGGTGCGGGTATGGGACGCGCACAGCCGGGAATGCGCGGCCACGCTGGAGGGCCATGCGAGTGAGGTTTTGAGCGTGGCGGTGGACGGGGAACGCGGGCGCTACCTCACCGGCGGCGCCGACGGCCACCTCCGGATATGGGATGCGCACAGCCGGGAATGCGTGGCCACGCTGGAGGGCCATGCGGGCGGGGTTTGGAACGTGGCGGTGGACGGGGAACGCGGGCGCTGCCTTACCGGTGGTGCCGACGGTCGCCTCCGGGTGTGGGACGCTCACAGTTTGAAATGCATGGCCATGCCGGAGGAACCTGCGATCTGGGTTTTGAGCGTGGCGGTGGACGGGAAACGCGGGCGCTACCTTACCGGCGGTGACGGCGGCCGCTTCCAAGTGTGGGACGCGCACAGCTTGAAATGCGTGGCCACGTTGGAGGGCCACGCGGGCGAGGTTAGGAGCGTGGCGGTGGACGGGGAACGCGGACGTTACCTCACCGGCGGTGCCGACGGCCGCCTCCGGGTATGGGACGCGCACAGCTTGAAATGCGTGGCCACGCTGGAGGGCCACGCGGGCAGGATTTGGAGCGTGGCGGTGGACGGGGAACGCGGGCGTTATGTGACCGGAGATGCCGATGGGCAGGTGCGGATATGGGACGCGCACAGCTTGAAATGCGTGGCCACCCTTTATTCCTTGCCGGACGGCCAATGGGCCTCGGTTCCCGCCGGGCAACGTCATCCCCGCGTGCTTTCCCCCCGGGCCTCGGAGCATCTCATGTGGGTGGTCCGGGATCCGCGAACCCGCCAGCTCCGCGCCCTCCCCTACGAAGCCCTGCCGCCTTCTTAGAGCCGGTCGGAAAACGCCGGCCACGCTCTTCCCCTCGCGTGCTTTCACCACGAAGGACACGAAGCCCCCATCCCCGGATGGCACCCGTCTCCGGCGGGTCGAGCCGCGCGGGAAAAGGGGCCTTCGTTCCGTTCGCGCGTCCTTCGTGGTCCCGGGTGTTCCGCCGCGCGTGACGCCGTTGAGCCGGCCGCGAGCGATGGTCGCGCGGAAGGCTCCGGCGGGACGACGATGCCGAGCCGCGAGACGCGGGCGCCACCTGGCGGGAGGTTTCCTCCTCCTCGTGCCCTTCGCACCCTTCGTGGTGAAGTCCCGCTGACTTTTTTCGGATTTCGGATCTCGGGATTCGGACTTCCTTCGGCTCTTCGGGCCCTCGCTCCCCAGGATTTCCGCCGGCCGGCCGGCGGTTACTCCACGCGGCGGGTGTTGTAGGCCTGCCGCCAGGCGCGGAGTTCCGGGGTGTCCGGGAAGTGTTCGTCCGGCGGGTAGGGGTAGCGGCTCATTTCGCGGAAGGGCAGCGGCGTCACCGTGTCCGGCGTGGCGGTGTAGAGGTCCATGTCCTTGCAGTAGGCGTGCGACACGAGGATGAAGCTGCGCGTCATGCCGGGCGCGGGCGGTTCCAGCGCCGAGGCGTCGAACCGCACGGCGATCTCGTCGCCCGGCCCCACCATCACGTAACGGTCGTCGAACGCCTGGAGCAGCTCGGTAACCGGGCCGTAACGGGTGTAAGGGCCGCGTTGGACATGGAAGGGGGCGGTGGCCTGGGTGAGGTCGTAGTCGTAAATCAGCGGCAGTTGCCCGTCCGGCGAGAACTCGAGGGCGAAGCCCACGTAGCGGAAGTCCGCCGTTTGCGGCGGGAGCCGTCGCACCCGCACCTGGTCGGCGCCGGCCACCGGAGCGAGGAAGATCTGGTCGTAATAAAGCTCCATGTTGGTGGTGAGCCGCAGCTTCCGCGCGCCGGCCAGTTTGCCGGTCAGGTCCACCGTGAACATCCGCGCCATGCCGCCCGGCGCGCCGGCGTCGGGCACGATCGTGCGCCACGCGCCGTCCGCGCCGGCGGCTTCGACGCGGATGGCGTCCCAGCCCACCCGGGCCTGGCCCGCCGCATAGACGGTCGAGGAGTAGGGATACTCGATGAAGCCGTTGAGGAAGAGGAACACCGGTTCGTCGGCGCGCAGCCCGGCGAGCCGGTCGCCGAAGTCCAGCTCGAGCGAATGCGGGCGGCAGTAGCCGATGAACCGCCGGTCCAGCTGCGGCTCGTAGGCGTAGCGCCGGTCCACCGACCGGAGGTTCCGGGTGCAATCCATGCCGCCCGGCGCGAGGGCCCGCACCGGCCAGAGCCGTTTTTTCACCACCAGCAATCGGTGGGTGGGCGGCGGACCCGTAATGGCGAGCCGTTCGTCGGGAAAGACGCTCCATTCCGCCGGGTGATCAATCACCTGCAACTCCAGCCGGTCCACGTAGGCGACCTCCTCCATCGGCTCGGTGATGCGCAACTCGTAGGCGCCGTCCTGGGGCGCGAGCTGGCCGGGCTCGATCTTCACGTGTTCCTCGACCTGCGGTTGCGCGTATTCGCCCGGCGCGGCGAAGTACCCCAGCCCGCCCACGCCGGCGAAGTCGGTGACGAACGCAAACCGCCGCCCGTCCCAGGCGAACAACACCGGGCAGCTCGACACCTTCCGTTGCAGCTCGGAAAACTTGTGGGTCTGTCCGGCCCGCAAACCGATTTCGACCTGCGCCACGCCGTCGGGCCAGAGGATGCGCAGATAGTCCGCCTGGGTGGCGTCGCCCAATCCGAACTCCGCCGGCAGCCACGATTGATCCGGTCCGCCGCTCAAGCCGGTGTAAAGCCGCGTCTGCTCGCGCAAGCCGGCCCGCAGGGTGAGCTTCGCGCCGAAGCCGGTGGCCGGGCTCCGCGTCCGCCCGTCGCGCCCGCGCACGCCGGTGAGGGCGACCGCCAGGCCGTGGGGCGCTCCGGCCAGCCGGCCGGGAATCAGGAGCAGCGCCGGCGCGCCGTTTTCGTCGGCGCCCGTCCGGACCAGGTCCGCGACGAAATCGCCGGTGACCTCGGCCAGCAAAACTCCGGCGGACGCGCCCCTGGCTTGCGACCACGTCGCCACCGGCGCGGAAAAACGCCCCTGGCCGTCGTTCAGCAAAAGCCGCCCTTCGGCCCCGAACACCGCCACGTCCAGGTCGCCGTCCAGGTCCACGTCCACCGCCCGCACCGCCTGAGGCGCGACGTTCGTGCCGCCGGCCGCGAAGGCCGTGGTTTGCCGGAACCGCCCGTCGCCGTCCCCCGTCCACAGGGTCAGCGCCGCGGGCGGGTCGCCCGCCAGCAGCAGGTCGGGGATTTGGTCGCCGTCGAAATCCTGCAACACGCCGCCCCAATCGCCGCGGACGGGCGGGCGGTTGGTGGCTTCGCGATAGCGCCCCAGCAGCTCGTTGAAGAAGACCCGCGCCGGCGCGCCCCGCCGCAGCAGCACCAGATCGGCGTCCCGGTCGCCGTCCAAATCGCCGGGCAGCGCCGCCACGATGCGGTCCCCTTCGCACGCGATTCCGGCCTCCTTCGCGATGTCGGTGAACGTGCCGTCCGCGTTGTTCCGGAACAGCCGGCAACGGCCGCCGTCGCCGCCCACGAACAGGTCGAGGTCCGCGTCATGATCGGCGTCGAGGAACAGCGCCACGCGGCTTGCCTGATCGCCGCCGCTGACGCCGGTCGTTTTCGTCACGTTGGTGAAGCTGCCGTCGCCGCCGCCCCGGAACAGAAAGTCCGGACCGGCGCAGGCGAAAAAGACGTCCGCCACTTCGTCATTGTC
>CAZRPT010000119.1:0-1514 GCA_964601985.1 uncultured Verrucomicrobiota bacterium
AAATAACTTTGCCCAGGCGGCGATGGGGTTAGACTGGAGGGCACACCATGAAAGCAAAACAGTCTCTTCTGAATCGGCGCCGTTTCCTGCGGGACGCGGCGACGGCGGTGGGCGGCGCGGTGGCGCTGCCGTGGCTGGCGCCGGCCTCGGCGCTGGGCGCGGGCGGCCGGGCGGCGCCCAGTGAACGCATCGTAATGGGGGTCATCGGCCAGGGCGGCCGGGGGCGCTACGATTTGGGCGCCTTCATGAACAACCCGGACGTGCAGATGGTGGCCGTCTGCGACGCCCGCCGGGAACGCCGCGAGCTGGGCCGCAAGGCCGTGAATGAAAAATACGGCAACACCGACTGCGCCGTGTACCGGAGTTACGAGGATCTGCTCGCCCGGCCGGACCTGGACGCCGTGTTGATCGCCACCGGCGACAACAACCACTCCCACGTGGCCATCGCCGCCGCGCGGGCCGGCCTGGACATGTATTGCGAGAAGCCCATGAGCGTGGCCATCACCGAGGGCCGCGCCGTGTGCGACGCCATGAAACGCTTCGGCCGCATCTTCCAATGCGGCACCCAGCGGCGAAGCATCGCGCGGTTCCGGTTCGCGGTGGACCTGGCCCGCAACGGGCGGCTGGGCAAGCTCACCACCCTTTACGCGGAAAAGGCGCCGATGGCGGTCGAGTGGACCTTCCAAAACCTCCCCGCCCAGCCGGAGCCGCCCAAGGAGGAGTTCGACTGGGACGAGTGGCTCGGGCCGGCCCAGTGGCGGCCGTACAACGCGAAATACGCCACCCGCGGGTTCTGGTCGAACAACCTCGACTTCTCCGGGGGCGCCATCAACGAATGGGGCAGCCACACGGCGGACCTCTGCCAGTGGGCCAATCACGCCGACGGCACCGGCCCGGTCGAGTTCGAACCGTGGCAGGGCACCGTGGTGGCCCATTACCGCAACGGGGTGAAGCTCATCTTTGAAAAGGGCAAATGGCCCCTGCACGTCCGGTTCGTGGGCACGAAGGGAATGGTCTATGTGGACGACGACGGCAACCTCGAGACCGACCCGCCGTCGCTGCGCGCCAACCGCAACTTCGGCAAGGGCTACCCCGCCGAAAACCACGTCCGCAACTTCCTCGACTGCGTCAAGTCCCGCCAGCAACCCACCTCGCCGGCGGAGACCGCGCATCGTTCGATCACCGTGGGCCACATCGCCAACATCGTGCGGTTCCTCAACCGCCCGTTGAAATGGAATCCGGACCGGGAGGAATTCGTCGGCGACGAACAGGCCAACCGGATGCGCTCCCGCGCCATTCGCGAACCGTGGATCATCTGAACCCTTTACCCAGAAAAACGCACATGAACTTTCGCAACATTGCTTTCGCCGGGGCGCTGGCCCTGGCCGTGGGATTGAGCGTCGCGGGTCGCGCCGGCGTGGACCGGGCCGCCGTCGAGGCCGCCCTCAAACAGGTGCCCCACGTGGAATACGGCGACGACCGCGCGCCCCTGGACCTGCTGGATCGCGCCGCCG